>JAEKNW010000058.1 GCA_016838885.1 Candidatus Cloacimonadota bacterium
TGCAAAAGTAAGCTACATAATTTTCATGAATATATATATTATATGCCTTCAAATTCTGTAACTTATTTTGCTAGAAGAATCTGCACTCTTCCCTAAAATCCTACTGCATCATTCGGGTTTAAGTGAACGCACCATAATATCCAGAGTGGCTTAATATTAGAAAATTCAACTCTCTTAAGTAAAAAAAACAAAAAAGTTCTTTACAACTTTCTATTCATTTAGCAATATAGAAATGAGAGAAATAATGAAAAATAATGGGGAAATTATGCGAGATTTTTTGGTTCTAAATTTTATTAAAAATGATGATTTTAATAGAATATTAGAGGAAGTAGTTAAAAGGTTTAGATTGAATATCATAGAGGAGTGTCAAGATTATAGCCAAGTAAAATTGGTATTCTCTGATATTGAACATATTGAATCAATTACCGATATAAATCCCCACATAATTATTGGAGTTACCAAAACCTCAGCAGAAATCGATGATTTTTACAAGAGAAATATTTTTCACGCTATACCATTAAATATATCCTCCAAACAGTTAGAATCTCTCATAGACCTTCATATAGCCTTAGAAAGTGTCGATTTACTCAAGTACACTTTTAAGAAAAATCACACTTATTCCTTTGATGATTTTATCTATTATGCTGACCACGTCTTTATGCATAGTTCTATGGGAATTGCCTTTCTGA
Source organism: Candidatus Cloacimonadota bacterium (assembly GCA_016838885.1). Taxonomy (GTDB): domain Bacteria; phylum Cloacimonadota; class Cloacimonadia; order Cloacimonadales; family JAFGVF01; genus JAEKNW01. The sequence goes on from JAEKNW010000058.1 coordinate 690, forward strand.
CCACAAGCCTGAATTTCTTGTTGTTTAATAAGAACTTTTCTACTTTCTTTCACAATATTTATAATGAATACCCCATAGTTAGAAAACAAATTAATCTAAAACTTAATACCAACCATCAAAAATTGTGGGATAAAATTGTTAGTGAAGGTTCAGATTACCTGGGTGAGTCTTTAGAGGTAAATGGGAAATGGGATGATGCAAATAAACATTATAACATGCAGATTACCCCCATCTTCAAATTAGCCCATCTGATTGGCTATTCTATCATTATTGAGGATATTAGTCAATTTGCTAACGCTAATGCTGACTTAAAAAGATATTATAAATATTTGTTAGAACAGAATACAAGACTAGAAAAGGCCTATAAGGAAGTTGAGTTAAACAATGAAAAACTTAAAATTGCCTATGAGAAAGTTAATGCTCTCTCAAATCGTGATTATCTGACCCAAGCCCCTAATAGAAAGTACTTCTTAGAAAAAATAGAATATGAACAATTGAGATATAAAAGAACTGCAACTCCTTTTATTTTAGCTTATGGAGATATAGATGATTTCAAGAAAATAAATGATACTTATGGTCATGAAACCGGAGATTATATCTTGATTTCATTAACTAATTTAATCAAGAATACTATTAGAAATATTGACTTCTTCTGTAGATGGGGTGGAGAAGAATTTTTAATCTTCTTAGCAGAATCAGATTTAAAAATCGGGAAAATTATTGTTGAAAGAATATTGAAAGAGATAAGAAATTTCGAATTCAACTATAATAGTAGAATTATTTCTATTACTATGACTTTTGGTTTAGCTGTTTATGAAAGAGATCAACATATCAATCAGATCATTGACCTTGCCGATAAGAAACTATATTGGGGTAAGAAAAACAATAAAAATCAAGTTGTTGATGTTATCCCTAATGAATAATCTTTATACCCAGCTACAATCTTTTTGATTCTACTAAGTGAAAGCTCATTTGCCCAATAACCATTTTCTTTAAAATACGAGCCTATTATCAACCCATCTGCATATTCTAAGTAAGAGATTAGATTCTTCTCATTTATGCCGGAACCAATCAGAACAGGAATATCAACACTTTTTTTGACACTTTTTAGCTCCTCTAAATCAGCACTTAATCCGGTTGAAGCTCCTGTGATAATGACTCCATCGGCTGCAAAAAACTGAGCAGCCTTAGCTGTTTCTCTAATATCTACATCTGCTGTAATAGCATGAGCAGAATGCTTCTTTTTGATATCAGTAATAATCTTAACATGCTCAGCTCCCATCGCCTTACGATAACGAAGAAGCTCACCGGCACAGGAGTTCATCATCCCCTCATCAGCAACATGAGAAAAGACAAATCCCTCAGCCCTGATAAAATCTGCACCTGAACACAAGGCTGTTGCTAAAGCTTCCTTATTAGCTCCGGCTAAGATTTGGATTCCTAGGGTTAGAGAAAATCTCTTCTTTAGTTCATAAGCTATAATAGCCATTGCAGAAGTTATTTCAGGACCTACCTTGCTATTAAGATAAGGAATATCATGCATATTTTCAATTATGAGAGTATAAATCCCATTATTAACAAATATCTCAGCTTCCCGACAAGAGAAATCTATTATTTCCGGCATTGAGAGATAGTTCTTAGGTGTTCCGGGAAGTGCTTGAACATGAAGCATCCCTATCAAAGTTTTATTGAATATTTTGCTTGTAACCATTAGAGAAGATTCTCATTATTTGTTTTTAGATATTCAACAACTTTTTTTACGTCTTCGGTTCTCTCTTTTTTAGCTAAAAGGATAGCATCATCAGTCTCAACCAATACTAAATCTTCGACTCCAATCAGAGCTACAAACTTTTTTGAACGAATATAATTACCTTGAGAATCAACTACAAAAGATTCTTCAGGAATAGTATTACCATCTTTATCAGCTTCAGAAATATCAGCTAAAGCCCGCCATGAACCAACATCACTCCACCCTAGATCAACAGGTATAACTGCTCTTTTTTCAGCTTTCTCCATGATCCCTATATCTACAGGGATCTTAGGCATCTGAGCATAAATCTTTGCTATATCAGCCTTTTCACCTTTACTATTCCATTCAGCTTCAATCAAGTCTAAAACCTTTGTTACTTCAGGTAAGTATTTTTGATAAGCTTCTTCAATGGCCCCAATAGTCCAAGCAAACATCCCACTGTTCCAGAAGAAATTACCTGATTTTAGAAACTCTTGAGCTGTTTCATAATTGGGTTTCTCTTTGAATTGAGCTACTTGAAAACTAAAATCATTAGCTGCTTCACCTGCTTGAATATAACCATAACCGGTTGCAGGATATGTAGGAATAATACCAAATGTTACTAAGAAACTAGCTCTTGCTAATTCTTGAGATTTATTGATGTTCTCTAAAAAGGCATCTACTTTGGTAATCAGATGATCTGCAGGAAGAATTATCATAGTTTCGGTAAGGGAAGCAAATCTCTTAATATAGGCATAACTTAGGGCAATACAGGGGGCTGTATTCATGCCAAAAGGTTCAATAATTACATTCTTTGCCGGTAATTCAGGTAAATGTTTTTTAACTAATGCTACTTGAGATTCAGCAGTAACAACAAATATCTTCTCAACAGGCAGCTCTTCTATTAATCTATCCATAGTTAGTCTAATCATGGATTTCTCACCCATTACTTCTAAAAACTGTTTTGGTTTTGCCATTCTACTCTGAGGCCAGAATCTTGTTCCTGAACCACCAGCCATTATTACAGCTATCATAATCTTTCTCCTTTTAAGTTATTCTCTGTAATCAATAATTTGGGTATTTGGACTAATATCAATATCCCAAAGTTCATCATTAATTGCTTCATTTAACAAAATATTAGAAAATATCACTTGAACTTCATTAGCTAAATCATCTTGATATTTAACTTTCTCAACTAATTTATTGTTCTTATCTATAGAAAATTCAACATTAGTTATGTTAGCAATGGCATTCTTCTCAGTCATAGCTATTTTGACCACATATATGCTATCATTTTCTACTATCGAAACTGTTTCATTATTCCATACTTTTTCGATTAAATATTTAATGTTTAAGGTGGCAAAAGTCGAATCTGCGTAAGTTATAATCATCCTATCAGCTTCAGCTTGGTATATCCTTACCACATTGTCAGACAAAGAGATTTGCTCTAACTTCGGAGATGAATATTCAATGAATATTTTATCCGGATTATGATAAATTCTTCCTTCTGAAACATTGTAATAATCAATTTCGGAATAGTAGGAGGTCTGTTGAATATCAGCTTGAAAGGTTTCAATAAGATTATATTTTTCCATCAGGTCTTGGTATAAAACTTGGGGACTTATCCCACTTAAACAACTTCCTGTTATTAGTAGGATAAAAAAAACAAGTTTACTCTTGATCGTCTTCATAGATTCTTAAATCCTCCATGCTAGCAATTACTTCCCTTGATTTAGAACCTTTATGAGGACCAACAATATTAGCCTGTTCTAGCATATCTATCAACCTTCCGGCTCTGGCATAACCAATTTTAAAACTTCTCTGAAGCATGGAAACAGAAGCTACATCAGAAGTTACTATTAGCTTGGCAGCATCTAAAAATAGCTCATCATCATAATCAAAAGCTTCCATATTATCTGAGCTTGATATCATTCTTTCCATTCTAAAAGCAGGCTTAGGCTGGGTCTCTAAATATTCAATCACTTCATTAATCTCATTATCTGAAACAAAAGCTCCATGAATCCTCTGAATTCTGCTTGTTCCCGGTGGGACAAAAAGCATATCACCCTTTCCTAAGAGCTTCTCAGCTCCCATCTCATCTAAGATAACTCGCGAATCTACTCGTGAAGAGACTTGAAATGCTATTCTCGCCGGGAAGTTAGCTTTAATAATACCTGTAATAACCTTGATAGACGGTCTTTGAGTCGCTAATATAATATGCATTCCTACTGCACGAGCCATCTGAGCTAACCTTGTGATAGGTAACTCTATCTCTTTACCGGCAGTCATGATTAAATCCGCAAACTCATCCACAATTATCACAATAAAAGGCATTCTCTGATACTCAGGCTCTTCATCTGCTTTCAGCTTGGAATTCATCTTTTCAACTTTCTTATTGAAACTTTCTCTTTCTCTTACTTTTAGTTCTTGTAAAAGACTATATCTTCTTTCCATCTCTTCTACAGCCCATTTAAAGGTCTCTAGAGCTTCTTCAGGATCAGTAACTACATCAGTCCAAAGATGAGGAATATTGCCATATCCGGCTAATTCTACCCTTTTAGGGTCAATCATAATCATCCTAACTTCATCTGGAGTAGTCCTAAGCAAGAGACTTAAGATTATTGTATTGATACAAACTGATTTACCAGAACCTGTAGCACCTGCTATTAACAGGTGAGGCATCTTAGCTAAATCTGCAACAACTGCTCTTCCTGAAATATCTTTACCTAGTCCGATAGTAAGAGTGTTATCATTCTTTTTCATCTCTTCAGACATGAGAATCTCTTTTAAATAGATGACATCACGATGCTTATTGGGTATCTCAATGCCCACTAACCCTCGTCCTGGGATAGGAGCTTGAATTCTAATTGAAGTTGCTTTCAAAGCTAATCCTAAATCATCTGCATAAGATGTAAATTTAGTAACTTTAACGCCCGGAGCCGGCTTCAATTCATACTGGGTAATGATAGGTCCAATATTTACATTAATTACTTCAGCCTCAATTCCAAACTCACCTAATTTTTCTTTAAGAATAGTGCTTGTTCTTTTGATATTCTCTTCAATTTCATTCTTGTCATAATCAGTAATATGGGTATCAATTTTTAGAAATTCCTCTATATTAGGTTTAAGATATTTCTCAGCAGCCCCTGTTTCTCCCTCAATTGTTGCTGGTTTAATTTTCATAATTGAGACAAGTTTACTCACTTCAGGTTGATTTATTTTATAATCATTATTTTTAATATTTTGGTCAGGACTCCAAACATCATTATCTTCATCAGCTTCTTCGTCCGGGAAATCAACAACTTTTGGGGTATCTTTATGGTTATTGATAGCAATTTCAGGAGTTTTTTCCTTCTTTTTACTGCTACCAAGATCTGGTTTAGGTTCAGTGAATCTTCTATCAATTTTGATGTCTAAATCATCATCCTCATCCTCTTTTTTATTTCTGAAGAAAGGATATAAAATTGTCTTTCCAACAGCAATAAAAGTAGTTTTGACAGGCTCCCATCCAAATATTAAAAGAATATCAAGAATTAGAGTAATAACCAAGAAAGCAGTAGTTCCCTTAGTCCCAATAACCCTGATTAATCCATTATTGATAGCAACCGAGATTACCCCATTCATAACGATTGGAGCATTCATATTGAAGTTAGTTAACAGCATTTGAATAAAGACAAAAAAGCCCATGAACAAGGTTATATGATGAAGCAATTCATGTCTCCTATCCCCAAATAAGGAGATTAGGTTCTTAACTATAAAGCCTAGCATTATTATGATAACAAGGTAGTGTCCAAAAAGATAAGAGAACCAGTAAGCGAAGATTGCACCTAAGGGACCAACATAATTATTAAGGGCTAAATCTCCTGAAAAGACTGAAAAGACCCCTTCTTGAGCAGCTAAGTTAAGAATCTTACTAAAATCATCTTGCAAAAGTTGGTTCTTGATAATTAAAGCATAAATCAAGAGAGAAGAACAGATAATTGCAATAACTCTTATTATCTTAACAGCTACAGGATTTAGTTGATGTCTCTTTTTCTCAGGTGTTTCGTTTTTAGTTTTCTTAACCTGAGGTATTTCCGTTTTAATCTTCTTTGCCATAACTCATCATCCCCTTATTAAACATTAAACCTAATATTTAAAATATCTCCATCTTTGACAAGATAAGTCTTCCCTTCTAATCTAAATAATCCCTTATCACGCAAAGCTTTTTCACTGCCTAGAGAAATAAGGTCATCATAATTAAAGCATTCAGCTCTAATGAATCCGCGAGCAAGGTCAGAGTGAATCTTTCCTGCTGCTTCAACGGCATTGGAGTTCTTTTCTATGGTCCAAGCTCTTACTTCATCACTCCCAACTGTAAAGAAACTCAAGTAACCTAAAATATCATAAGAGAATTTTGTCAGTGTATCTCGAGCTGAATCAACAATTCCCATATCTTCCATGAAGACCTCTTTCTCATCTTCATCTAAGCCATTTAGTTCAGATTCAAATTTACCGGCAAACTCTAGGATAGGGTATTTATCTTGTAATTGGTTAATAATATCTTGGTTTTGATGATAGTGGTTCTCATCAGTGTTGAGAATAACTAAGAGTGGTTTTTTGCTTATAAATTGAAAGCCTCTAATAGCTTTCTCTTCTTCTTCAGGAAGTTCTAAGCTTCTTAGTGATTTCTCAGCATTCAAGTGCTCTATGACACTATTTATAGCTTTTTCTTCAATTTGTAAGGCTGGGGTTTTAATCCCTCTTTTATAGCTCAAAGCAATTTTTTCTAATCTTTTTTCGGCAATGATTAAGTCTGATATAATCATTTCAGCTTCAATGGTATCTATTTCAGCAACCGGGTCTGCTTCTCCATACATCTCATCTAAGACAGAATCAGAGAATTTCCTTGCAACCAGAGCTAAAGCATCTGTATTTTTGAGTAGCACCATTCCTTGCCCAGACATAAGTTCTTGCTTTTGGTCACTTTTATTTACTCCGGCAAAATCAATATATTCAATAGTAGCATAGATAGTCTTTTTGGGATTATACATCTCAGAAAGTTTAGTAATTCTTTCATCAACAACATTTATAATTGATTGGTTTGGTTCTGATTCACCTTGGCTATAAGCACTTACTTCAATATCCATTCCTGTGAGTGCATTAAATATAGTGGTTTTGCCACTTTTAGGTAGTCCTATTAATCCGATTTTCATAACCTTTTCCTCTATTTATCCTTTTTTAAAAACATAATTTCTTGTCTTGTCAGGTATCTCCATTGTCCTAAGGGGAGTCTTCCTAATTGAATCTCACCTATCTGGGTTCTTTTTAAGCTTATTACCTTAGCTTCAACACTTTCCAGCATTCTTCTGATCTGTCTTTTTCTTCCCTCTTTTAAAACAAACTTAAGGGTTGTTTTCCTTTCATCGTTTCTTCTAATATAAACACCTGCCGGTTGAGTAATACCATCCCCAATATCAATTCCTTCGCGAAGTTTAGTCAGTTGCCCTTTATTAACTTTACCTGCAACAATGACTTGATATACTTTTTCAAGTTTGTATTTGGGATGGAGTATTTTATTAATCATTTCTCCATCATTAGTTAACAGAAGCAATCCCTCAGAATCTTTATCTAATCTTCCTACCGGTTTTACGAAAGCAAATTCTTGAGGTAAGATAGAATAAACGGTTTTGCGATCCCATTCATCAGATCTAGTAACGACCAGTCCTTTCGGTTTATTCATCATGATATAAAGAAGAGGAATATCCAACTTAATATCTTGTCCATCCAATTCAATTTTATCATCATGCTCGAACACAAGTGTTGATAAATCTTCACATACTTTGTTATTAACACGGACTTTCCCGGCTAAAATAAGCTCATCAGCTTGACGTCTAGAGCAACCTGTACTCTTAGCGATATATTTATTAATTCTCATTACTACCAATCTTCCAATGTATTTTGTATTATTTTAGTGAACAGATCATCATAGATAGCATTTTCAGCATCATCTCTGTTAGTATAATCAGCACTTGAGTTAGCCTCATTAACAGCATATCTTTGAGCAAGTGCCAGTCTTTTATTATCATAGAGAACTTTATCATTAATCAAATCTGTCATTTTGACTGAAAAGTTCATTTTAACCTGATATTCTTCGATATTATTAGCACTATCAGAGCTATAAATAATCTCTTCATAGAAAGTTAAGGCACATTCTAATAAAACATCCGGACCTTCAGTTACTTGAAGTAATCTTCCATCACGTTGAAAGTTATTAGATAAAAACTCAAACACTTCTAAATCAATATCACTCTCCGTCGTTCTATTTTCTACAGGTAAAATCCTAATAGTTTTTAGGTACGGATATTGATTTGTACGGAGTGAATAACTGCATCCAGACAGCACAAAAATACTAATTACGATAAAATATTTAATAAATTTCTTGACCATGTTTATAAGGTCTAATAATTATTGTATTTGTCAAGAAATAGTTTAGAAATATAGTTTAAATTAATATTCTGAATGTACTTTGAAATAAATTATTAAAATAAAGTGGAGGAAAGATGGATAAAAAGTTACTCTCGAAAAGTGAGGCTGCAGAGTACCTCAAAATTACTGAGAGTGTAATTGATGAGATGATTTCTCAAAAACTCTTTGAAGTAAAAACAGTTGGCAAGAATGTAAAAATTGATGTATCCTCAATTGATAGTTGGCTAGAGATTCTTAATGAACAAGAGATAAAAGATCTTGCTATGAAAAAGACTATATGTCGCTTTAGAGAATATTTCAGGTCAGAGTGTATTTTCTTAGATTTCGAAGCAAAGACTAAGTATGAAGCGATCCGAGTAATGTCAGAAAAAGCCAAGGAGTTAAAGCTAGTTAAAGATGCCCGTTGGCTATATGAAGTAGTGGTAGCACGAGAAGAGTTAGTTTCTACTGCTGTAGGTAATGGGGTTGCTTTGTTACATCCACGCCATCTTCACCCAACAAAAATTAAAAAACCAACTGTTCTATTTGGAAGATGTCCTGAAGGAGTTGATTTTGATTCACCTGATGAAAAACCGGTAACTCTTTTCTTCATGCTTCTTCTTCATGATGACAAGCAACATCTTTTTTCACTTTCCTATCTATCTAAAATAATGTTAAATGATGAAAATATTAAAATCTTAAATACTACTAATGATATTAACCAAATTCATAGTTTATTGGCTGAACTATGAAGCACTTCAGGAATTAAGTGATGACTAAATTAGTAAGAGTAATAATTGGCAGTAAATCAGACCAAGAACAAGCTGATAAGATCTTAGAATATTTAGAACTATTTGGGATAGACTATGATTTCTATATTTCATCTGCTCATCGAAAACCAGAGCAAACTATGCTTTTAGCCAAGAATGCTAAATCAGATGGAATTGAAGTACTGATTGCAGGAGCCGGGATGGCAGCTCACTTACCTGGAGTAGTAGCATCTCATACCTGTCTCCCGGTTATTGGGGTTCCTTTTCAAGGGGCTACTTTAGCTGGAGAAGATGCTCTTCTGTCAATTGTCCAAATGCCCACTGGAATCCCTGTGGCAACCGTTGCAATAAATGGTGGAAAGAACGCTGCAATCTTAGCTGCTCAGATACTAGCTTTGAAGCACCCTGAAATAGAGAACAAACTTGATAAATTTAGAGAAGATATGAGGAAATAAATCAACACTTTGCGAAACAGGATACTATGCCTGTTTCGCTTTATATTGAGCAATAGAGGTTATATGGAAACAGTAAATGATGTAAAGAAAAAGTATCAAGAAGGACATAAAAACAGACTACAAACTCGCTATACAAATGAAACTTTAGACAACTTTCAGCCTTATGAAGTACTGGAATTAATTCTCTCTTTAACAATCGTCAGAAAAGACACAAAAACATTAGCTAAGTATCTCTTAGACACTTTTGGTGGCTTAAACTCTGTTATGAATGCTTCTGTAGCTGACTTAACCAATATAAATGGTATAGGATTGAAAACAGCTACAACTATAAAACTATTTAAGGATGTAAATGTCTGTTTACTTAGGGAGAAGATGAACAGAATACATGTATTCAAGTCAGTTGAGGCTGTGCATAATTATCTAATATTAAAGTATCGGGGAGTTAAGAACGAAGAGTTTAGAGTGCTTTATCTTAATAGCAAAAACATCTTACTAAAAGATGCTGTTATTTCTAAAGGTAATTCTACTAAGACATTGATAGATTTTAGTTTAATAGCTCAAGAGGTCTTTAATATATCAGCCACAGGAGTTATAGTTGTGCATAATCATCCATCAGGAGATTGTAAGCCTTCTGAACAAGATATTACGACAACTAATAGTTTGAAGAGTTTTCTTAAATATCTAAATGTCAGGCTGTTAGATCATTTTATTGTTGGCTTTGATGATGTCTTTAGTTTTGCTGAAGATGGATTAATTTAACCCGAATGGTGCAGTCGAGCTTAAGAGAAGAGTGCAGATTCTCTTAGCAAAATAACTTACAGAATTTGAAGGTATATAATATATATATTCCTGAAAATTATGGAAGTTACTTTTGCAAATGAATATAGTGCTATTCACAAAGAACTACTGTATTATTTGGGTTTAACCCATCTCTTCTATAACATAAGAAATTTGCATCTTCTGGTTATTTCTAACAATATCCAATAATACTTCATCGCCTACAAAAATATCTATAACTGCAAGATTAATGTCTGCTCTATCAGATATTGCTAGTCCATTTATAGCAAGTAAGGTATCCCCTAATTGAAGTCCTGCTTTTTCACAAGCAGAACCTTTCTTCATCCTTACAACAACCATCTTTTGGTCATTATTGCGAGTTATAGTAGAGGATGTAATCTGGAAACCATAATCAATTGTTCTAATCTTGCCAAACTTAACTAACTCATAAACGACTTTCTTGACTCTATTAATTGGTATAGCAAAACCAATCCCAACAGATCCACCAGATTCTGATAATATAAAAGTATTTATCCCGATTACTTCACCTTGAATATTTACTAGAGGTCCCCCACTATTACCGGGATTAATAGCAGCATCTGTTTGAATCATTCTCTTATAAATTTTATTGTTATTTGAACTGGGGTCGCTAAAATTTCTATTTAAGGCTGATATTACTCCAAATGAAAGAGTAGGCTTTGAATCTTTTATGATAAAACTATAGGGGTTACCCAAAGCTATTGACCAGCGTCCTATCTGCAATTTATCAGAATCAGCAATTTTAGCTTGGTGATAATCATCTCCCTCAATCTTAAGCACAGCCACATCGTGATCCTCAGCAATACCAACTAATTTAGCTTCTTGATGAAGTCCATCGTTTAATACTACCGTAATATCAATTGCTTGTTCCACAACATGAGCATTGGTTATGATATAGCCATCCTGGGTGATTATCACTCCTGTTCCGACTGATTTTACCTCTTGATAACGAGGATAATATCCAAAGAACTGATCAAAAATGGAGTATGGTCTAGTGCGTACTGCATGTCTTTTTAGAACATTTACAGAAACCACTGATTTAGAAATCTCCTTTGCAGAGAGAACAACCTTAGTTTCTAAATCCAGGGAATAAGTAGAATCTTGAAATAAAGCATGTTTAAGTGCCTCAAAGTCTGCTTTTCGGACATATTCTTCTTTATTATCCCTCTTCTCCCCTCCATTTAAAATAAAATAGATCAAGCCAAAATTACTTACTAAAACTATTACTAATAAAGCAGTTAGATATCTATGTTTCACGTGAAACCTCTATAATATTTTTTCTAATGTGTTTTTGATTTCATTTACATCACAGCTTGTATTGAAGCAGGGGCCATTAGGTCTTTCATTAAGAAATCCTAGTACTGGAATAACTTCAACATCCTTGATTCCTTCGGTTAAGTCTCGATGACATGCTACAGCTAAAATAACTTTAGGTTTTAAGTCACTGATAATCTTTCTTGCCAGGGTTCCACCAGTGGCAACTTTTATTTGGACACCATAGTCTTGGTGTATTTTTTTAAAGTCTTGTATGACACATTTACCACATTCCTTGCAGTTGTTAATATCATTTGTTATTTTATTAGGACAATCCGTATATTGCAAGCAATGAGGTAAAAGAATTAAGACTTCATCCTTCTTATACTTATTAATTTGCTTTCTTTGAATCCTGTTATTATAATCTATCAAAAGAGAAGAGAACTTCTCATAGCCCTTGCTTTGGCTACTAAATAGCTTATGGATAATGGGAAATATTATGTGATAGAGAAGATAATAACTTATGTTGGGAAAGACCAATCTCTTTGCGAATTTTATATTATAGATTGAGATGATAATAGCAAAAAGTAAGAATGAAAGAAGGGATATCATCAATGTAATTAAAAGTTTGCTATCTAAAAAGCCTAAAGAAAGAGATCTCCTAAAGGGGTATAATATGAAAGTTATAACTAAAAGTGCAAGATTAGTCTTAAGTAAAATTCGATAAAGAAGATTATCCAAGTTTTTCATAAAGCTTCAGTTGTGCTCCCAGATTATAGGAATGAGCACTCATTAATTTCTTTCCTTCCGGTTTAACTTCAGTTACTAGGACTTCCCCATCTTGACAAGCTACGACAAAGCCTTCATTTTTGATAATATGAGTAATAGTCCCAGCTTCGTAATTAGTTGATTCTGAATATTTTATTGCTCTAAGTATTTGAATAACTTGATCACTTCTAAGGGTCCTGGCACCTGGTTGATAGGACAATCCTCTTATTTTTCCAATAATTTGAGTGCAAGTCGATTTCCAGTTAATAAGAAGACTTTCTTTATCAATTTTCTCTGTAAAGGTAGCTTCCTCATGATTTTGGTCTATTAATTCAATTCCTCGTTTTTCAATATCTTCCAAAGTTTTTATCAGAAATTCAGCTCCTTGGTCGGCGGCATACTTTGAATACTCACTATAATTCATATCAGTAGGTATATTCAATGCCTCTTGCTTGATGATAGGACCTGCATCCATTTTTGCAATAATTTTGAATATTGTTAGTCCGGATCTAGTCTCATTATTGAAGAGGGTACTTTGGAGTGGTGATGCCCCTCTCAGTTTAGGTAATAATGAGGGATGGAGGTTTATGCACCCCAAAGGTGCTATTTTTCGGATAGATTTACCCAAAAAACCGCCATAGGCGACCGTAATTAGTAGATCTGGATACTCATCCCTAATTTTTGCTAAAGAGTCCTCAGAATTGATATTTGAGGGCTGATAAACTGGCAACCCGAGTTCTAGACTGCTAATTTTAACAGGAGGTGCTTGCAATACTTGCTTTCTACCTTTTGGTTTATCGGGCTGAGTAATTACTAAAGATGGCCGATATTTTGTTAAGGCTAATTTTTCCAAGGAAGGAACTGCAAATTCTGGAGTACCTAAAAAAATAATTTTTTTAAGCTCTTCAGTTTTGTATATTTTCGCCATTGGCATTTGTTCTTTTAAGATATTGATTAATTTTATGCTTATGGAGTAGATACTTCATCTTAGTCAGGTGATCTATGAAGAGAATACCTTTCAGGTGATCAAACTCATGTTGAAAGACTACAGCAGGAAATTCTTTAAATTCTTCTTCAATAGGGTTACCATAAATGTCTTGAGCTTTTATCTTAATATGACTATCTCTGGTAACTTTTTCATAGACTTCCGGCACACTGAGGCAACCTTCTTCATGAGTAATTTTTCCGTCAGAGAAGACAATCTCAGGATTAATAAAAACCCGTGGTTTTTTAACTGCTCCATCTTCAGCCCAATAAAAATCAACGACAAAGATTCTTTTGCTGACACCGACTTGGGGAGCTGCTAAGCCCACCCCATCTGTTTCATACATAGTGTAAGTTAAATCATCTATAAAGTCTCGAAGTTCTTGATCAAATTCTGTAACTGCTTGAGCTTCCATGCGAAGGGTCTTATCTCCGACAATTCTGATTTTCAAGAGATTTGCTTTATTACTTTTCACCTTGTTCATTTACTTTACCTACAACAGAAGATTTCACAACATCAATAACAGTGTGAGTATTCTTATCAATCTCGATACTAATAATACTTTTTTCACTGTCGATTTTAGTAATTTTACCTAAAATACCACTACTCAATTGAACATAGTCATTTTTTTGTAATCCTTCGATCATTGCTTGATGTTCTTTTTGTTGTTTCTTCTGAGGTCTAATTATCAAGAAATAGAAGATTAGAGCTAGTGGTACAAACATGATAAGTGTACCCATCAATCCCCCACCTTGTCCACCTTCAGCCGTATTCTGCCCTGCCATCATTAAACTTGGTATTATATTATTCATATTATTTCTCCTTTTATTAATTATATGTTCTATAAAATTTACATGGTTTTTAAGTCAATACTTTTCTGAAATTCCTACTTTTCTTGCATAAATTTTTTGAATTCAGCAACAGCACTTTGGAGCCTGGCAAAAAGATCTTCATACTTGTCAGTTAATTCTGCCTTCCCTGCAGTTTCAATTTCTAGTCCTATATCGCTCAAATTTTGTAAGGAAAGATTTGCAGCAGTACCTTTTAAGGTGTGTCCACTATTCCTAATCATAGTAGAATTACCCTCTTTTACGGCCTTCTCTATATCTGATAATATTTCATCTGAAAACTCAAGAAAATCATCAAGTAATTCATATAGTAGTTCTTCATCTCCCACTCTCTCAATAGCATCTTGATAATCAAAAATATTCTTATCCATTTTTCTCCTCCGAATAAAATAAGTATTTATAAGATAAAATATAGTCTAAAATCTGTCAACTATTTTTTATTTTTCCCAAACTTGGGATTAATTTTTGCCTTTTCTTCTTTTTTCTTCACTTATAATTGTAATCATCTTTCTTGGGTTTTATCTCAAAAATCGATTTCTATGATTAGGCAGATTATATAAACCCGAATGTAGGAATGGTTTAGGTTTTCTGGCCTACAAAGGTTTCGCTCCTCTGGAACTATAAGAATTATGAATTATGTTTTACAATAATGATATCATAGTCCTTAGTCTCATCCTAGTGAAAGCTTAGTCATTCCCTTTAGTATCTCGATGAAATCCCAATGATTCATCGAGATACTTAAAGGCATTCTAAGGCAAACCCTTGGTAATGCATATTTGTGGCACTTAAAAAAATGTGGGCTTTAGTCTGCTTTCAGATAAAGAGCAAAGTTTAATTTTGACAACTTTTCTTATAATACTGTTTACAATTTAAAAATATTTTTTCTATTTTCTTGGGTCCTCCAATTTGCTTACCACTCTACTTGAGAGCCTATTTTTTTATCATTGCTTCGCAATGGGCGGAGAGAATCTCCACCGTCCGACTGAAGAGGCTTTTATCCGTGTTTATCCGTGTTATCCGTGGCTAAAGCTCTTCTTACTTATTTGTGTTTTTTTGTGTTATTTGTGGCTTTGTGTTTTAAATTTTCGAAATTTCTTCTCTCATTGCTTGGGGGGGGCTTTTTTTATTTGCCCCCCCCCATCGCAATTCTTTCAGAAATTTCTCTGTTGTTTATAGCTCATAAACTAATTAGAACTACGGGCAAGGCGAAAGCCTACAATGTCGTAGCCATCCGCCGGGAAGCTTTCGATACGAAAAGCTACCCGGCAATTAGTTGCACTGCCGTCCCAGCTACCACCGCGATTCACACGGCCAGAGCCCGTAGCAGGTCCCACTGGATCAGTCAGGGCAGATGAAGAATAAGACCCATACCTATCATTACACCATTCCCAAACATTACCGGACATGTCATAGATACCAAGACTATTAGGAGCTTTGGTTCCTACATTATGAGTCGTGCGGCCTGAATTGTGCCCATACCAAGCCACACTATGAATATCATCAGAACCTGAATAGAGATAATCAGGATTATTAGTGCCTCCTCTGGCTGCATACTCCCACTCTGCTTCTGTAAGTAATCTGTATCCATTAGCAGAAAAATCACATTCCCAAGTAGTAGTATTATAACATGGAGTCAAACCTTCCTCAATACTGCGAGCATTACAATATTGAACTGCATTATACCAAGTAACTCCTTCCACAGGTTTATCTGAACCGGAGAAATAAGAAGGATTAGTCCCCATCACTGCTTGATATTCAGCTTGGGTTACTTCATATTTTCCTATATAAAATGAAGAGAGAGTTACTTGGTGAGTAGGTAATTCATCTGACCCTCCACTACCGGTTGTTCTACCCATGGTGAATGTTCCCCCAGGTACTAACACAAAATTAGGATCTGTAATACCAGAACTTTCTTTTTCAGCCGTTACTTTTATAAAAGCTTTATCTACAACAGAACGACTATCATCCAGAGTATAAAAGCTGTTTGTGGTTGTTCCAATCAATTCATAAGAACCATCAGGGGAGGTATCGGATCGATAAACATTATAAAAATCGGGAGTTACAGGATTACCATTCATATCAACAGTAACCGGATCCCATGAAAGCTGAATGCTATTTTGTTGATTAGAAATGTTGATGTTTTGAGGAGAAGCACATGGAATAACAATATTGTTTTCAGTAATTATGACCACTTGATTATTAAAGTATGCTCTTCCATTTTCAAAATCTACTGTATGAAAATTGCTATTACTTGCATCAATGTATTCACTTGTTATTGGCATACCTAATAAACTATTTACATGGCCTAACTCAATCCATTTTTGCCATATTTCTTCTCCTAACCAGACAGCATCAAAAGGGCAATTATCTGATGATACAATTGCTCCATTGGTCATTTTTTGTTTGGCAATAGAGTTCCAATTCCATTGAACAATCTCAATAGGTAATCCAGAGATACAGTTGTTAGATAAAAAAACATTTTTAAAGGCTGGATAATCATTAATCCCATTTAGATATCCAACCAAATTTTTAAAAGATTCATGGATGTTAAATTTTCCTGATCCCCATTTGACTCTTTCTTCGTATGTCATATTAGATGGACTTATAGTAGACTCTCTTACTAACTGCTTTATCTGTTGATAAGATAAATTTGGGAAAAACTGCATTATTAAGGCAATTCCCCCAGTAACATGCGGTGCAGCCATACTTGTTCCATCTACATGAAAAAATGATGAATTATTTCCTGCTGATGCACAAAGAATTTTCGAGAGGTCTTGTGGATTTGATCCATCACCTCCTGGAGCTACTAAATCAGGTTTACCAACAAACTCACTATAATCATTTCGTTTTGGACCTGTACTACTATAAGAAGCGATGTTTCCACCAAAATTTTCCTTTTGACAAGCACCAACAGTTATTGCTCTTTCAGTATACCCAGGAGATAATATAGATTGTTTACTATCCACGACAAATTCATTTTCAGAATAATCACTATTGTTTAGAAAAAAATTGCCTGGGATATAACTTATTGTTCCATTATTATCAATTGTACTATAATAAGTAGTATATCCATCAATTGTAACATCATCAATTGAACTATTTTCGTTTATTCTAAATTCTATACTATAAACACCTGTATCTATTATAGTTACAAATAGAGGTTTCCAGAAATTCATATAAATCACATTTGATCTTTCTTCGAAAAAGTCGTTTTGGGTTTGACTTCCATTGTAGACTTTGACCTTACCATCACCCAAAGTGTAAGTTTCATAAGGTGTGGTGTTCGAATTGTTAGGAGTAATCCAGTTACTGTATTCACTGTTAGGACCTTTAACTCTTACATCTAAGCTAGTATCTTCATCAAACCAAAACTCTAACTCAAATTCATTATTCACCAATGTTCCATTGGGAAGATTACTAATATTCACTGTCTTGACTTGGTCATCAATTATAGTCATTCTCAGATGATTATTAAACTCATTAAAGTTACCTGCAGATACAACCAATATTTTGTTATCATTAATCATATAATTTAATGTTTGTTCAAATAATGTTGTTCCGTCATGAGGACCTAAATAAAAACCTTGGCTGAGATTAACTACTAATGGGTCATTGCCAGTATAATCAATCATATCTGAAAATGCTAAAATCATCTCCGTTGAAGTCCCTTTTTCTTTCCACAAAATTGTCGAGTTATAGGCAACACCTTTGATTTGTGAGGCAACTCCTATACCTGCAGCAATACTAGCTACAGCTGTCCCATGATTCTGTGGATTAGAAACACTAAAGTCATTAAAATTATCATCAAAACGACATTCATTATCTCCATTTAAGAAAGTTTCATGAGTTTTAAGGGGTTCCGAGTCTATGATCCCTACATAAACATCACTTCCAGTAATAGAGTCATCTCCATTTTGTCCTCCACTCCATACTTGATCAGCTCCAATATCAATAACTGAATCATTAAGAGTATCTTTCAAATGAAATGCTGGTTCAATAAAAATAACATCAGAATTTTCAAGTATAGAACTCAGCTTATTTAGATACAGAGAACAAACTATAAAATCATTTCTTTCACCAGCAATTACTTTTGGAAATAATATGTTTTTATTAGAAGTTATCCATCCGGAGCTTTTTGACTTGATGATTACATCAACCAAGGGTTCATTTTGCTTATCAAATTTTATAGATATGGTTTTAGATAATGTATTAATACCATCAAGCATGAGATTAAAATCTTCTTGAGACTTTGAACTTGTTTGATATTCAATATAAAAATCGAGAGATAAAGTTAAATGATGTTCTAATTTTCGTGAATATTTAAAAGGATTTTGATTTATTAAACCTGTGTTTAAAGAATAAGATAAGGAAGCAAAAAGTAAAATTAAATTTACAATCAAGAAAATCTTTTTCATAATTTCTCCTTTGATTTTATTAATCAAAAATATCTTGCATTTCGATACTTGTCAATATTTTTTTCTATTTATATATATTATTTGTTTTATATATGAATACTTTTCAATACCAAATATTTCTATAAGTGAAATATTCATAACTTGTTAATATTAATAATAGTAGGGAATATCCTTGTTATATCAATATTTGTAGTATTATCTTGAATATATCTTTTTAATGAATACTTGGAATTGTCAATTATCACTGCTATGCTTAATGGATAATTGACAAAATTTAAAAATCATTTGTTTCAATGAACTGATTTATGGAAGTATAAAAAAATAAAATGGCTCTCTCTCAAGTAAAGTGGGTCTTAGAAAAAAAGTAATAGAAGTATCTTTGAAGTATGCCATGTTCACAACAGATACAGGACTATGAAAACACACCATTCTACCAGCACCAGAGGAGCGACATCTTTGTAGATAACAGATGCTAAACCATTATCTTAGCTGCAGAGGAGCGACACAAAAAGCTTTAGATGTGCCGCTCCTCTGGAGCTTAGGGATAGTTTTTTCTTTCTGAACTACAAAGATTTCGCTCCTCTGGAGCTGGGGAAAACATTTGAGATGTTCAAATCTACTTGAAGCGTCGACATCCCTGTCGGTATCTTCACTTGGAGTTCCTTGTGGAGCTCCAAGTTTGCCCGCAGGATGCTGGCGCTCCCAGTGAAAGATGTCGCTGCCTCTGCAGCTAATATAGTCTGTCAATAGAAGTTTAAAATGGTACAGATTTGGAAGTTTAATCTGGTACACTATTGTAACTCATTATTAGTTATATTTTCCCTTTCATTCTATAACT
>JAEKNW010000059.1 GCA_016838885.1 Candidatus Cloacimonadota bacterium
TTAGCCATCTCCCCAAACTCACCACCAATAACTCACAAAGCCTTGATATTACGTGGTATTTAGAGGGTGTAAAGTTGAGGAAAGCTGATTGAAAGTGATATTTTTGTAGTGCAAACAAACAACAATATCTCAAACAATCAGCTTTATGACAAAAGTATTGACAAAACTGGTACAAAACAAAATAAGCAACTATTTTACAAGGTTATCAAAACATCTTACTAAGCCTGAATCAAGGTGTGTAAGAGAAATGGTTACCGGCATGCTAAAAAATGGAACTGTTTTGGTCAATCAAATAGCCAGTGGAATCAATGATACTATCTCTCTTAGCAAGACAACCAAGCGCTTTAGAACTCATTATAATAAAGAAAAGTTCTTTGAGAAACTGTTCAGGGGGCACTTGCAAAGTGTGAAAGGTAAAATTTATCAGGGTGATTATATTTTAGTAGATGGCTCAGATATCCAGAAGAAATACGCCAAGATGATGGAAGGGCTTGATTGGGTTAAGGATGGTGATAAAGGCGGAGTTGGATTGGGATATTGGTTAATGGATATCGTTCATTTTAATAAGAATGGAGAGATGACACCACTTTACAACAAACTTTACAGCTTTGATCATGGTGCCAGAAGTGAAAATCTAGAAGTGATAAATGCTTTGAAAATGATAAAAGAAAACCTATCGAAACGGCTTAAATTCATTCTTGACCGGGGTATGGACAGAGAGATTCTTAGAAATTTCATTATTCGCCAGTGCGAGGGTTTTATTCTGAGATTAAAGAAGTCAAGCAAGTTTATCTATAATGGCGAAGAAGTATCTGTAGATCATATAGCCAGGAATGTATCACTCTCTAAGCAAATGAGTGCTATTAAAATAAGGAAAAATAAGAAGGTTGTTCGTACTTTCCAGTGCGGAGCGGTTAAAGTGCAATACAAGATAGGGCGTGAAGTTTTTGACCTTTGGCTGGTCGTAACGAAGAAAGATGGCGGGGGTTACTGTTATTTGCTAACCAATACTCCTCATGACGATATTGAAGAGGTAATAAAAGAGACCTTCACCGCTTATGGCTTTAGATGGAAAATAGAAGAGTATCACCGCCACATCAAAAGTTGCTACCGATTGGAAGACATTCAAGTGAAGACTTTTGAAGGGCTCCAGTCTATGCTTGCAATATTGACAATCGCAATGTCGATTGTTTATCGAGAGCTGGCTTCACTACATATTAAAATGCTATTGGAGAGTGGTATAAAAACTCTAAACAAAGAGAAACTATATGAATTATATAACTTCATCTACTATAAAGTTAGCAATATATTAAAAGCATTACTAGCTCATGTTAAACCAAGAGCATTCCTCCCTGAGCCTGAATTTCCCCTATGCCAGCAACAACTAAGCTTTGCTTTCGAATGAGGTTTAAAAATGGGAGATGGTCAA
>JAEKNW010000060.1 GCA_016838885.1 Candidatus Cloacimonadota bacterium
ATTAGCTTTCAGCTAATGGCGGAGAAAATCTCCACCGTCCGACAGAAGAGGCCTTATCTCTTATTTGCAGAAATCTGTTTCTAGTGAGATTTTTTTTCTACCTGATACCCGCTTTACTTGAGAGAGAACCTTCTTTTTTTGTTTTTTTCAGTGTCTTCGAACACTGCCTGTTATATTGTTGTCCCTTCAGGACTTGAAGATTGACTAAGCTTACAGCTTGGGAGCGGACAAGATGTCCACCGTCCGACAAAAGAGGTTTTCTCCTTATGGTGTATTCAGTGTTTTCAGTGGCTAGTTCTTTTTTAGCCCAAATATCATAATAAAATAAGCTTTTTATTTGTAGTCAAAAATTAGTTCACTTTTTATTCTTCTCTCTTTGCCTGTATTTTAAAGAATATTTTTTCTGCTGAGTCATAATAGAGATAAAAAATGTTAGATGTGGTGTCGATCAATTCAAATTGCCCTTCAGGTGAAGAAGATGCGTATATTTCATAATAGTCGGCATAGTCAACTCTTTGCCAGCTAATCTCGCAATGACTTGGATTAGTAATTAGAAGAACTTGTGGAGTATCTAAGATTGTAGGAATTTGCGGTTCAGTCAGATTAACAGTCAAGGTAAAAGACCCATGACTTTGAGAAGGGCTAGAAATTAGAATATAATATTCTCCTGCCTGAGAATCTGTAGGATTCATTTTGGACCATAAAGATCTATTATAAACAGGAGAAAGATCTGAAATTTGATGTCCTCCTAAGCCTGAGGAATCTTCATTATCGTTATAATACCAAGCATCTGAAATAGTTACCGCTGAATCTATTTGAGCATAGGAATTAAAAACAAAAAGTTCAGTATCCCAAGAAGTCCCTTGTAGAGAGATATCCATTATTGATCTGGAAGGTAAAACTAATTTATAAACAAGGGACGGGCTTTCACAAAAGTCATAGCTACTATTGAAATAGGTAGTTGTTCCTTGTGTAATAATCTGCTCCTGATAATTCAACGTAATGGGGTTTATGTGATTATCGCCAAGATTTGAGATAATATCAGAAGAGATGGGAGCATTATGATAATAAGGAGTAGGATAGTCATTATAAGCAGATTCTCTGATTCTAAGATAACCTGATTTTGGACCTATTATGTTTGTTATAGGCTTTATTTCAAGACTGAATGAGCTGTTTGGGGGAAGAGTATAGGGGATATTGGATGATACAATTTCAAAATTCTCATCAGTAATTGTACAGAAATGAATTGAAGTAACTCTTTCCCCCTCATTTGTTACTGTTACAATCATAGGATCAACATCATTTCCCTGGAGGATTGAACCAAAATTTATGACAGGTGGGGTTATTGATAATGGTGTTTCTTGGGGAATTTCAAACTCCTCGAACTCCACATTATCAATAAATAAGTCGTTATCTGGTTCATAACCCGAGCTTCTTTCAGCATAAAAACCAATTCTAATCAATCCTGAGTAATCTTCTAAGGAAATTGAGTAATTTCTACCTGTAGGATAAATTAGATCTTCTTCATTATTGACATCAACCCATTCATGCAGAATATTAGCATTTGACCAGGTTACTCCGTTATCAGTTGATATTACTACAGCGATGTAATCATTTATCCCAAAGGGAGTTGGCATATTTAAATCATGTTGAGTTAAACCTAAATCAAAATTCATTGAAACATAATTTAAAGTAGCATCTAGATCAATGGTTGGGGTAATGAGCCAATGATTTATTGTACCAGATAAGTTTATTGCCAGACTGCTATTAGTAATAAGATCAAAATTACCAAAATTTTTAGGAGCCCATAGAAATTGAGGAGTTTGAGGAGTATTTTCTGAAAGAAGACGTCTAAATTGAGTCCAACCGGTAGGAAAACCGTTACTGAAGTCTTCAACCCAAGGAAAAGAATCAATTGCTTGTGAAATAGTAGTAAAATTACTGACTGAAGAGCTAGCTTCTTGTCCTAAAGAATCAACAGCTATAACTTTCCAATAGTATCTAGTATTATATTCTAAATTATATTGATAGGGTGAGGTTCCGGGATTAATAATTGTTGCCTCATTAAGTTGATAATTGTCTGCTATATATAGAATTGAATAATCTACATCCTCACTAGTTGTCCATTCCAAAGGACTATCAATAAAAACTTCGTGCTGGTTGAAAGAAGGGCTTATCAATACTGGTGTTGTAAGTCTGGATTTTACTTGGTAGTATTCTGCTTCTGTTTGACTGAGTAGACTTTGGCTATGGAGACTTAAAATCATGGAAAATAGTGTAAATAAAACTGGTCCTATACTTCTCATTAAAATCCTCTTTCTTTTAAGTTAAAAGTTTTGTTTGTTATTATTTCAAGAATTTTGTCAAAAATCAATTTTAATTTACTTAATCAAATCATTTATTTTATGTCAAATAAAAACTTAAAAACAAACCAAATTAAACTGTTGAGACTGTTCAAGTATCAAGCTACCCTTCCCAGGCTTATCCTTAATCAAGTCGATAACATCTCCCATCTTCAGGGTTTCTTGGCATTTTATAATGATTGCTTAACCCGAATGGTGCAGTAGAGCTTTAGAGAAGAGTGCAGATTTTTTGGGATTGCGGGCTTCCTGCCCGTATTCATTTCTCCTAAAGAGGAGATATTATCTATCTTGCTAACAGCAAGATGATAAAAACCGGCAACGAGTTACCGGCTTCTAATACGGGCTGGAAGCCCGCAATCCCAGAGAAGAACCGGCAACGAGTTACCGGTTTCTAATACGGGCTGAAAGCCCGCAATCCCAGAGAAGAACCGGCAACGAGTTACCGGTTTCTAATACGGGCTGGAAGCCCGCAATCCCAGAGAAGAACCGGCAACGAGTTACCGGCTTCTAATACGGGCTGAAGCCCGCAATCCCAGAGTGCTATTCTCAAAGATCTACTGAATTATTTAGGATTAACAGTGTCTTTGAACACTGCCTATTATATTTTCATCCCTTGGGGATTCAGAGTGATGACAAAGTTAAAACTCTTAGCTCCAGAGGAGCGACATCTTTGTAGATAACAGTTGCCAAACCATTGCCTAATAACTTGGAGAGCACTTCAGCTATCTTTCCAAGCTATCGCTTGGAAGCGGGCGGGAACGCCCGCCTTCCGACCAAGGGCTCAAGCTCTGTTTTATCTGCAAGATCATGAAGTGTTGATAGAGCAAATATCTTTACTATTGCTTGTCTATTGACTTTTAGTCTAATTGATGCCCAATAGACTAGCACAAGAGAAACACAAAAGGCACAAGTTTAATCTTGTGCCTCTATAATTTTAACTAATTAGGTAATTAGTGTTTATCTTTACAGAGTTCGATAAGAACTCCTTTGGTTGATTTTGGATGTAAGAAGGCAATATCAGCACCATGAGCACCTGGTCTAGGTTCTTTATCGATAAGTTGGAAACCTTTATCAGATTTCTCTTGTAATTCAGCTTTAAGATCATCTACACCTAGAGCGATATGTTGAATCCCTTCGCCTTTCTTTTCAATGAATTTAGCGATTGGACTATCTTCAGAAGTTGCAGCTAAGAGTTCTATTCTTGTGTCTCCTATAGTAAAGAAGGCAACTTTTAGTTTTTGAGAAGGTACTTCTTCTGTAGTATCTAAAGTAAGTCCTAGGCTTTCATACATTTTGATAGCTTCATCAAGATCTTTAACAGCAATTCCGATATGGCTTAAGTTCTTAATCATAAATAATTCCTTAGAGTTGATATTCTTTAGCTAACTTAAAACCAAGCTTCATAGCTTTGATGTTTAGATCAATAAAAGCAGGTCTAACTGAAGCTCGAATAGCTGTTTCAAGAGATTTTTCATTCACGATGTTTGTTACTTTTACAACAAAGGCCAGAGATAAAATATTGGTTGGGATTTCAGAACCTAACTCTTTCTGAGCAATTTCAGTAAAAGGAACTTCGTAGGTGTTATCATTGATGATAGAGATATTTTTAACATGAGAAGTATCACAGATTAAAACTCCGTCACGCTTTAAGTCAAAGATATATTTATCACAAGCTTCTTGGGTTAGAGATAATAAGATATCTAAATTAGTAGCTTCAGGATAATTAATATCTTCGTTACTAATGACAACATCAGCACGAGAGTATCCACCTCTTGATTCTGGTCCATAGGATTGAGTTTGAGTAACGTTTAAACCATCTTCAACAGCTGCTCTGGCTAAGATGATTCCGGCAAGGATTAAACCTTGTCCGCCACTACCACTGAATCTTACTTCTTTAATCATTTTTTTCTTACTCATTATTCACCTTCCTTAGGACTTAGTTGATCCATCATTTTTTGATAAGCATCAGTATATTCAGCTCTGACTTCTTTGATGAATGTTCCTCTTAGAATTTTACCTGCAACTTGTTCTGGTGGTAATTTTTCTGCTGCTTTGATAGGAATTGAGTTATCTCTCATATTTCTCATCATGGCAGGTGCATCACCTTTTTTATTTAATCTACCGTAGATCACAGGACAAGCACAAATAGCTTCAACCAAAGAGAAGCCCGGATGTTCTAAAGCTTCTTTGATCTGTTTTTGTAATTCAATTGCATGAAAAGCTGTAGTTCTGGCAACATGAGAGGCACCAGCTCCGATAGCTAATTTGCAAATATCAAAATTAGGATCAATGTTACCATAAGGAGTTGTAGTAGCTTTATCACCATGAGGAGTTGCAGGAGAATACTGACCACCTGTCATTCCATAGATATTGTTGTTAAGTAATACTACTGTTAAATCTAGATTTCTTCTGGCAGCATGAATAAAGTGATTTCCACCGATGGCAGTTGCATCACCGTCACCTGTAATAACAATTACTTTCATCCCTGGTTTATACATTTTCACACCGGTAGCAAAAGCGATTGCTCTTCCGTGAAGAGAATGAAGAGTATTGAAATCTACATATACCGGCATTCTTGAAGAACATCCGATACCTGAGACCATAACAATATTGTCTCTGTTTAACTTTAACTCATCTATTGCTCTGATAACAGCACCTAAAACGATACCATTACTACATCCTGCACACCATACATGAGGGAATTTTTTATCGTGTCTTAAATAATCATGAATTTTGCGTTGAGGTATTTTAGCCATTATAAACCTCCTTAATTTTGGTCAATATTTCAGCAGGAGTAATCACAGTACCATCGTTTCTATTTAATCTGTGTAAAGAACCATCTTTTCTTTCACGAACTAATCTTTCTAATTCGTGGAAAAGCTGACCTTCATTAAGTTCTGGTACAACTACAGCATCAACATCTTTGAGCATTTTTGTTACGGCATCATCTGGGAAAGGCCAGATTGTAAGAGGTCTGAGAAGTCCAACTTTCAATCCTTCAGCTCTAGCCATTTTCACAGCTTCCTTCGAAGCTCTTCCCATAATACCAGCTGCAAAAACTGCAACTTTTGCTTCGTGCATGTGCTCAGTTTCAATTTGCACTAAGTCTCTGATATTATGTTTAATCTTTTTATTCAATCTTTCCATCATTTTTGCAGCTTCATTTGGTTTATTAGTTGGGAAACCATGGTCATCGTGGGTTAAGCCTGTAACATGGAAACGGTAACCTTCGCCGAAACTTGCTATTGGAGAAAGATATTTTTGATTTTCATCATAATGCTTATACCATTGTGGAGGTACAGTTGGTTTGATTCTGTTAATTACCCTTACTGTAGATAAATCTGGAAGAGTAACAGCTTCACGCATGTGTCCTAAGACTTCATCCATTAACAGTACAACACAGGAGCGATATTTTTCAGCCAAGTTAAAAGCTCTAATAGTTAACTGAAAAGCTTCTTTTACTGAATCGGGATAAAGAACAATTGCCGGAGCATCACCATGTGATCCCCAACGAGATTGCATGATATCACCTTGACCAGGACTAGTTGGCATACCAGTACTTGGTCCCATTCTTTGTACATTAACCACCACGGTTGGAGTTTCTGTAATTTTAGCAAAACCAATTGCTTCTTGCATTAATGAGAATCCGGGACCGCTCGTTGCTGTTAAGGCTTTTGCACCTGCAAGAGAGGCTCCAATGATAGCACACATACTAGCAATTTCGTCTTCCATCTGGATAAATGTACCACCGATTTTTGGTAGTTCATTTGATAAGATTTCTGCTACTTCAGTTGAAGGAGTTATTGGATAACCTGCGAAGAAATCACAACCAGCTGCTAGAGCACCCTTGGCTACAGCTTCATTACCTTGCATAATGACAGCTTTCGTAACTTTCTTCTCAACGATTGCTTCTACTTTTTCTGTTTTTTTAGATGTTGCTTTTTCTTTAGTCATCGCACTTCTCTCCTTTCTTTACTAAGGCACCGGTAATGGCAAAATCAGGACATAATCTGTCGCATGTTTCACAATGTATGCACTTTTCAGGGTGAGCCACAAATGGAGAACCATCTGCCTGTCTCTCTAAACAACCGGTAGGACAAAATGCTACGCATATTCCACACTTTTTACACCAATTGTAGTAAATATAGACCGGTGAATCTAAATCACCTGTAGTTTTAACTTCATTATACTCCACTTCCATTTTTTCGGGAGTATCTTCTCCGTGGATAATTGTTCCGACCTTATCTCTTTCAACGTTTTCGGACATTATTTCCTCCAGTATTTTTTCATACTATGTTTTTATTATTTTTCTTTTTTAACTATTTAATTTTGATTTTATCTGTAAAGAAAAATCTTTCAGCGTTTTGAAAAGTCATTTCAGCTATTCTGTTTGGAGCTTGCATTCTTACTCTGGCAATCTCCTCTATTACAAAGGGTAGATAATAAGGAGCATTCCTTTTTCCTCGATTAGGAAGAGGAGCCAAATAGGGTGAATCTGTCTCTATAAAGAAACTATGATCAGGAAGCATTCTAACAACATCTCTTAAAGACTCGTTATTTTTGTAGGTAACAGTTCCAGTTATGGAGAGCTTCCAGCCTTCTGCTAAAACTTTTTCAGCAAAAACAACATCACCGGAAAAACAGTGAAAAACTACTTGTTTAGCCTTGTGTTCTTTAAGGATATTATAACAATCTTCATGGGCATCTCTGTCGTGAATAATCAATGGTAAATCTAGTTGTTTAGCAATCTCAATTTGGTCTGCAAAAACCTCTTGCTGAATCTTTTTTGGTGATAAATTTCTATAGTAATCTAAACCTATTTCTCCTATTGCTACTACTTTTTCCTTATGTGCTAACTTTCTTATAATATCTGAGTTATACTCAGTAGCATCATGTGGGTGAAAACCTACCGATGCAAAAATAAAG
This sequence comes from Candidatus Cloacimonadota bacterium, assembly GCA_016838885.1. Lineage (GTDB taxonomy): Bacteria > Cloacimonadota > Cloacimonadia > Cloacimonadales > JAFGVF01 > JAEKNW01. The sequence continues at coordinate 7,290 of JAEKNW010000060.1, forward strand.
TCATGCACAGAAGCTAATTCAATAGAGTTTTTAGAAGTTTCTTCATTATATCCAATATTTATTAGATATTCAACTCCAACTTTCTTACTTTGTTCAATTACTCTTGCTCTATCCTTATTAAAATCCTTAAGATCAAGGTGGGCATGAGTTTCAAATATTTTCATTTTATCCTCAATTTATATAAACATAAATAATTGTGTCAAATCTTAAGATTGCTATTTAAATGTCAATACTTTAAGAAACTTTTTTTATTTTCAGTTTCGGCAAGTATCTTGCAAGAGAGCTTTCATACCAGGAAATAGGCCATCTATAGGCATTTTACAAGTATTATTTGGAATATCACTCATTTAGATTATATTTCATAAAAACTAAATATGGAGGAATAATGAAAACATTTATAGTAAAATACTTGCCTTCCGGTGAGAACTCAAATACAAAAAAATTATATGATCACTTGAAATCAAAAATTGATCTAAATGATATAGAAGAGTTTGATTTAATAAAAGATAATGTGCCAATGTTCAAAGAGGATTCTGTTACTGCTTATTACTTAAGAAATTTCTTAGGTAAAGAATTGAGTGATTCTCAAAAACTGGCTATTCATCCCTTTGATGAAATAGTAAGAAAAGTTCAAAATGCAGAGAGATTAATATTTGTCTTCCCTATGCACAATTTCTCGCTTCCGGGAATTGTCAAAATGTTCTTTGATAGTTTTATGCTCAATGGTGAGTTGTTTAACATCAATGATGAATCAAAAAAACAGCAAGTCCTCAATAAACAAATAATCGTGCTTTACTCTCATGGTGGAGAATACCCGGTAGGATCTGATTTCGAAAAATATGATTTTGTGAGAAGTTTACTTACACAGGAGTTCTCTTTTATGGGATTTAAAGATTATTCTTTTATTTCATACAGTACTGCTGACCCAGCAAAGAGAGAAATGAATCTTGAAGAGGCGATAAAAAAAATCGACCAAAAGATATAGGAATCTGTGGGTATTCCTTAATCAGGACTTGATGAGGTTTTTTTTAGATATCCCTATTTCAGCATTAATTAGTGCCATATAGGGCTATCTACCCACTTGATAAACCCGAATATAGGGCTATTCTTAAAGATCTACTGCATTATTTGGGATTAAGGTCTTAATCTCTTCATAATTTTCAAAATTAACTACAAAAAGAAGTTGTCCTTCCCTTAGATTGATCTCAACTATTTTTTCACTAACCTCATTACTGACCCCACGAGCTCTATCGCAAGTAAGTTCTTCGTTGCTTAGAGGATAGTAAAGTCCTTGCGTTGAAATTCCGGTAACTTTATCTGTAAGTGGAATTAGAGAGACTGTTGTTTTGATTGGTAGGTTAAATTTATTAGAGCGTTTCAAAATCATAAAAAGTTGTTTATCACCTAAGATCATAGCTTCAACACCGATCCTGTGAAGATGCCTTAATGAAGCGATCACTCCCAAGACATGATCAATTCTATCCTGCATATTATTGACTATTATTAGAGGAGAGAATTTCTCTTCAAGGGCATAATTAATGGCTAACTCAGTATCAGTGAAATCCTTCTCAGGCTCGTGAGTAATTTTCTTAATACCCAGACTTAGAAATCTATTATCCAGATTAGCTGAATCAAAATCTCCGATAATTACATGGGGATGAAGATTTATTTGATCGAGAGTATTTATCCCACCATCGACACCAATAATATAATCATCTTTAGTAATTAATGCTTTAATGGACGAATTGCAAAGAGAATTTGTAAAAAGATAAGCTTTGGCCATTAAATGACGCTATTTTTCTTAGCGATTTTCCTTAAACTATTGTTAACATAGCTATAAGGATTCAAAATTTTTTTATTCCTAATTACTTCATAATGTAAGTGTACACCTGTAGTAACCCCGGTTTTACCCATCTCCCCTATCACATCTCCGGAATAAACTATTGTACCTGCTTTCACATAACTTACGTTGAGATGAGCATACTTTGTTTCATATCCTTTAGCATGCTTGATAGTTACATATCTTCCGTACTTATAATCCCTGGCTGACTTAATCACAACACCATCACCTGTTGCATAAATTGGAGTTCCTAAATCATTAGCTATATCAATTCCACGGTGAAAAATTCTTCTCTTATAAACAGGGTGTTTCCTATATCCATAACTTGAAGTAATCACACCAAAAGTAGGGCTTATATGAGGAGCTTCTGTTAGCGAATTAATGTAAAAATCGTAGTTACCTTTATTCAATTCGTTGAACAACACCATTGTTCTGGTGCGTTCTTTTAACTGAGCAATATAGACGTTGCTGTTGGATGCATCTATATTACCATGCTTGTCTATTTTTAGGATTTGATTCCAAGTCAAAATGGAATCAGGATAAGTTAATTCGTACTCACCTCTATCATAAACTTCATAGAAGTGATTAATTGAATCTAGGGAAGTTTGTACTCTTTCAATAATCTGTTGATTCAAATTCTTTAAAGAATCAATGTTACTCTCTAATTTGGAAAAACTATTTAATTTGTCTTGATTATCATAAATATATTTTAATGAATACACAGAAATCCCTATACTAATTATTAATATACTAGTAATTAGTATTAAGTATTTTCCTGCAATATTGTAGTTTGTTTTCATAATTTAAATTTTTGCACCTTTAGTTTTATCTGTTTAGTTCATTTAAAATATATTTGTCGATATGGTCAAGCACTTTTTATAATACATAACATTTTTTTTTGAGATGAGACTGTTTAGATTAACTAATTAAGGTGTTCTCTCAAGTAGTGTGGGAACTTAAACCCAAATAATGCACACTTTAAATTTATAACTCAATCTTTTTCCAATGACCATGAAAATTCCAATATCCTTCTAAATGGGTTTATAAGATTTTTTAACATTAATATAAAGACAATATGTAAACATACCATTCGGTATTTTTTAAACTATTTTTCAAAAACCGGGACAATTTTGAAAAAGTGGACCCTATATATAAGTGAAAGGTAAACAAAAATTAATTTTTCTTGACATAGCAATGCATTATATAAGATTAAATAAAAACTAAATAATGGAGAATAAAAAAAATGAAAAGATTTGTATTTGTAGTAATCACTATTGCCCTTTTAACAGTTGCATGTGGTAAAAAAGAAGAGACTCAGCCAGTAACAGAAACTGCTACTACTGAACAAGAAATTATTGAAGAAGCTACTGCTAACGTTGAAACTGAAGTTGAAAAAACAGTTTCTATGAATTTTGTAGTTTATGGTAAAGGTGAGACAGCTAAAAAGATGATTGAAACAGCTGCTATGTCAGTCAAAGGTGTTACAGAAGCCAGTTGGGACATAGAAAAGATGATGATCAATCTTAAGGGAACAAGTGAGGTTGAGTGGGAAACTGTTCATAATGTAATAGCCGGTGCAGGTTTTGATACTGCTATGAAAAAAGCTACCAAAGAAGCTTATAATAATCTTCCTGATGACGCTAAATACACAAGAGTCAGAAAAGCTACTGTGAGAGATGGTCAAGATGGCACATCACAAAAGAACAAAAACGAAGCAGGGAGAGTTAAAGCAAAAAGACAAAAAGCTGAATAAGATTATTTTAAAGAAAAAAAGCGTTTCTTAACTTTGATGTTAGAAACGCTTTTTATTTGCATAAACTATCTAGTTAAAAGAGCGTAGTTCTCTATATGATAAGTATGAGGGAACATATCATAAGGAATCATTTTTTCTAATTTAAATCCAGCTTTACAAAAATCTTGCATATCTCTTTTTTGAGTAGTTGGATTACAGCTTAAATAAATAATCTTATTAATTTTACTATTCTTAATCAAGTCTCTGATATTTGTTTCAAGGCCCTTTCGTGGGGGATCAAAAACGATTGTGTTAATTTTATATTTATCAATTATCTCTTCAAACTTATCTTCTAATTTTGCGTTAATGACCCCAATGTTATTGCACTTATTAAGTTTAATATTGTAATTAGCATCTTGAACAGCCCACTCATTATTTTCTACTGAGACTACGAGGTTAGCTTTATCAGCAATAAATATACCTATGGTGCTTACTCCACTATAGGCATCTAAAACATTACTATTAAAATCCAGGTCAGCTCTGATTTGCTTGTAAATAAGCTCTGTTATCTGACGGTTCACTTGAAAGAATGACTGATAATGGACCTTATACTCTTTATTACCTATTTCATCAAAAAAGTAAGGTTGACCTAGAAGCACTTTATCAGAATCTCCTAATATTGTATTAGTATTACTTCTATTGATGTTCTGAATTAGAGATAGGACTTGAGGAAATTTATTAGTTAATGTTTTTATTAGAGTATTAGTAAAAGCCAACTTGCTTTTATTAGTAACTATTATAACCATTACTTCTTGTTTTGAATTTACTCTAAACCCAAGATGCCTAATGTTACCTTTTCCACTTCTCTCATCATAAACAGTCTCATTAGCGTTATTTAGATGATTACATACTTCTTGAGCAATCTCTAAGATTTTTGAAGAAACTAAGCGACATTTGTCTGCTGAAACGACAGTATGCGATAGATTCTTAAACATGCCGTAGATAATCTTCTTATCTCTTATAGTAACCGGGAAAAATACCTTGTTGCGGTATTGATCTGCTTTAGGTGAAGCTATAGTATTATTTATCAACGAGATATAATCAGGATAAATATCTTCAATAACTTGTTTCTTAAGCTCACACTGTTGAAAATAATCAACATCTAGCATATTGCAGCCACCACATTCTGTAAAAACAGGACATCTAGCCGGAATTCTAACAATCTCTGATTTATGAAATTTAACAGGAAGTGCTTTGTAATAGTCCTTCTTTTCTGAAAGCAACTGACCATCAACAATATCACCCGGATATGTATTGGGGATAAAGACTTTCTTGCCCTGATAAGTTCCTAGACCATAGCCCTTGTAGATAATCTTGTCTATCTTAATGTTTTTCAGAATCATAATTTACCCAACATAGCTAGCAATCTCAATCTCCATACCATCCAAATTGCTTCCCAAACTATATGCTTGGACATCTTTGATTTACCATCCCTTCTTTCGTAGAAAATTATAGGAATCTCTTTCACTTTTAGTTGTCGGTTATAAACCCGATAATTCATTTCTACTTGAAATGAGTAACCATCCGAAATAATTCCATCTAAATCTATCTGTTCTAATACAGATCTTCTGAAACACTTAAAGCCACCTGTAGGGTCATCTATTTTCATTCCAGTGATGATTTTTACATAATAAGAAGCAAAATAGCTCAGGATTAATCTGGACATGGGCCAATTCACAACATTAACGCCCTCAACATAACGAGAACCTATCACTAAATCATTATTTTGAATTTCAGCAATCAAACGAGGTAGATCGCTTGGACTATGGGAAAAATCTGCATCCATCTCTATTACAAAATCATACTTATTCTGAATAGCAAATTTAAATCCATCTACGTAAGCTGTACCTAAACCCAACTTCCCAGATCTTTCAAGAAGGTGAACCTTTTCGGTTTCCTTCATTATCTCTAAAACGACTTTTCCGGTTCCATCAGGTGAATTATCATCTACGATTAATATTTCAATAGACTCATGTTGGGGCAATACTTGCTCAATTATTTTTTTTATATTATCAATTTCATTGTAAGTTGGAATGATTACAAGACTTCTCACAGATTCCCCTAATATATTTTTCTTATTTATCTAAGTTATTGCTTAATTTTTGGCTTTCTGGAACATCTCTAAATCTTTTAGCAGGAGCACCGGCATAAATAGCTGCTTCATTTAGATCTTTAGTAACCAAGGCTCCAGCAGCGACAGTTGCATCGGTTCCGATAACTTTACCTGGCAAGACCGTAACATTTACACCTAATCTGCACCCTGTTTTAAGAGTAACACCCTTGAAATGATTAAATCTTTCTTTATCCCGAGCCATGTAATTATCATTACTGGTTGCCACACAAGGAGCAACAAAACAGTAATCTTCAACTTCAGAATAGGCGGTAATATAAGCATTTGTCTCAAACTTGTTTCTGTTACCTATATTGGTGAAATTCTCAATAGTAACATTTCTACCAATAATGTTTAAGTCTCCAATGGTAACATTCTCACGAATTGTAGCTAAATCAGCAATCAAGTTATTATTACCAATTTTAGCTTGGACATAAATTACTACATTAGCACCAATTTGACACATGTCCCCAATCTCAGCAGCTTGCATATTATCTTCTACTTTAAAAATACTTCTAGGAGACGATAATGGCCTCTTCCCAATTATTACATTATCATCAATTCTTACATGATGACCGATTTTTGTTTCAGGATAGATCACTACATTATTTGCAATTTGACATCCATCTCCAATTATTACTTTTTCCATTATTACTACATTAAACCCGATTTTAACATCTGCTCCAATCTGAGCAGACTCAGCTATATGTTGATTCATACTATACCTCAAGATATTTTTGTAATGATTTAGATATTGGTATTTTTGGCAAGAAAAAATCTAGTTATTACTCATTTATTTTACTAATTTAGAGATTTCTTTAAATTTAGGATGATTAGCACTATTCATTATTTCAAAGAGAATCATCTCTGTTGTAAGAATTTGAATACCCATATCTCCTAATCTAGTTAAAGCATAGAGTTTATTATCTACATGCCTGGATGAAACAGCATCTGCTACAATTCCTACTTTATAACCATTTGCTTTAAGTTCTAAAGCAGTCTGTGTCAAACACACATGAGTTTCAACTCCATAAATCACAATATTTCTCTTCTTATTAGTTTTGATAATTTCAGCAACATCATCAGTATAAGAACTAAACTTTTTCTTTTCAATAATTGGAGTATTATCTGGTATATATATATTTTTACAGGTAACTCCAAGTCCTTTAGGATATTGTTCTGTAATAATTAAGGGAATCTCTAATATCTCTGATGCCCTGTTAAGGATATTAGTGTTTTGGATTACTTCATCCATGGCAAAAATAATATTTTCGAACTTCTCTTGAATATCTATCATCAAGAAAATCGTATCTTTTTCTTTAAAAATCATAATTCCTCCATTATTTTATTGACTTATATACAAACACCTTTATCTTGACAACTAAAAATGACAAGCTTTTTATGAAAAAAAATGTTTTATGGGGTAATTAATGTATAATTTAAGCGATAATGAAAAAATTAATAGTGTGTTGAATGATGTTGTTAATAGAGTAAATAAACTAGCTGAAGAACAATTAATTCACATCAATAGGCTTTCAAACATTGGCTTAGCCCTCTCTCAAGAAAGAGACATTGATAAGATTTTTGATTTAATTATTGAAGAAGCTTTAGCTTATACTAATGCTGATGCTGCTACAATTTATTCCGTTTCCGATGATAAGAAGTACTTAAACTTTGAAGTCATGCAAACAAAATCAAAGAACTTTAAAGCTGGAGGATCCTTTGGTCCAATTCAATTACCGCCTGTACCACTTTATAAAGAAGATAAAACTCCAAATCTTGCAAATATGGCATCCTGTGTTTATCATACCAAGGAGATGTTAAATTTAGATGATTGCTACAATGCTAGCAGTTTCGATTTCAAAGGAACAAAATCCTGGGATAAGGCCAATAATTATCGTTCTAAATCTATGCTTGCCATTCCTCTTAGAAATTACGAAGATGATATTCTGGGTGTTATTCAAATCATAAACGCTTTAGATATTGACACATCAGAGATTGTCTGTTTTAATAAAGAATCTATCGTAATGGTGCAATCTTTAGCTTCTCAAGCTGCTATCACCTTTACTAATAGAGAGCTAATTAAATCTTTAGAAAGTCTTTTTAAACAATTCATTAAAGCAATTGCTTTAGCGATAGACCGCAAGTCTAAAGATACCGGTGGCCATATTGCACGAGTGGCAATAATATCTAAGTTGATGGCACGTAAGATTAACGAAATTGATCATGGTCATTACAAAGACTTCTCCTTTACTGAAGAGGAATTGGATGAGCTTTCATTAGCTTCCTGGTTGCATGATGTAGGCAAAATTGCTACTCCTGATGGAATAATGAATAAAGCTACAAAATTAGAACGTATTACTAACGGTTTAGAATTAATTGAACTAAAGATCGATACAATAAAAGCCCTAATGTCCAATGATTCTTATGTCCAGAGTTGCTTTGAAGAAGAACTGAATTTTGATTATTTACTAAATATCCCCGAATCTTCCTCTCAATATTATCAAGCTATTCTTGATCAACTGGATGAGGATTATCAGTTTCTTAGAACAGCTAATGCCGGTGGCGAATTCCTAACTAAAGATAAAAAGGATAACATAGATAGAATTGCAAAATTCACTTATATTTTAGGTAAACAAAAGAAAATATTACTAGATGAAGAAGAAATTGTTGATTTAAAGATTGAACGTGGTACATTGAATGATGAAGAGCGTCAGATTATGAATAATCATGTTAAATATACTTATGAGATTTTGAATCAGTTAACCTATCCTAAAAAATATAAAAATTTAACCATCTATGCCTCATCTCATCATGAAAGACTAGATGGATCAGGTCATCCTTGGGGATTTACAGCTGAACAACTGCCTATTCAGTCAAGAATCTTAGCAATTTCAGATATATTCGAAGCTCTCACTGCTCCTGATAGGCCTTATAAAAAAGGTAAGAAACTCTCTGAAGCCATGAAAATATTGACCTTTAATGTACTAGACAACCATATCGACAAGGATCTGTTTGAATTTCTCTTAGACTCAGGACTTTACAAAGAGTATTCTGAGAAATATGTACCCGCTATTCAAATTGATGATGTAGATATAGATGGAATAAAAGATAAAATAAATAAAAATGCTAAATAAAAACAGATTAAAAGAGATTAAGAAATTAACTCAAAAGAAATTCAGAAATACGTCTTCTGAAATATTAGTTGAAGGCAAAAGGATCATTGAGCAAATAATTACTAATGGTTACTACCCTGAAATTGTCTTTATTAATGAAAGTAATATCGAAGTCAAGTCTATTATTGCTAAAGAAAAGAGAAATATTATTGAATATGTCTCCCCTCAAGTGATAGAACAGCTTACTGAGACTAAATCTCCTCAAGATATTGTAGCCCTCTTTAAGAAACCAAAATTATGTTTTCCAACTAAGGGAAACTTTCTTTACCTTGATGCCTTACGGGATCCTGGTAATATGGGAACTATCTTCAGAACAGCTGCCTCCTTCAATATCGATGGTATCTTCATTTCTGAAGATTCTTGTGATGTGTTTAGTCCTAAAGTTATTCGGTCTTCTTTGGGAGCAATCTATACTGTACCATTTAAAATCATCGAATTAACGAAGATTAACTTACCTGACTGTGATATCTTTTCTACAGAGTTAAATGGTTTACCAATCACAGAGATTACCCAGTTCAAACAAAACATGATTATCGTAGTAGGTAACGAAGCAAATGGGGTCTCAGAGCAAAATAGTAAACTCGCAACTCAGAAAATTACTATTCCAATATCTCCACAAATGGAGTCATTAAACGCCTCTGTCGCAACAAGTATTTGCTTGTTCAACTTACTCTGGAACAAATATGGAAATAAGTTCCTTAACAGACCATAAGCTGTGGTTAGCCCCCCTGGCAGGCTATACTGATAACACTTTTAGGACTATTGCTAAAAAGTGTGGTGCTGATGTCATAGTTTCAGAAATGGTCTCAGCTGATGGCTTATACTATAATTTAGAAAACTCCCTTCATTATGCCTATTTTGAGGAATTCCAAAGACCTTTTGGCGTTCAATTATTTGGTTCAGACGCAGATATGATGGCTAAAGGTGCAGAGATTATAGCTGGCATTAAACCAGATTTTATAGATATTAACATGGGCTGTCCGGTAAAGAAAGTGATTAACAGAATGGCTGGTTCAGCCTTGATGAAAGATTTAGACTTGGCTTGTAGAATCACCGAAGCTGTTAAAGAAGTCGGGTTGAAACATAAACTTTTAGTAACCACTAAGTTTCGTTCAGGTTGGGACTTGGAAAGTATAAATTACCTTTCTTTTGGCAAAGCCTTGGAGAATTCCGGTTCAGATGCCTTGATCCTTCACCCTCGCACAAGATCACAGATGTTTACAGGACACAGTAACTGGGAACATATTAGATTGCTCAAAGAGAGTGTTAATATTCCTGTCGTAGGAAATGGAGATGTAAAAAGTCTTGAAGATGCTCAAGAGCTATATAACTTAACTTATTGTGATAGTATCATGATCGGAAGAGGAGCCTTAGGAAAGCCTTGGATTTTTCAAGAGATAAAAGATTTTTACCTTAATCAAGAGACATCGATTGATAAATTAAAGGTTGTTTTAAATCATTATGAGCTTTCCTTAAAGAACTCTAATCCTAATGACCAATTACATGCAATCCGCGAGATGAGATCTCACTTCACCCACTACTCCAAGGGAATTAGAGGCGGAGCACAGCTGAGAGATGAAATCAATCATACTATTGACCCTCAGGAAATCTTCAACATAATTAATAAATTAGAATTTAATCAATAAAGGAGTTTGCATGCGTTGTAGACATTGTAATGCCCAAATAAAAAACAGTGATCTCTACTGTCCAAAATGTCGGAAAAAGACTCAAAGTATCAAAGAGAATTTTCTGATCTGGAATACTCTGAAAGAGAGTTACTTAGATGAGAAGGAGAATGAAAATTACAATTTTAAATTTAACCTCTTTTTTGGTGGTATAATATTTATATTTATCTTACTTTTAGGTTTTCATTATTTTAGTTTTAATTATTCTTCAGACTGGACACGCTATCTTGTAGAGAATTCAATATTTCTCATCTTTGTTCCGATCTTGATAGTTCCTTTCGGCATCCAAAATGTTGTTATGGAAATTGGTTATGGTAAAGAATTAAATAATTATATTTTCAAAATATTCCCTAAATACATACTCTTTGTCTTGATTAATATTGCAATTTTTGCTTTGATTAAATTCTTATGTATTGGCGATCCGGTTCTAAGGTTAGTTAGAGTTATCCTTGTCTTGTGGTGGCTTGCAGTTCTACTACCTATGCCCGTAATGATAAACAAATATAATCTAAATTTATATAAATTATTCAAGCTCTCTCTGAGAGGTTTTGAAGATCTCAGATGGCAAATGTTCTTTGGATATATTTTAATTCTATTGATGCATATTGCCATGATTCTATCTTTCTTCATAGGTTACTTGAGATTTGGTAATATTACCTATATCTCATTGAACAGATATGTGGAAAAGGTAGATGAAAACGAGATACTCGATGATTACTTGAAGTAGTAATAAACCCAAATAAAGAAATTAGCCAGGATTATCCTGGCTTTTTTGATGATATAATTTTAGAATGGCGGAGAGTTAGGGATTCGAACCCTAGGTAGGCTTGCACCCACAACGGTTTTCGAGACCGCCCCATTCGACCTCTCTGGCAACTCTCCCCTATCTTTTTTCTTTAAAAAATGCTTGTAATAATTCTTTGGCTTCTTCTTGAAAAACCCCTGCAGTAACTGCTGGATTATGGTTAAAGTGTTTATCCAGTAAAGTATTATAAACAGAACCAGCTGCTCCAGCTTTTTTATCATAAGTAGCAAAGACAACTCTTCCGACTCTTCTCCAGATAATCATCCCGGCACACATCAAGCACGGTTCAAGGGTGATATAGAGAGTATAATTGTTAAGATATTTCTCGGGAGCACTGTCTAAGATCAGCTTCTCAGCGTGAGCTAAAGGATTTTCAAATTGCTTTGTTCTATTATGATCTTGAGCAATAATCTCGTTATCTTTGACCAATACAGCTCCAATAGGCACTTCGTCATCTATGAAGGCCTTGTGAGCTTCTTGCAGGGCTAGCTGCATAAAATATTGGTCATTAGGGTTTCGGGAAGGCATTTAGTTATCTTCCGATACTATAATAAGTGAAGCCAAGTTCTTTTAATTCTGTTGGATTATATTGATTTCTACCATCGAATATGATTGGATTTTTTAATCTTTCTTTGATGGCATCAAAATCTGGATTTCTAAACTGATTCCATTCTGTAACAAGTAATAATGCATCAGCATTTTTGAGGGCTTCATAGTTGCCATCAGCATAGCTTATAGCCGGGTTATCACCAAAGATTCTTTTGGTTTCTTCCATGGCAACCGGATCATAGGCAACTACTTTAGCACCGGCTTCAATA
>JAEKNW010000061.1 GCA_016838885.1 Candidatus Cloacimonadota bacterium
CTTTTCATTCTTGCGAAGCAAGACTTAAACACCCCGTCATCTTCGATGCCACCCCTCTTGGAAACATTTGCTAGAGCAAATGAAGAGGGGATTTAAGACATACGTGCTCATATTCTGTGTCTATTTTAACAGGGTAATCGTGGATGAAAAATTCTCCCCGTCTCCCTTTCTCCCCGTCTCCCCGTCTTTTCGCGACAAGCGAAAAATCTTCTTAGTGTAATTCGTGTAATTCGTGGATAGATTAATAATTTGATTAATAATTTGATTAATAATTAGAGTTTTACCACATAATTAAGCATTTTTCTTTCAGATTTATGTACATCATCGCATATCCATTGTTCTAGAATCTCAAATCTTGCTTCTAACATCTTGATGATTTGTCTGTGTTTATAGTAGTTAGAATAAATCCCTTTATCATCGATATTTTCTCCTGTTCCATCATAGAGTGAGAAGAAGAAAACTCCGGAAAATTTTATCTTATTCATAAAGTCTTGGAATTGATTTAGGTTGAGATGTTGCAAGGCCAGATTGCAGAAGAGATGTTTGATTTCATAATCTCGAATGTAGTCATTAACAAAATCGACATCTGAAAAATCTATATAAGCAAAGGGGCAGGCAAATCTACTTCCAATCCATTCATAAAAACCTAAAACATTATCACTACCCTGAATGCTTCTTCCCTGACCAAAAATATAGGTTAAATTATTACCGGAGCCAGATCCTAATTCCAAAATCTTCTCTAATCCATCTACATATTTAAGAAACTTTTCTACCCCTTCTTGATGGTAATTGTTAAAAGTTTCTGCAATATAATCTACACATATCTTGTCATAAATTTCCATATTGGTATCAATGTTCTTTCTCATAGTATATCCTAGTTTTATTTATTAACTAAAACTATGAAGGCAGGATTCTGTCAATTGAGAAATTTTTGAATTGATAGAAGAGGAAGAGAGTCTATCCACGAATTACACGAATTACACGAAGAAGATTTTTCGCTTGTCGCGAAAAGACGGGGAGACGGGGAGAAAGGGAGACGGGGAGAATTTCACCACAAAGAAAGAAATAGCCACCGAAAACACTGAATACACCGAAAAGAGAAAGAGCTTTCACACGAATTAACTCGAATTAAAACGAATAAACACGAATAAACACGAATAAATCTAAAAGACTAATCTATCCACTAATTACACTAATTTCACTAATTAAGATTTTTTGTGTCCACAGATTAACCAGATTAACACTGATTAAAAGAATAATGATTTTTAAGAAAGGCCCCGTCATCCAACTTTGCTAATCCATCCTACATAGCTTTAGCGAAGTAGGAAGCTTCGTAGGATGCCACCCCTCTTGCACCATCCCTTGAGGATTAAGAGGGGATTTAAGACATACGGGCTCATACTCTGTGTATGTTTTGATAGATTA
>JAEKNW010000062.1 GCA_016838885.1 Candidatus Cloacimonadota bacterium
TTTCAGGAATATATATATTATATGCCTTCAAATTCTGTAACTTATTTTGCTAAAAGAATCTAGCACTCTTCATCAAAGTTCTACTGCATCATTCGGGTTAAACCCGTCTGTCTTACTTTCTAACAGCATTTCTTTTTAGACAGAGAGGAACATAAAGAAGAATATGGAAAAAAATAGCGTGATTACTAAAGATGAACTTATTAAAGAAATAAGAGAAGCAGGGATTCAAGAGGGTGATATTCTAAATTTAATGGTCTCCCTTAAGTCTATTGGTTGGGTTCAAGGCGGTGCAGGAACCGTTATTGAAGCTTTCTTAGATGTAATAGGCCCTAATGGTACTATTGTTACTGATAGTTTTGTCCCTGTCAAATCGCTTAGATATCTGAAAAAGCATACTTGCCTATCTGATGATAGAACTCCTTCTTATGCGGGGGCTCTGGCAAATGCTATTCTCCAGTTCCCTCAAGTTAAAAGGAGTAAACACCCAATTCAAAAGTTCGCAACTATTGGGAAACATGCTACTGAATTCACTGAAAATCATACTGCTGAAAGCTATGCTTATGATGTCTTGAAGAAAATGTGTAGTTTAAGGGCTAAAAAAGTTAGAATATATTCTCCATCAGATGGTGTTTCAATCGGAACAACCCACGTCGCAATCGGCTTATTAGGCTTCCAACAGAAGAGATTAAAGTATGGGGTCCATTATCAAGTCGGTGATAACCCCAAGAAGCTCTTCTTAGTTAACTGGGCTGGGGGATGCTCTGCAGGCTTCAATAAGCTTTTGCCTGATTACGAAAAAAATGGAGCTGTTCTATATAAAGGTAAAGTTGGACAAGCTAATATTATAGTTTCGGACATGAAAAAGACTTTAGAATGGGAAGTCGCTCAAGGTAAGAAAAACCCACAATTCTTTTTTTGTGATAACCCTGCTTGTGTTGATTGCAGACTAACCTGGAAATTCTCCAAAGGAAATCTCTTAAAAGTTATGTGGGAGAATATTAAACTAAAGAAGTTTGACCAAGCTATCCATGCTTTAATCGTTTATTTTAGAGGGATTTATCAGCCTGATTAGACAAGAAATTTTCGTAACTGCCAGTTTTTCTTACATCGATCAGATATTCATTATCATTTTCAGATTTGATTATAATAACGCTGTCAAATCCCAATGTGTCTAATTTTTCAATAGTAGCTAATTCACCTTCCTCTAATTGCAGAACATATCTTAATAACCAATCTGATAATGATTTATTTGGATTGGTCATGAGGGCTTTTTCGTTATCTTGACAAACTTTTGCAGTAAAAACTTCACCCGTAGGAATCCTCAAAGAAAAAGACTTATCTCTTTTGGGAAAGAAGTGAGGATGCAATTTGTGAATCTCTCTTGGAATTGGGATATACATTTCGCCAAAATCTCTTTTTCTGCCACTGGCATTCCATTGATTTAATCCACTTTTGGGATAGATTATTCTGTCTTTTCCATAAAGAGGTAAAATTACATATTGTAATTGATTAGATACAATACTATGGTGATGGCTTTTTAAATCACTTTGAAATTTTAATAGCAATGAGAAGGGATCATCGAGAATGTTTATATCAATCGTATGAACATTATTAGGCAAAACGAACTCTCTGTAAAGAGTACTTTTAGAAAAAGAGTAACGATATGAATGTTTACCGTCGCAAAAAGAAATAGATTTGTCAGTCTGTTTTATTCTATCAATCTCATCTATACTAATAGTGTCATAATCTGTTTCAAAGAGTAATAGTTTAGAATTTTGACGTGCAACAATGTGATACTGAGAATTTGTTATACCGTACAATCTTTTTGCTAATGTTATTCTATCGTTTCTATAGTTAGAAACAGATAAAGCTAAATCAGACTTATTTAAGGTATTTAACTTACTTGATAGATTATTAAATTCAGCAATTTTCTCGTAACTTGTCTGTTTATTTATAATGAAAGTTTTTATCCCAATACCTGTTTTATTAAATCTGGCATCAAAAGCAGTATCTGATCTTGATAAGTTTTCAGCATTAAAACATCGGCAAAACAGATTTTCAACAACTCTATAATTAATAAAAGGAACACTATTATCACTAAAGAGTTTTGATAACTGAGCCATAACCTCTAATAACCTTTTATATTGACTAAAATATTGAATTTCTTGAGTAAAGTCTATCATAATATTTTTAATATCTCCTCACCAATTCTGTGAATCAAAGGAACAGTCACTGAATTCCCCGCTTGCATGTATACTTTGCTGTCAGCAATTTCGGGTAGGATAAATTCTTGAGGGAAACCTTGAAAATTAAAGCATTCTCTAGGAGTTAGTTTTCTTATTCCAAAATCATCTCTAATTAAAGGGACATTATGTCCTCCTGTCCCCATGTTTGCAGTTAGAGTAGGACATACATTACTCTTATTCGCTCTGACATATACTCTTCGCCATTGATATACAGTGTCGCGACTATCAATTGTTTGATTAAGCTCATGATAATAGGGATGAGTTTCATGATAGTAATACTTATCATTATGTTTTTCATCAATAAGCATGTCAGAAATCCCTTTTGTTAAAGAAATTTTAGCAGGAAACTGAAAATCACTAAATCTAGTAACCTGCACAGGATCAAACCCAACCAAGAAAATTCTTTCTCTATTTTGAGGGATATTTGTATAATCCATAGTGTTCATGACCTTGTGATAGAGTACATAGCCAAGTTTTTTCGAAAGGATATTTTTGATTGTCTGGAATGTGTTACCACTATCATGAGAGATCAAATTTTTTACATTTTCTAAAAGAAATACTTTAGGACGATGAGTTGATATAATCTGTTCCACGTCGAAGAAAAGTGTACCTCTTGAATCCTCAAAGCCCTTGCGAGCTCCTGCAATTGAGAATGCTTGACAAGGGAACCCTCCACATAGGATATCAAAATTCTCAGGAATAAAGCTCTTTGTTTGTTCAGAAGTGATGTCTCCAAATGGGACTTCTCCATAATTTGCTAAAAATGTCTTTTTTGCTGCAATATTCCATTCGCTACTAAAAATACTTTTTCCTCCTAAACTTTGCATTGCAATTCTAAATCCCCCAATGCCTGCAAATAGATCAATAAAAGTAAATTTGGGATTTACCGGTGCAGGAAAAGGTACAGGCCTGTTATACTCATTTTTTAATGTCTTGTATAGACTCTCATTGTACTCATCATTGAAAAGTTGTGAATTAAGGCTATTATTAATCTTGATCAAATTTTGATTGTAATGTTTAAATGCTTTGGTTCCCTTATTTGCCTGAATATGCGAAAATAAAGCTATAAGTTCTTCACTGAGAAGTTCTTTGATATAATTAGCATTCATCTCTTTTAATATATTATTCATTATTACTCTCTTTTTAATCTCATTTTAAGTATAACTTAATTTATTTATTATTTTTGTCAAACTTTTTCTTCATAAATCTTAACTAACCTCTTAGCATCATATTTCCAGAGATATTTCTCTTTTAAAATCTTTTGGGCATTGTTAGTTAGACTAGTTTGAAGCTGTGGTATTGAATAGACTTTAATTACGCTTTTAATGAATTCTTCAGGATTATCAAACTCATAAATCAAACCTGCTTCATTATCCCCTAATATTCTGATGAAAGGCAGGCAGTTAGATGCAAGAATGGGAATGCCTGTTATCATATATTGGAAAAGCTTGTGGGGGAGTCCTGATTCTGTTTGAGGGGATTTTAGATGAGGGATTAAGGCAATATTAGCTTGAGCCAATAACTTAAGCAAGTCTGGAAAGGCTTGTCTCCCATAGAATTTAACTAAATGTTCAAGCTTGTTCTTTTTAGTGAGTTCTATAAGATTTGTTAAGTAGCTACCATCCCCAACAATCCATAATTGTAAGTTTGGAATAATCTTAGCGATATTGTTTAGAGTTGGGATAACATACTGCAAACCCCTGTCAATAGTAACTCCACCACCATAGAAGAGGATAAAGTCATTAGCAGAAGGCTGACGTGCGGGAGTAGGAAACTTAGCGCTATTAAAAGTATTGGAAACAAGAACAATCTTTTCTGATTCTATTCCTTGAGTAATAATTCTCTCTTTCATCTCTTCCACGACCGTAATAATCGTATCGACTTCTCTAAGCACTTTCTTCTCGTAGGACAACCATGCATGATAATCAAAAAACAAACGCCCTAAAAAAGTATTAGTATGCATGGCTATCTTTAACATATCAGGGTAGTTCTCGTGCAAATCTAAGGTTATGTTAAAGTCTTGCTGTGATTCACCTCTTAAATCTAAGACCACTTGACTCAGAGGAAGATCATGAATATGAACTGCATCATATCTCTTATTAAATATCTCACTTCCAATAACTTTCTTCCAAAATTTGAAATAAAAAGGAAAAGTTAAGCATCCTATTGAACTCTTATAAATAAATGTGGGGATATAAACTCTAATGATTTTTGCTTTTTCATAAGAAGCAGTTTTCTCTACTTTTTCCCGAAAACCTGCTATAATTGTGATGTCATGGCCTGCTTCCAACAAGGCATCAATCTCATTCTCGACTCTTAAATCAGGCGGAAAAGGTGTCTCTAAAATCATTAATATTTTCATTTAATTCTCATCTTAAGTTATTTTATTAATTCTTTAATAACTAGATAATCTGTCAATAATTTTGACGTTTTCAGCAAAAAAATAAAAGACCTTCCTTGACAAGAGAAGGTCTTTTATGGGATGTTAGGAGATCTTTTCTACATTATGGGTTTCTTTTTAAATTTCAGGGAGATATAAAAAACTAAGAAAATAGCAATACTTATCCCTATCCACATTGTTGACATGAGAGGGTGGGCAGTAAAAGTAGTGATTTGATAGAATAGAGTTGAGACTATCCAAGCTAAAATAGTTAGATAAGCTACAGCAAAGATCGTCCAATTGAGGTTGGTTTCTCGGTAAATAGCACCTATGGCAGCCACACAAGGGGCATAAATCAAGATGAATAAGAGATAAGCATAGGCAGCAAATTTATCATTGTTAAAACCTGTCTGAACATAGCCTACTAAAGATGAAGACTCTTCTTCTTCTTCAACTTCTATCCAACCAAATCCGGCAGGAATTGCTAAGAATGAATCTTTTATACCAGCCCAAAGGGAGAAATCTTCATCAAGTTCAGGTTCTGAACTCCAATTTGGATCACGTTGTGAATAGAGAGCATCCATTGTTCCGATTACTGCTTCTTTAGCAAAGATACCTGTGAATAATCCAACTGTGGCAGGCCAATTATCATCTGTTAGTCCCATAGGTTTAAAAATAGGTGTAGTCTTTTTACCAACCCAAGTAAGAACCGAATTTGAAGAATCATCATTACCAAAACTACCATCTGTTCCAATTGAATTAGCGAAGGAAACTAAAATAACAATGAGAAGAATTACTTTTCCTGCTTTGATCATAAATGATTTAAGTTTGTTCCAAGTATGGAGCATTACACCATTAAAAGTAGGAATATGATAGGTAGGAAGCTCCATTACAAAAGTAGCTGCTTGTCCTTGTAAGATAGTTGATTTAAATAAAAAGCCGGAAAGGATAGCCAAGATTATTCCACTAAAATAAATTGAAAACA
The DNA here is from genome assembly GCA_016838885.1 of Candidatus Cloacimonadota bacterium. Lineage (GTDB taxonomy): Bacteria > Cloacimonadota > Cloacimonadia > Cloacimonadales > JAFGVF01 > JAEKNW01. Next base: position 5,612 of record JAEKNW010000062.1, read on the forward strand.
TGATAAGTCCTGCTGTTTTAGAGAAGAAAGCAGTTATTAGAAGTGTATAGACCGGTAAACGTGCTCCACAGGACATGAAAGGATTCATTAGAATAGCTAGCATTCTATCTCTGTTATTCTCTAAGGTGCGAGTTGCCATAATGGCAGGAACTGTACATCCGAATCCTATTAACATGGGGATAAAGGCCTTACCGGGTAAGCCGATAACCCTCATAAATCTATCCATAATAAAAGCAGCTCGCGACATATAGCCTGAATCTTCAAGAATGGAAAGTGATAAAAAGATGAAGAAGATTGGAGGGATAAAAGTAGAAAGTGTTTGCAAGCCTCCACCGATTCCATTGGCTAGAAGAGTTGTCAGCCATTCTGGTGATGATAGAGCATTAAGAAGAACCCTAAAGCCATCAACAAAGATAGTGCCAAAAAGGCCATCAAAGAAATCAATAAAGGGTGCTCCCACATTCATGGTTAGATAGAAAACTCCCATCATGACTAATAAAAAGATAGGTATTCCTAAATATTTATTAATTACTATTTTATCTATGATATCTGTAACTGTCTCTCTAGTAACTGTCTTAATAACTAAAACATCCTTGACTAAACCTCTGATAAAGCCATATCTGCCATCAGCTATAACAACATCAATGGGATCACCAGTATGTTTTTCAACTCTTTTTATAGCTTCATTCTTGATTTTTGTGATATCTTTTTTCAAAAAACGCTCAGCAATAGGATCACTTTCTAAAACTTTCAGAGTTAACCATCGACTATCAACTTTAGCTTCCTCTGCTTCTTGAGTTACCAAAGCTTCAATGAGCTTAATCTCCTTTTCCAACATTACATCATAGGCAATATTAAACTTAGGAGGATTAACTTTACCTATATGGTCCCTAATAACCTCTTTTAATTTAAGGATACCTTCCTTCTTATTTGCAGAAGTTGGGACTACAACACAATCTAAGTGTTTAGCAAAATGTTCAACCTGAAGAGTCATATTCTTGTCTTTTAAAGTATCCATCATGTTTAAGACAATTACGACAGGTACATTCATCTCGATTAGCTGAACTGTTAAATACAGATTTCTTTGAAGATTAGACGCGTCTAATATTTGCACTACTAAATCCGCATCTTTACTTAGAATATAATCGCGTGAAACCTTCTCATCTTCTGAAAATGCTGAAAATGAATAAATACCCGGCATATCGACTACATCTACCGATATATCGCCATCTATGTAGCTTCCTACCTTTTTTTCGACTGTTACTCCAGGCCAATTACCAATGGTCTGCTTTGCACCGGTGAGGGCATTAAATACAGTGGTTTTACCACTGTTAGGGTTACCTGCCAGAGCTATGGTGAACTTTTTCATACTCACTCCATTTTGTTTAATAATTATTTGTTACCACAAAAATAGGATATGAAATAATGTCAAGAAAAATGTTAGTAGTTCCTAACAAAAGAGTTCAAAAAGCAGAAAAATCTATTGTATTATTTGGATTATATCAAAAATTATCGAAATCTAAAATAGCTGAAGGTCTGTTTTGTTTATTCTCTCGATATTTTTTTACCAGCCCTTGTAAAAACTTCCTTAGCAATTGATCTTTGCAGGGTTGGTAATGATGATTATCTTTAGCTCTAAATAGAGCACTAAGCTGATTCTTGGAGAATTCCATTCCATCTAATTTCAAGACAGCTAGCATATCACTATCTTTATAATTCATAGCAATTCTAAGCTTACGGAGAATTTGATTATTATCTAAGGGGATATCTTTAGTTCTTTCTTCACCACTATCTTGACTCCCTCTGCGATAAATGATTAACCCGTTTAAAAATGTTTCTAAGGTTTGATTATCACAAGTCTGATAATTATCTTCACTATCTTTAGTACAGAGAGAGCATACATCATCACGGGTTAAGTTTAGTCCCCCAAGCTTAAATATATCAATCAGTTTGAAATCATTAAGGTCTAAAGCATATCTGATTTTTTTTAAGATAAAGTTGTTATCCATTTTGAGTCCTTTCTTTTTTATCCCGAATGATGCAGTAGAGCTTTATAAAGTTCTACTGCATTATGTGGGTTTGTATTACTAAAGTATAGTTAGCAGAGAATTAGTCAAGGTCTTTTACCCAAATAATGCCTGCTTGATTTGGGTAAAAGAAGATCCTTAAAATTATATGCTTTCCTCTCTAGGCGAGAGAGAACCATTTTTACTTTAAAAGCAGGGCTTTTTCGAGGACTGAATAATCTTTGTTTTGGTATTTAAAGAAGTAGATTCCGGATGAGACTTTTCGATTATGATTATCTAAAGCTCTCCAGACGATTTTCTCTTGAGTGATCTTAGTAAATGATTTAACTACTTGGCCTTTGATGTTATAGATAGTTAAATTACCATGAATATTATTTTTTGGAAGTTCAATTGTGATTTCTGGATTAAAAGGATTAGGGTAGAGGGAAATTTTCTTGATTATAGCTTGAGAGTTATTATCATTACTTACAGGTTGAATCTCCACTGCTCCCATATCGAGGTAGTTATCATAAATTCTAGAGTTTCCTAAGATATCTGTAGGGGGAAGTTCAAGGCCGAAAGGAAGTTCAAGTGTGGCTGAGTCTATTATATCTGCATTGGACGTAAAAATATAGATGTCATTATCAGTAATTTCATATTCTAAGTCATTAAGTAGGATGTTATTATACCCAAAAGGAAAATCTAAGCCATTAAAGCGAGTATGATAGGCTTTAGCTGAGAACAATTGATGGTCCATAAAGAAATTATCACTATTTTGGTAGATGATATTATTATAAATGATAGGTTTTGAGATGTAAGATTCTATAAGGCCTGTAGAGTGAAAATCATCTTGATTCAAGACTTCATTATTGAAGATAGTGTTATTGATAATGCGGGGATTTGAGTAAGAAATTAAAGCAAGACTTCCCCCCAAAGCTACTTTATTATCGGAAACTTGATTATTAATAAAGGTGATATTGGAGTTTTTATTTAGAGCTAAAACTCCTCCATAATTAGCATAGTTGTTTCTGAAGATAGAGTTTTCAATCCTTAGCTGGTCGAAGTCATAAACAGAGAAGACAGCTCCGGCATCAGTAAAACCGGTATTGTCTGAATCAACAGCTTTAGCATATTCGAAAATAGCATAAGAGAAGATGGAAGGATTATTTGAATCTTTGGTATTGATAAACTTAAATCCATTCCATGAACCTGCCAAATCATCATCAAAAGTGAAGAGATAAGGATCAGCAGCAGTAAAGGTAATTCGTGCCTCAGCATTTCCTTGAGCAAGAATAGTTCCCTGGACATCTATTTGATAATATTCATTAAAACTGATTGTTGCTCCAGGGAGAAAAGCCAAGATGACTTCATCCTCTATAAAGACATCACCGGTAACTTGAATATTGAGTGAGGTTATAAGGATAGATTCAGATATTACCCCAGAAAGGGTAGTTCTGCTATCAGGGGTTAACTCTTTGTTCACTTTATCAGTAATAAGAAATGATTTACCTTGAGTGAAACTTTGGCATCCATAGCCAAAAGCAGGGCTATCAGGAGCCAGAGAGTAATCACCGTTTTCAGGGTCATTAAGCAAAGGGTCAGTCATGGAAAGATTATTATAAGAGCCGGCATCCAGCCAAGCTTGAGGTTCAACTCAGCCATAATCTCAGAATAAACCGTAGTGTCTTAACTCATCTTGATTCAATCTCCAATCGCTGAAAAAAGACCAATTATCACTGACAAGAGGAGGTCCATAAGTTTCAATAAAGATAGTTGAAACTAGATTATGACCGGTTGGAAGCCACTCTAAAGTCTCGCTTGTATAATTAACAAAATCATCTCCTGTGGTATAGGTATCAAGGAAAATGTTATTAGTGATAGTAATTCCTTGTCCAGCTGAATTAATCCTAACAGCATAATCTTCTGCTTGATAGAAGGTTACATAAGACACTGATCCTTGAGGGATGAGATTTGTTCCAGCTGTAGAACCTCGAAACTTTACCCCTCCATTAATGATAACACAATCTGTGATATCTAATCTTTTATCTGTGTATTGAATAGTGATAAAACCACCTTGGAGATCAAGAACAGCACCATTGCCGACAATATTCACATTTGCCCCTAAAGTATCTGTGAAAGTGCCAGGGATATGATTATAGGTCCCGCCGATTAAGAGGGAGCCTGTATAGATTTGACCGGTATTGAGGATTAATTCTTTGTCATAAATGCCGTTAGGAGAGGCAGTGTCATATAACTCTTTTAATGTGGTTCCCTCTAGGAACACTGAAACAAATAAGAAAAGATAAATTAATTTAAACTTCATAGATAATCCTAATTCTTAATTATTAATCTTCACTTGCTTGGAAATTGTTTTACTACCTTGCTTATCTTCAAACTTAAAGAAGTAAATTCCGGAAGGGTGGTTCTCTAAAGCCTTAAGTGAGAGTTGACCATTTTTCTTGTTAAGTTCTTGAGAAGAAATCTTTTGCCCTTTGATATTATAAATAGATACTTTACTTAATTTTTTATCAGAGGTAAACTTCAGATCATTAGTAAAAGGGTTAGGATAGGTTGTAACTAATAGATTATTTGCAATTACATCGTTGTAATCATTTGAAACGACAGCTTGATATTGGTAATCATATTTATAAGAGTTATTCCAGACTTGGGTCTCATTATCCCATAATTTACCAATTATTTGAATAGTGTTGAGGTTGTCATTATAGTAATATTGATAATTATCGTAGTATTGCCATTGATTATCTATTAATGATAAGCCTTCTGTATATTCTATTTTGTCATTTATGTTATAAGTGTGATTATATTGAAGGTAACTAATCCAACTAGTAGACCAATATTGCCAATCTTCTTCAATGATTGCCCCATTAGTATTGCGTTGATAAGTGCCTTTTAGGTAGTTAATCCAGGTTATATCATCAGTGGATGATGTCCAGATTTCGCTGGTAACTCTACCCTGTGTGTCATAAAGGTAAGTAACATTATAAGCTGTATCCAGCTCTTTGGAGGTTGTGTAATAAGTCCACTCTTCATTGACCAGAAACCCTTGATTATCATAACTATAACTTATATGAAGATAAGCTTCCCACTCATCATTAATCCAGTTATCTTGTTGATAGCTTATGATCAAATCTTCTTCATTGTAAGAGTAGTTTTCTTGTTGGTAGTTTACCCAGCCATCATTATAGATTTGGTAGGTTTCTTGTAAGATTCTATCCTCTTGATAGTTATAGGTATAGTTCTCAATTTCAAACCAAGCACCATTAATGAGTTGTTTGACTAAGACGGATTCAAGCACTTCTTCTTGGTAAGAATATTCAGCTTTATAAGTCTCTAGGAATTCGTAAGTAAGAGTGTCAGCTAAACTATAAGTATAGTTAGCTAGTCGCTCTTGAGATCTATTAATTCTGGTTTTTATTTCAGGCCTTAAGTCTATTTTTAATCCCCCAAGCGAGATTGATATAATCAAACACAAAGTTAATAACAAACTTCTTTTCATAGTAAATTCTCCATAATTATTTCAATTTATTTTCTATTATAAATCTTCCTTGATTATTGACAAGTAAAATTACACAGTTTCCGTAAATAGTATATTCATCGTAAGATTCAGCCAGCTCATTATAGTGAAAAATGAGTTCGCTATGGTTTCTTAAAACCTGTTTAACAATGATTTGAGAAAAATCAGTATCCGGTTCAAGAGGCAGGTAGATAAGAGGATATCTCTCATGCCCAGGATTATTTTGAATAATGTTGAAATTGACCGGGAAATTTGAGAGCTTTAGATCATATTCAGCCGGGAAATGTGAATCAATCTTCTCCAGGGTAATGTGATTAACTCCTAAGGGAAGTAATTCACGAGGGAGAATAAACTGAGCTTGGTATAAGGAGAGATTGATATCATAACTACTTTGGGGATTAACCTCAAGAGTGATTGCTGAATGAGTTTGTCTCTCGTAAACTGTCTGATAGATACCAGGATCATTAAAGATGAAGTGGCAATAATTATTATCAAGATAGGCAGCAAAACCGTTAAGGGTGTTAGACTGGGGATAAGGATAATAACGATGGAAGTCTCCCTTATATTTTAGTCCAAGATAGGTAAATCCTTCTGAAGGAAAAGCTACAATGGGATTAAAATCAAGAGGGAAAGCTACTTCTCCATCTTCATCAACCACCTGAATATTGTAAGAGAGGGAGCTGGGAGTAAAATCATACTGTTCATCAACAAAGTCAAAATCATCAGCTACCTCAAGTTCAACTTTTAACCAAAGGTTAGTATGGGAAGTGGGGTAGAGTCCCTCAGAATTAATATAGATAGCCTCATCTATGAGTTCAAAAGGAGAAAGACCTGAGGGGAGTGATTTATCTTCTCTTAGATTGCATCCTGCTAGGACAAAGATGATGATAAGAATAGTAAAGAACTTAGAAAACATAGCTAACTCCTGACCCTATTCTATTGTCTTGATTACTCTTAAGCAAATAGGAGAGATAGATTGTAAAAGATTTTACTTGAGCAGAGACTCCAAAAGTATGAAGGAGATTACTATCATCATTATCATCATAGGGTAGGAGATAGTCATTATAAGAGAAGTTACTTTCTCCAAGATCTATATGGTAATTTAGGGTGATACTTGGGATGATTCTATAGAATAAAGAAGCATGACCGATGATATTCTGCTTATCATAATCTGGGGTAATGTAGTCTAAGTAGAGATAGCTTATCCCTGAACTAAGGCTTAGTTTACCTCTATTAATCGTAACATCTGTTCTAAGCTGTTGAGCAGAGAGGACTTCATAATAGGCATAACCTCCGGTTAGTGAAAGATAAGAGTTAAAGTCTTTAAACATCATTAAGTATTTTGTTCTGAAGGCTAGTCCCCAAGCATCGTAGAGTTTACTATAATCTCCTTTAGCTGAGAAGGAGGAAAATTCATAAGAGAAGTTTCCTTTATATATGGCAGTTTGAAGATTTATAATATCTCGCTTACTATCATTAGCACTATTGTGATTGAGGTTGGCTTGAATATTAAAAGTTGGTTGATACCAGCCATAATTAAGGTTTAGATTTAGCTTATCCTTACTTATCAAAGTAAAAATCGAGCAATTATTACTTTTCCAGTATTTTTCTAAGTAGTTTATCCCACTAAGCTCATTACTATGCTCAGACATACTCTCTGCTTTTTTTAAATCTTCATAAGCCAGTGTATATTTTCCTAAATAATAAGCAGACCAGCCCCGACCGGAAAGGTCAAGTTCTGATAATTTATCTTGCTTAAGAGCTTTATTATAGTAATAATAGCTTCTTTGATAATCATAGTTAATAAAATAGGCATAAGCTACATTGCGATTAAAAATAATATTATTCTTCTTAAATCTTTGAGATAAAGTGATTAATTCATCATACTTTGCTTGATTAATCAAACTGGCTGATAATCCTGTTAACACCCTTTCACTCTGATTTCCTGTTTCAAGTAAATCATTAAAGAGGTATTCAGAAATCACGAAATAGCCTAAATCTAAGTTTCGTTCAGCCTCTTCTAAGCTTGTAGAAAAGAGAGAGAGTGATGCCAGTAACAGAATAAAAGCTAAGAATCTATTGAAGTTGATTCTCATATAATTTTATAAATTCATTACTCGGATTTAATTTTTTAAGTTTTTGAAATACCAGTTTAGCTTCTTTAACTTGATTATTTTTCACTAAAGAGCTTAAGTAGTAGCCTAAACAAGAGATATTATAAGAGTATATTTCATTGGCTTTCCCATAATAGTGAGAAGCATTTGCCCAATCTGTTTTCTCATAATAGCTGTAACCCAATTTGGCAAGGGTGAGATAGCTTTTGGGGGTTATGTTTAAAACCTTTTTACCATATTCTATGGTTTTATCCCAATCTCCTAACATATAATGACAAGTAACAATGCCCTCTAATGATTCAAAGTTCTGATCAATATCATAGCTGATAGTATAATAGTTAAGGGCATCTGTATAATTATAGAGGGTGTAATAGAGCCAGCCCATTCTTAAGTTATAATAAGCGTCAGAAGGAGCTAAGTGAATAACTGCAAACATGTTGGTCAAGGCTTGCTGATAATTACCGGCATTTTCGTATTCATAAGATTTCTCGACTAATTCATCTACTTTTGTTGTTGCAAATATTGTTAAGTAGAGAGAAAGTATTATTATTAATAAAACTACTTTTTTCATATATATTCCTTACAAAATTATTTATTAAAATCGGTGTAAATCATAAAATTAGTTGATAGATTCATCTTCAATCAATTCTACTGTCATTACTTCTTTATTATCTAGATTCAATTGAATGTTTGTGAATCCGATTAAGTCCTTAATTTCAATTTTTCCACTATAAGATTTTATTCGTTTACCCATTATATTCAAGTTTGTTTGGCTGGCAACGATTATTGTCTCATTTTCAGTTTTTATGAGAGATTTGCTCTTAATTGTTGAAACATTAACTAGTGATTGAACTAGCATTAAGCTATTCTCCATAAATGGTTTAAGCATTATAGAATAAGGTGGTAAATCTGTCCATTCTAAACTCTCTTCAGCTTTATAGAGTGGAAGGCGACTTAGCAATATTGCTAAAGCTTGTAAAGCGCTTTTTCTGTTCCCTTTATATTCTAACACGTTAAATATTCCATCATAGACAGAAAACTCTAATGAGCATTTACGATCAGATTTAATATAAAACCTTCCTAATAAATCAACTTCAACTGTCCATGTTTCTTTAAACTCTTGATTCCCACACTTTACTTTGAAGGTTGAGCTATCTTCCACTTTGAGATGAAGTAAATCTTGCAAATAATTCACGGGGATTAAAGCTGAAATAACATCACCTTTTTGAGGAATACCAAAAGCTTTGAAGGATAGTCCTGTTTGGCGTTCTTTATAATTTAAAAGTTGAGATTTGATAGTCTGACTTCCCGGTTCAGCTCCTCTTTGCACATTAAAATGAAGGTGGGGAACAGCAGATCTACCGGAGTTGCCCACGAGTCCAACTTTATCTCCCTTGGCAATCCATTCACCATTCTTAACTTTGATAGTTCCTTTCTTGATATGACAATACATAGAATAGATGCTATAACCGTGATGAATTACAACAAAGTTGCCCCAATTCTCCCGAGTATTAATTTGCCCTATTGGGTTATCCTCAATTCCATCAACAAAATTTACTATCCAACCGCTAGCTGAAGCCAAGACAGGCTTACCATAACAATAAAAATCTTGAGTTTGAGAACCTTGCCCCCGATAAGTTTCACCAGACTTATTCGCCATTTCAAAATCCCAAGCATAAGCCCATTGCATTTTGTGAGTTAAATCTCCCTGATTGCCTTGAGTTACAGTCCATTCTCCGACAAAAGGAAGATAGAATTGGAGTCCATCTGCTTGATAGAATCTGCGAATTTTATTATAGTAAAATTTAAGATTATCTTCAGGCACATAGATCCCAAAATTAGCCATATTAGGATGTTTATCTTGCAATCTCAATCTGAGAGCAATCACAATCACGAAAACTGTTATATTCATGGGGAAGGCGTAGGGAGCCACGAAATAATTCTCAAATATGAACTGGAAGGCATAAGTAATAATAAAGCCTAAGACACATGCAAATCCGGCGATGATATAGGATGTTAAAGATGGGATAAAGAAAACTCCACCTAAGGCAATTGCTATCAACATTAGATTAAAAGCTGTGTAAGAAATCTGGTATAATCCGATTGATTCTAAATAAGCAGTATTAAACAAGGATACAAAATAGTAGCTTATCCCAAAGCCCATTAAACTCAATAAAAAACCAATACGCGAAGTTAGTAAGAGGGCTAGTACTACTAAGATTCCTGATAAGAGATAGGGGGAGAAAAAGATACTTCCCAGACTCTTAAAGTAATATGTCATAATGTTTAAATCCATAAATTCCATACTTAGGAGGGTAAATCTGTCTTGCACTACTGTTACTTGGCCAATTCTCATAATAAAGAAGGAGAACAATATAGCAACAATGGAGAAGGATATACTCATAGATGGCATATTCAGGTAGGTCGTAGTAAGATAATTCAGGGTAAGGAAGAGGAGTAGGGTGATTATTGAAGCCCCGAAGAGAATCAACCAGTAAGTTGGTGTCCAAAATAAATTATTGGGCATGAAGAAGCCTACTCCAAGTGAGACAAGCATACTATTGAAGCCCAAAATACCAACTTGTGAACTCCAGTCTTCAAAGCTAAGAATTCTGGCAAAGAGAATAGCGATTAAACTGCCCAGTAACCCTGTTAATCCTGTCAGAGGGTCTATTAATGTACTCAACATGATCAATATTCCAACTATCCTTTTCTCACTGAAAAGGATAGAGGAATAAGAATTTATTACAGATAAAGCAAGATTTTTTAACACATAAAGAGAATTAGCCACTAAACCATCCTTAAGTATTCTGGTATTCTCTCTCTGGTATTGATATCTTTTAAGCCTTCTCTTTCTCTAATGAGATTGACTTCTCCAGTTTCAGAAATCAAGCAAACTCCCGGACGGTATTCAATGAACTGCATCCACTGAGTAACGTTGTAAGCTCCTACAGGGAAAATAATTAACTGATCTCCAATCTTTAAATCAGGATATGGAGTTGAATGTTTAACGATGTCAATATTCATACATAAAGGACCATAGAATATTGTTGGTAAAGAAGTGCCTGAAATTGGCTGAGCAGGCAATATTTTAAGATTATACCACCAAGTAGTGAAGAGAATATTTACCCCTGCATCGATAACAACAGCTCTTTCTCCGGTAGGCAAGTCTCTTTTGCCTAGAACTTGAGTGATGAGAGTACCTGCTTCATCAACTAAGACTCTGCCTGTTTCTAAAATTAGACGTGGTTCATTTTCGCGAGCAAATTTAGATTCGTTGAAAGCTTTACCGATAGCAGTAGCATATTGGGCGAAACTTGGTGAAGAGAACTCTCCGGGGGTGTATTGATTATGAAGAGTATTATTTGAAGCAAATCCCCCACCTAAATCTATGTATTCCACAATAATATTGAAGTTATCTTGAACTCTCTGAGCTAATTCAAGAAGCTTGGAAGCTGAGATATAGTAAGGATTAGCATCTAACATAAAGGTCCCAATATGGGCATGAAGTCCGATTAGTTCCAATTTATTACCTTGAATTAATCTTTGTAAAGTTCGGTATGCTTCTCCATTATCATAGTTAAAGCCAAACCTCTGCCATTGAGGATAGATTCCTGTGTCCATATTAACTCTAATAGCAACCCGAGGTCTGATTCCTAATTCATCAGCTACTTCTTCCATCATGATTAGTTCTTGGAAGTGATCAATATGAACAATCACCCCGTCGTCAACCACTCTTAAAAGGTCATCTTTTCTTTTTCCCGGGCCGTTAAATATAATATCCTTACCTTCTATCCCCAGGTGCTTAGCCATATCGTATTCCATGATACTTACGATTTCAGCTTTAGCTCCTTCTTGATGGAAGATTGAACAGATGGCTCCCAGATAATTAGTTTTATAGGACCAAGAAACCTCACTGTTATGATAGAAATTCTTTAAAATTGAAGTTAACTCACGGTAACTGTCTCTTATTTTAGCTTCAGAGAAGACAAATAGAGGGGAACCGAATTTTTCTGTTAGAGTTTTGACAGGAATACCTGCTATTCTGTCTTGAAAGTTAATGGCATTTTTATTAAAAGCTATTTTATTACTAAGTCCGGCTTGATTTCTCAAGATTCTAGGTGGATTATATTTTTTTTTCATTTTTCTTCTCCTCTAATTAATTCTCCCAATGCCGACAATTGTCCCATCTCATTGATATCAGCAATAATATCTTCGGCATGTCTAATAAACATGGTGCCTGTTTTATATGCAGTAAAAGCTTCTACCGGCTCACCCAGAGCTAATTTAACAACCATAGCAGGTAGATTTTGTCCTGCTCCTTCTGCTAGTCTGATCCAAGCAGGGAAACGCGGGTTGATCTCAATCAAGAAGAAGTTATCTTTACTGTCTTTGATTAATTCTAATTCACATGGTCCTCGCCATTTAAGGGTAGAAATAATATTTTTGGTGAACTCATTTAGCTTCTTGTTATTAATAACTACTCCCCCAAAACCTTTACCTTTATCTGTAATAATTAGCTTTCTTTGTGGGATCATCCCTAAGATGTTACCATTCCCATCGCCAACCAAGGAGACATTAAATTCATCACCAACAACTCTTTCTTGAGCCAATACAGGTAATCCCCACTTCTCTTTGATCAGATTAAAGTAGTAGATTGCTTCGTTGATGTTGTTAGCTTGGTATGCTTCATAAAGATTTCCTTTGATAAAAAGTGGAAATTTGATTTCCTTTTCTAAATCAAATACCTTACCTGCATCAACCAAGAATTCTGTTTTGGGAACGGCTATCCCTTTAGCAGGAAAAGTTTTAAAGATTTTAGCTTTATCTCGGAGAATTAACTGGTCTTCACTGGGAAGATAAGTTTTAATTCCTCTAAGTGCTAACTCTTTAGCTAATCTGATATAACCTATAATCTCTGAATCTAAGGTGGGAATAATGATATCAATCTTTGTTTTTGTGAGAATATAATCAATCCTGCCCAAAATAGCATCTCTTCCTTCTGAAGGATAGGGCATTTGATAAACTTCTTGGGCTAAATCAGGATAATAGATTCCAGACTCTAAGTTGTCATAGATTAATCCAACTATTTTACCTTTGAAACCTGCATTGCGAATACTTCTAATAATTGGAACTCCCGGTTGGGGATTATCACCTGTTTTCAATCCTGATACAGCAATAACTAAATCAGAATGATTAAGATTAATAGGCATTTGTGCGCTCCACTAAGTTGTAATTTTCCAAAACTCTTAAGAAATACTCTACATCTGATAATGCTTCATCTTTTGCTACTTCGAATTCTATAATGAGTTGTTCAACGATTTGTTCAACTTCTTTGCCTTCGATCAGCTGATCAATTATCAGAACAGCTGTTTCATTAGCATTGTAACTATAACCTGTAGCCGGATCAAAAATAAATCCGCTTTGATTTATTGCTAAATCTGTCAATTTCTCTCTTTTCATAATGAACCTTCTTTGGTTGATTTCTTATTAAGACTATCTAACGTTCTACTTCCTGCAATTTATTTTCCATATTAATAATTTAAATATAAAAAGGCAAGATATTTTTTTAATAATCGCAAAAGGAGAGGAGACAAGACCACAGGAAAAATTTGTTATTGTAAACAGTTAATAAAAATAATTAAAAATAACTAAAATTCGATTTAGATTTTAAATTCAGACAATTCTCCTCATTTCTTATGAACCTCAACTAGGCATTGCTAAAGGGTTTGCATAGGGATGCTTTAAAGTATCTCAATGAATCATCGGAACTTCATTGAGATACAGTAAGGAATGGTTAAGGTTTCCCTAAGAGGAGACTATGAGGTTGATTGTTCTTATTGTAAATCATATTCTAGATAAAACATGAGACACAGGATTTGAGACTGTTCAAGTATCAAGCTACCCTCCTCAATAGTTTATCCTTAAAGCCAAATAATGCAGTAGAATTTAGGGAAAAAGCGAATAGCACTATCTTCTTTTGCAAAAGTAAGCTACATAATTTTCAGGAATATATATATTATATGCCT
>JAEKNW010000063.1 GCA_016838885.1 Candidatus Cloacimonadota bacterium
TAGTAGAGAAAAAACGAGAACGAAAAGAAGCACAAGAAAAACAAAATTTGGAGCTCCCCTTTAGTTTTGGAACCAATGCAAATGCACGACCTGTGAATATTCAAAATGAGCCATTTTCTGAAGAGCATGACTGGAAACCATCCCGCTATGCAGGAACATTTATTTATCTTATTGCTTTGATAAATAAATGGAAATGGTTAAAACTTGTGTTGGGATATTTTGGTGATAGATACCGGATTTTTATGGTTTTTTTACTGATGGCCTCCAAGAACATTCGTTCTATCGAACAGCTCAAAAATGTTCGTTTTAGAGAAGCCGGGATTGTGCTTGGCATCAAACAGCTACCCAATAGGCACAATATTTGGAAATGGTTCTATGGTGCTGCAGACATGCAAGCAGCATCGTCCCTTGTATGCGATTATTTTCGATACCAGATACATGCAGGTCTTGTTGGAACATGGATGTGGTTTATTGATGGTCACCTGTTGCCTTATACTGGGAAAGAAAAGGTCCACCATAGTTACAACACCCAACGCCGTATGCCGGTCCCAGGGCGAACCAATATGGTAACATGCGATGGGAATGGTTGTATTGTCGATTTTAACATTCAGGAAGGCAAAGGTGATTTACGCAAGCACATAAGAGAGTTAGCAAGAAAATGGAAAGATGACCTCCCTGTCGGTGCTATTATGGTTTTTGATAGAGAGGGTAGCGGTATTGAATTCTTTTCGAAGCTTGTTAGAAAAGACATTCCTTTTGTTACCTGGGAGAAGAATGTTAAATCTCAAAAACTAATTGAAATCGACAATGAAACGTTTGATAAAAAATTAAAATTCAATAATAAAGAATACTGTTTTTTTGAGGGCGAAAAAGTATTCACATATATCCCCAAGAATGGCATCATTGAAGAACCGTACTCTTTTACCTTGAGGCGGCTGTATCTATGGAACAAAAGCAGCAACCGACGTACCTGTGGGTTGGCTTGGACGGGTAAAGAAAAAGTAAGCTCAGAAGATTGTGTAAAAGCGATATTGAGTCGGTGGGGAGCCTCAGAAAACACTTTCAAACACATGAGAGATCGACATCCCTTGCATTACAATCCAGGTTTTAAACTTGTTGAAAGCGAAAAACAGGATATTGCAAATCCTGCAAAAAAGAAAAAAGAAACGCTGATTTCTCGTGGAAATAACATACTATCCAAACTTTATAAGAAAGTTGCAAAAACGAAACTCATACTGAATAAAGATGGAAACGTGAGAAAGAATAGCAAGAAAGAACAGTTAATTAAAGATATTGAAACACATGAAAAAGAGATAGGAACTTTACAGAGAGAAAAAAAAGAATTGCCAGATCGGATTGATTTAACTTCATTGGAAGATT
>JAEKNW010000064.1 GCA_016838885.1 Candidatus Cloacimonadota bacterium
ACGATAGTTTTTGAAAAATAATATAGATATTTAATATACAATTAATCAAATTGTAGTAGCTTAACGAAAAGCTACAGGAATCCTACTGCATTATTTGGGATTATTTTCATAATTTACTGTTTAACCCAGATAATGTAGTAGATCTTTGAGAATAGCACTATAATCTTTTGCAAAAGTAACTTCCATAATTCTTCCGAATATATTATATGCCTTTTATGGATGCACCCCCTGTGTCTCCCTCAAAGAAGGGACTTTACTAAAAGAATCTGCACTCTTCACTTGTGAGACGTAGCTTTAGCGAAGTATCATCAAAGTTCTACTGTACCATTCGGGTTTAATCATCAAGCCACCCTTCCTAGTGGATTTATAGCTGAAAAGCTCAAACTTTGATAATTTTAATAAATAATCTATTGACAAAAACAAATATATTACTAAAATTGTGATTAGTATGATTTACTATGGTTTGATAATATCAATAATTATGAGCCATAGTGATAACACTAAGCTCTTAGGATTATAAATCTAAGAACATTTGAATAAAAAAATATGTATGGGAGTTGATATAATATGAATAACCTAATATTCTTCTTTAAATTAGTTGGTGTGTATATTTTATCATTAGGCTTGGGCTATTTTGCACATGGTTTACAAGTAATAAGTGGGATTATAAAATTCAAATTTTTATTATTCATAATAAATTTTCTATTTTCACTCGAACTTATTATATCCCTAATTAATAGTAGTAACCCGATATCCTCATTTGAGAACCTAATTATCATATCATTTATAAGTATTATCTGGTTAATATATTTTATTTATTATTATCGTCTATTAAGAAGGAAGGAATGTAGATGATTTAGTTCCCACTCTAGTGAGAGAGCATTCTTAAATATCTATCGCATTATCTGGGTTAAATACCTTCTACCTTACATTAGTGCTTGCTGCATAAAGAAGTTCAGGATCTAAATCTAAATGATTATCCCAGGATACAGTATCGAAATCAACTTTAACTGTCTTAAACAAGGAAAGATCAGATAATTCTTGAAACTTACCAATTTTTAAATAAGGGGATAAATCAAAAATTCTATTTTAATTGTTCTCAAAAGTTAAAAATAGCTTACATCCATCTAAAGGTTTAACATCTACCACCGCTAAGTACATTGATTCTCCTATTTTAATGGATCAATTTTATAGGGAAGTTCACCTGCCGAGGCTAAATCACAATCTGCCAATAATTCATCTTTATGTAATTCTGACCATGCTAAAACAAGTTTCCTTTGTTTAAGTGGAAATTCTCCATCAATTTATTCACAGGAATTTTTATCGATAAATGCTTTAAATCCCTGGTAATAAGT
>JAEKNW010000065.1 GCA_016838885.1 Candidatus Cloacimonadota bacterium
TGGATTGGTATGGTTTTTAAACAGTGGTTATAATAGTATATGCATACAAAGATGAAAGGAAAAATAACCATGCCAAGTAATAATAGTAAGTATTCAGAAGAGATGAGAGAGAAAACAGTAAAATTTATACTCGACTCAGGAAAATCAGCTACTTCAGTCGCAGAGGAACTAGGAATTGATACAAACACAGTATGTAGATGGGTAAGAGATTATAAAAGAAAGAATAATATGCCTTCTTACGCAGAAGAAAAAGGCATAATAAAAAGGCCATATAAGAGAAAAGATGAAAAGGATATTAAAATAAAAGAATTAGAGAAAGAACTCAAACATAAAAACAAACAATTAGAAGAAGAAAAAGAAAAGGTGGATATCTTAAAAAAATCCCTGCGCATCTTCATGGAACATCACGAATGAAGTATGAAGCGATTCATAAACTAACCTCGACACATAGCGTGAGGAAGATGTGCATTGTAATGAAAGTGAAAGAGCGAGGGTACTATCAGTGGCTTAAACAAGAAACTAGAAGGAACCAGAGAATCGAGTCGGAAATAGATCTTGTAAAAAACGTTGAAAAAGTCTTTTATGATAGTAAAGAAATCTATGGCAGTAGAAAAACACATAGAGAATTACTGAATAAAGGAATTGAAGTAAGCGAATGGAAGGTTCGCAGAATCATGCGACAAACTGGCCTATATTCAGTAATAAAAAAGAAATATAGAGCTTATTCACATAAAAAATCAAGCGGTAGATATGCTACCGACTTGATTGAACAAAAATTTGAAGTTGAGAAACCTAATAAAATATGGGTTAGTGATATCACATATATAAAAACTACACTAGGTTGGTATTATCTAGCTTGCGTAATGGATTTATACAATAGAGAAGTAATCGGTTATTCCACTAGTAAGAATATTGATACTGAATTAGTTAAAAGAGCTATAGGAAACGCAATAGCTAAATACCCTCATGTAGAAGGCACTATCTTTCATAGCGATAGAGGAAGTCAATATGCTAGCGCAGGATGTAAAAATATCCTAGATGATTGCGGAATGATTCAAAGTATGAGTCGTTCTGGTTGTCCTTATGATAACTCTTGTATTGAGAGTTTCTTTGCTGGTCTCAAAAAAGAGTGTATCTATAGAAGAGAATATAAAAATCCATCTCAAGTTGATATGGATCTATTTGAGTATATTGAATTATTCTATAACAGAAAAAGAATGCATTCTTACTTAAATTATTTATCTCCAATTAGTTACAGAATTCAAAATAAGGCTTTTATATCTGCCTAATAAATGATATAATCCTATGTATATAGATTCATTATTACTATCTGTTTAAAAAGCACTTAATCCA
>JAEKNW010000066.1 GCA_016838885.1 Candidatus Cloacimonadota bacterium
GAGGGGACTTAAGACCTACGGGCTCTAGCTCTGTGTTCATTTTAACAGGGTGCGTGGATGAAAAATGGATGAAAAATTCTCCTTGTCTCCCTTTCTCCCTATCTCCCCGTCTTTTCGCGATCAGCGAAAAATAATTCGTGTAATTCGTGTAATTCGTGGATAGACTTTCTTCTTTCTTCTTCTCTTAAAACTCTGTGAAACTCCTCTTCACCTCTGTGCAACTCTGTGTTAAGGATCTTCTTCTTCTTTTTTGTGTTCTTTGTGCCTTTGTGGTGAAAATTTTCTCCCTGTCTTTAACGAAAATTCACCCTCTTCCTATTATTAAAATGCACCAACTCCCCAGTATAAATTATGAGAGCAAGCCAGATAATGGCAAATCCGAGAAGTTTATCCAGGGGAAAAGCTTCTTTAAAGACTAGTAGTCCGATGAGAAGTTGAAAGGTAGGTGAGATATATTGGAGCATGCCAAGAGTAGTAAGGGTTAATTTTTTTGCTGCCAAATTATATAAAACCAAGGGTAAGCCAGTAGCAATACCTGCACCTAGAAGTAAGAGATCGGATTGCACTCCTAGATTTCCCCAAGAGGATTCTCCCTTTTGGATAAGGAAGAGGATAAAGCCAAAGGCAGGGAAGGATAAGATGAATGTTTCTAGTGAAAAAGATTCCACACCACCCAAGTCTGACTTCTTTTTTAGGAGCCCATAAATCGCAAATGAGGTTGCTAGAATCAGGGAAACCCAGGGTAATTTACCATATTTATAAGTTAGAAAAGCAACTCCCATCATAGCGATTAAAATGGCTATTTTTTGCATTTTCCTCAGTTTTTCATTTAAGAATAGTGTTCCCAGTAGGACATTCATAAGTGGATTAATATAATAGCCTAGACTTGCCTCTACTACTTGGTCATTATTCACAGCCCAGATATAGACCAGCCAGTTGGTCGAAATGAAGAGTGAAGTTAGTCCATAATAGCTAAACTTCTTAAAGGTTAACTCTTTCAGCCAGGACCATTTATTCATTATTACCAAAAGGAAGGCAACAAAGAATAGTGACCCGACAATTCTGTAGGCAAGGATCTCAGGTGCTGAAACCGCTTGCAGTGCGCGCCAATATATGGGGAATAACCCCCATAAGACAAAAGCTAAAATTCCATTAACTAAGTTATTCGTCATTTATTTTCCTTATATAAATATTTTTTTACCCATTTTTCACTTCTCATTCTTGCGAAGCAAGACTTAAACACCCCGTCATCTTCGATGCCACCCCTCTTGGAAACATTTGCTAGAGCAAATGAAGAGGGGATTGAAGAAACACCCCGGCATCTTCGATGCCACCCCTCTTGGAAAC
>JAEKNW010000067.1 GCA_016838885.1 Candidatus Cloacimonadota bacterium
ACAAATGCCGATACTGGAAAAATGCCGATACTTCATATGAACAGAAGTGTAAGTATTTGTAAATACTAGAAATATATTGAACTATTTACGAAAATAGTCGGAATAAATCCTTCCAAATAACTGTCATCACCTCATAAACTGTCATTGCACGAAGTATTTCGTGACTACGACTTTTGGAGGCGATTATGGCTAATCTGACAATGGTTTTCATCTTTGAAGAAATACTCTCCGGTTTATCTGAGCTTGGGCTTGCCGAAGGTTCAATACGGCAATACACCCGATATTTCAGCAAGATGCAGGGTTTCTTCACAGAAGGGGGGGCTCCAGAATATTCTGAAAGGATTCTCGATGAGTATTGGGCGTTTGTAACCCAAAGGGAAATACCTTACTCACAGAAATATATCTCTTCCCTTTGGAAATCAGTATGCATTGTAAAGAAATATGTAGCAGGAGACGGGGTAAGTTGTTCATTTTTGACTCGTGGAAGTCAGTATAACCCTGGGGCATACTTTCAGGATATAATCGATTCATCAATTGAGTCTCTTCTCCTTGAAGGCTCAACTCGAACATTTTACAGCACCGTTACGCGCAAGTTCTGCTGTCAGCTTGAAAAAAAAGGAATCGCTAGCTTTTCTGACCTAGGGCTCTCAGATGTTTCCCAGATCATGACCAAATTCGGACAATCAAACCCCAACAGCATGGGATTGGTAACTAGCAACATAAACAAGTTTCTTCGGTACTTAAATAATGTAGGGATATGCAATGTACAGATAGAATCTTCCCTATATGTTCCTTGTAAAAAGAAAAAGATCATTCCTTCCTTTTCAGCTGATGAACTGCGCAAAATGCTAGGAGCTTGTGATAGGAACACTAAAATTGGGAAACGCGACTACGCTATACTATTGCTTGCCGCTTCCTGCGGTTTGCGTGGAAGCGATATTTCCAAAATGAATCTAACCGACATTGACTGGGAGCGATACGTAATTCGTTTAACCCAAAAGAAGACCGGAATAGCCCTTTCCATACCAATGCCTGCAGAATCGGGGAATGCTGTTGCCGATTACATTCTGAAAGGGAGGCCAAAAGAAACTGGGCACACAAGAGTTTTTCTTACATCCAGGGCACCATTGAGACCAGTAGAACAATCCGCAATAGATGGCCGCCTGCTAATAATATGTGGGAAGGCCTCCATTCCCAAACTCCCCGGACGGTGTTTTCACAGCCTCAGACGTTCGGCCGGCACTTTTATGGCAGCTTCACAAGTTCCTATCACCACTATATCCCAGGTGCTCGGCCATTCAGACTGCAAAAGTGCTGACCGATACATTTCTGCAAACCCT
>JAEKNW010000068.1 GCA_016838885.1 Candidatus Cloacimonadota bacterium
ATAATGATTGGTTTTTTTGATTTCAGCTTACAACTTCCCTTACCCACTTTATTTTAAAAGGCTATTGTGGGGAAGCCTGGATGTCCATAAATCAATTTTCTATGTTGCATTGGCCAGTTTAATCAAAGCTTGGTTTTTTGTTGCCAAATGAACAATTTGTTGCCTGCCACTTTGGGTGAATTTGGCTACTGTATTTACAAACTTGAATATAAACTTCTTAAGCCTTGAGGTTTTGGTTAATCCTTTTACAGTTTGGCAAAATATAGACAATAACCATTTATAAATGATATGTGCAACTGCCATAATAATGAGGTATACCGTGTTTTCTTCCAGGAAACTATGTGGCATTGAATTCCAGTTAAAATCATTATTCTGAATATCGAAAACACGCTCGCTATCACCCCGTTTGTTGTAAAATTCAATGGCTTCAATTTCTGACACCTCCCATCTGTTAGTTATGATAAACATGTATTTTTTTGCATCCCTTGAAAAAGCCCCTATTTGACCGGTTTTGTTTGGTGTCCTGTACGCAATAATCCGGTGCTCGTGTTTGCCAAATTGATATGGAAAACTGGTTACCTCCATGTCCTGGAAGTTAATAGTACAATGCTGCCAGTTTTCTTGATCAGCGGCCCTTGTTACAAGAGTTTCTGAGTTGTTTGCCCTTATGAAGAAAAGGATGCCTTCATTGTGAAAATGATCTGTAACCTCTTTGATATAAGAGCCACAATCCATACGGGCATACTTTGGTTTTATGCCCTCTTCCGCCAAGGCTGTTAAAGTTCTTTTGTGAGTTGCCAGCTGTGCAGTTTTAACATTACAGTTACCATTTCGTCCTTCAATGTACACAGGAATGTTTGAAATGGTTGCTACTGCCGGGAAATACCCTTTTTTATTTTTGTAACTATAGGTAGCATCATATTTTTCTGCCGGAATGAATTGATGATCAAAGTCATAAATCAATTCTGTATCATTTGGATTTAACTGCTTGAACTTTATAGAAGAGCGTATCAGAAACTTATTCATCTTTGGATTAATGTTAATCTTGTTCTCTTTTCCTGAATCAGTTTTAATAAAATCACAGGGAACAGAAAGCTCTATATCGCCCCTGAGTATGGTATCTGCTGATGCAATACTGATGCCAGTTAATTGGTTTAAAGTATTTTCACGAACATAATTGACGTCTTCCGTAGCATCGCCCCCGCAAAATGCTGTGTAAATACGGGCCAGTATGATATCGGAATAATTGTAACCAAATAGTTTTACTCGTTCTCCAAGTACATCATTAATGAAATGAACAATACTCACGGCTTTTAATTTCTTGTGCAGTAGATATA
>JAEKNW010000069.1 GCA_016838885.1 Candidatus Cloacimonadota bacterium
GGCATATAATATATATATTCCTGAAAATTATGGAAGTTACTTTTGCAAAAGAATATAGTGCTATTCTCAAAGATCTACTGCATTATTTGGGTTAAAATATTAATGATATGTCCTGCATACGAGCAATAAGTCAATCCCAAGTATTAATTCGTGTATAAGCTCTTCTTCTTATTTGTGTAATCAGTGTAATTAGTGGATAGACTCTTTTCTTAGTGCCTTTGTGTCTTAGTGGTGATAAGCAAAAAGCCCCGCATTAACGAGGCTTTTATGAATTTCATTTTTTTATCTTTTCATTTTTCATTCTTGCGAAGCAAGATACTATTTCATCAATACCATTTTATTAGTTTTGGTATAATTTTCACAAGATAAACGATAATAATAGACACCGGAAGCAACTCCTTTGCCTAGACTATTTCTTCCATTCCAGATGATCTTATGAGTTCCTTTATCAATTTCTTCATTTATTAAGCTTTTAACTTTCTGACCTTTTAGATTATACACTACCAGTTCAACTTTACCTCTTTGAGGTAAGTCGAAAGAAATGGTAGTTTCTGGATTAAAAGGGTTAGGGTAATTATAGCTTGAAATCTGGTTAGACGGCACAATTTCATAGCTATCATTTTCTGTATAGTAGATGATATCATAACAGATTAAAATATCTTCACGAGATAGATATAGTTTATTGTTATGGACATCAAAATCTGTAAACTGACTTGGGATGCTTATATCTATGCTGTAGGATGCAACTTCACTATAATTACCCAATCCATCTAATTGATACATTTTTATCTGAGTTTGCCCCCTGTTACTTACGCTATAGAGGTAATCACCAACAACTTCAATATCATTACTATATATAACATCGGAAGTAATTGTATTTAGTAAAGCCCAATTCTCAATATCAGTAATATCATAGATAAAAATATCTGATAAGTAAGCATGATTTACTGCATAATAATTGATAAATGAGGCATATAAAATATTATCTTTCACCTCAAACTTGGCATAATTTGCCGTGTGTTGAGTCCCCTGCAGAGTATTACATGAGAAGGACGTGAGATATTCTGGCTCAATCGGATTACTTAAATCATAAATTGAGACGCGTAAATATTCATTTACCAATAATAAATAATGATCAATAACATAGCAACTTATCGGAGCATAAATTATTTGATTAACATTAACTGAACCCATGATTTCCGGAAACTCCGCTTCAGAAATATCTGTAATTTGCATTTGCAGACTTTCTCCATCTATATTATAAAAGTAGTCATTATAAGTAGCGATATGACCTATTGATCCTAACTCTATTGAAGAACAAAACTCTGCCTGTGCTACTCCATTTTCAGTACTTAAGATTGTTAAGTTCTCATTAGTAGCTAATAATAACTTATCCTCAGTAGCTAAGTATTTTTTAAACCTAGTATTCCAGTCTCTATTATCGCCTTCAGTAAAAAGTTGCATATTTTCTGGGCCACTCACATCAAACATCTTTAATTTAGGGTAAGCCACATCCAAAAGAGTATTGCCAACAATCTCAATTCCTACACTGTTATAATAGGAGTTCATGTCGTATATTATTTGAACATTTTCATTATCACTCATATCAACAATTACTAAACCATACACTCCGTTCGGTTTAATGTAGTAGTCTCCAATTATGGTTGGTTTTGATTTATAGTAATAGTGGTTACTATTTCGCCAACTTTGATATTGAATAATATTATCTACATCACTGATATCCCAATAGTATCCATCTGCACTTATAAGAGTAGAATCATTTCCAATAGTTCTAATATTGTATTCATCATAATCCAAGGCAGGTAGAGGACCAAAGGTCTGCAATAATTCTAATCCATTAGAGTAACCAAACACATACAGATAATCATTCTCTCTAACAAAAATCCTCTCATTTCCAAATGCTATATCTCCATGTGAGCTTGTATTATTTATCTCAAGAGAATCTGCTAAAGCCACACTATCGGGTAAGTTCATAGAATATTTTTCTAGCACAAACCTATTAGATTCTGAATAATACCTTACAGTAAAAAAACTGTTTCCAATAGCTATTGTTCTCCCTACAGAAGCTAATATTTGTGTTGGAGGAAGATCCAAATTTTGAGTATCATAAACAAATAAACCGCCTCTTCTTACCAATAGGTAATTATCAACGACAAAGCAATCATTAATACTAGTGATATTTAAATTTGTTATTTCAACCGGGTTTTCACTATCTGTGATATCGTATAATATAACATCTCCATCATAATCTGTTCTGTGATGGATAAGATAGTTTCCTGCAGAATATACCCTGTAATACAAGCCTGAAGAATCAAGATAGATTGAATTTTTTAACTCTAATATCTCATTACTGTAATTATAAATTGATATCCCATCTAAACTAGCTACATAAAGAGTAGAATCCTTACTGGCAACAGAGAGTGCATCTTCAGACACCGATAAAATTGTATTATACTCTAAACTCCCAAGAAAACTTATAAAGAAGATATAAGTAAATATATATATTATTTTTTTCATAATTCTCCTACAAAAAATCTTTATTCAAAGTAATTATTTACTTCTAAGCGAAAATAGCATTATAGTATATTTATGTCAATAGTTTTTAAAAATAATTTGTAAATTATTATTAGAGACTGTTCAACCATCAAGCCACCCTCCTCAATAGCTTTTCTTTAAAGAACTTGATAATATTGGACATTTTCAGGTTTTCTTGACATTTTATAATGATTGTTTATCCTATATAATGAAGAAGATAGTGCTATTCACAAAGGGTTAGTGAATTATTGGGTAAAAACTCAAAAACATCATTCAGTATACATCGAATTAAGACGAAGAGAACCATTTTAGGAGGATTAACCCAAATAATGCAGTAGATCTTTGAGAATAGCACAATATTCTTTTGCAAACGTAACTTCCATAATTCTCCCGAATATATATATTATATGCGTTCGAATTCTGTAAGTTATTTTGCTAAAGGAATCTGCACTCTTCCCTAAAGCTCTACTGCATCATTCGGGTTAAACAAATCAAGCATTTAGATAAAGCTAAGTCAAAGTTAGTAAAGTTAGAAATATAGTATTAATCCCTTATTGATTAATATTTTAAGAAAATAATGGGAAAAATAACAAATTCCTTGCCAAAATATTAGTTAAATATATTTTGAAAAAAACATCAAAAGTATAGATAGGGACAAATGTTTAAAGAAAAGCTAAATAAAGATTTCATTGTCAAATTTAATAATTTTATTGTTGAGCATAAGCTAATTGAGAAACGGAGTAAGATATTAGTTGGTTTTTCAGGAGGGCCAGATTCAACAGCACTTTTATTAGCCTTATTAATGATTAAGGATAGTTTAGATTTATCATTATTAGTTGCTCACGTGAATTATAATTTACGGGGACAGGATTCTCAAGCAGATGAAGATTTTGTGAAAGAATTCTGTTTTTCTCATAATCTTTATTTGGTAATAAATCGAGTAAATATAGAGTCTGACAGTAATATTGAAGCAACTGCGCGTGATATCAGGATGAACTATTTCTATTCATTACTCAGGGATTATAAGTTGGATGCTATAGCATTGGGGCATAATCAAGGAGATAATGCTGAAACAGTAATGATGAATCTAATTAGAGGGGCAGGCATTACAGGCTTGAGGGGGATTTTACCTAAGTCTAATAAAATTATCCATCCCCTCCTTAATTATACCAGGTGTGAGATTTGTTCTTTTTTGGAAGAGGAGAGGGTTGTTTGGAGAGAAGATAAAAGCAACCAGGAGACTGCTTTCACGAGAAATAAAATACGAAATCAGCTAATTCCCTGGATAAGTGAAAATCTGAATCCTACTATAAGTGATAAACTAGTATCATTATCTTCTTTGATGGTTGAAACAGAAGATTTTATTGAAGATTATATTGACCGTTCTTTTAAGCGTTATATAGTAAGACATACTGACGATAGAATTGAGTTATCACTGAAGACAATTAATAATTCCAAGAAAGTATTAAGGTATTACCTCTTCAAGAAGTGTTTATCGCAATTGACAGGACTTGAATCCGATGTATATCAGAATAATATTAATGAGATAGAGAATATTCTAGGTTCAGAAGGTTCAAAAATGATCAACTTCCCAAATAAAGTTTTTATCTTGAAAGAGTATGATTATTTGATATTTACTACTAAGAATCCAGTTCTAAGTAAGAACAAACTTCCTGAAGCTAAGACTTTAGATTCTATTAGACCACGTTTAAGTTTTGGTGCCTATCGGATCAAAATGAAAAAGATAAAAAAGCTCCCCTCCGAAAAAGCTCTGGCAAATAATAAAAACATAGTCTTCCTTGATTATGATAAGATAAAATTCCCTTTAACCATAAGGAATAGAGATAATGGAGATAGATTTATTCCCTTAGGAATACGTGGATTTAAAAAGCTTAAAGATTTTTTTATTGACGAAAAAGTGTCTAAATTCGATAGAGATAAGATACCGATTTTTACAGATACTGAAAAAATAATCTGGGTTGGTGGGATGAGAATAGATAATAGGGTTGCTATTAATCAAGAAACTACTAATATTTTAAGAATAGAATTAGAAAAAGTTACTAATAAAAAAATGCGTTCTGCAGAACGGAAAAGTAAAGGATAAATTATGATACAAGATATATCTGCAATAATGTTTGACGAGAGACAGATACATACAAGAATTAAAGAGTTAGGTGAGCAAATATCAAAAGACTACTGCGGAAAGACCCCGGTTTTATTGTGCATTCTAAAAGGGGCATCAATGTTCATGGCAGATTTAATGAGGTCCATAACTATTCCGGTCGAGATTGATTTTATGGCTATATCAAGTTATGGTGATAGTAGAAAATCATCCGGTGTGGTTCAAATTAAGAAAGATGTTGATGTAAATCTTGATGGGAGACATGTTATCATCGTGGAAGATATTGTGGATACCGGACTTTCACTCAAGTATTTAAAAGATTATATAAGTAAACATAATCCTAACAGCCTGGCTACATGTGTGTTATTAGATAAGCCCAGCGGACACAAAATAGAAGTTTCTGTAGAGTATATTGGTTTTCAAGTAGCCAATGAATTTGTAGTCGGTTATGGTTTAGATTATGCTCAAAAATATCGTAATCTTCCCTTTATCGGCATTCTTAAGGAGGAAGTATATTCATGAACAATGAAGAACAAGACAAGAAAAAAGATATAAATAATACTAATGATCCTAAAAAGGATAAAATCCCTAATTCTATTAAGAAACCCAGCAGTAATAAATATTCATTTATAATTGTGATTATTTTAGGTGTAATTTTAATATACGCTCTATTACAAGACACTAATAAACAAAAAGAGGTTGATAATAAAGAATTTTGGGAAGCTTTAAATAATAATAAAATTACAGAAGTAATTATTGAGGGTGATGTCTTGAACTATAAAGTTGGAGATCAATCATTTTTTACCAGATGGTCTCAATATGACTACGACTTTAAGCAGGAATTAATTGAAAAAACAGGTGGTCTTGTAAAAGAAAAAGTACCTTCAAAATGGGAATCTATTCTTGTATCATGGTTACCATTCCTCTTAATGATTCTCTTCTTCTGGTTCTTTATGTTTAGAAATGTAAATAAAGGACAGAACTCTGCTTTCTCTTTTGGGAAAAGCAAGGCTAAAAGATTTGATGGCACTAAAACAAAAGTTAAATTTGATGATGTTGCCGGTGTTGATGAAGCTAAAGAAGAGTTAACAGAAATAGTAGAGTATTTGAAGAGCCCTAAAAAATTTGAAATGTTGGGGGGAAGAATCCCTAAAGGTGTTCTCTTAGTTGGACGTCCCGGAACAGGTAAAACCCTCTTAGCTAAAGCTGTAGCCGGTGAAGCTAATGTACCCTTCTTTAGTGTAAGTGGTTCTGACTTTGTAGAGATGTTCGTGGGTGTTGGTGCTTCAAGAGTACGTGACTTATTCGCCCAAGCCAAGAAAAATGCTCCAGCTATTGCTTTTATTGATGAATTAGATGCTGTCGGAAGACATAGAGGTTCCGGTTTAGGTGGGGGACATGATGAACGTGAGCAGACCTTAAATCAACTCTTAGTGGAGATGGATGGTTTTGAAATGAATGACTCAGTTATAATCATCGCAGCTACTAACAGACCTGATGTTCTCGATCCGGCTTTGCTGAGACCGGGCAGATTCGATAGGCAAGTTATTGTTGATTTACCTGATATAAATGGCAGAACTAAGATTTTGCAAGTACATTCTAAGAAAGTTCCCCTATCACCTGAAGTTAATCTTAAGATTATTGCTAGAGCAACCCCAGGGTTCAGTGGGGCAGAGCTGGCTAATTTAGTCAATGAAGCTGCTTTAATTGCAGCTCGTGGTAACAAGAAGTTCCTTGAAATGGATGATTTTGAAGAAGCAAAAGATAAACTCACTTTAGGTAAACAGAAGATAAGTAAAATAGTTTCTGCTGAAGAGAGAAATATAACTTCTTATCATGAAATCGGACATGTTGTCTGTGCTCTTTTTGAGAAGCATGGCTCACCTGCTCACAAAGTCTCAATCATCCCTCGTGGAATGACTGGTGGGGCAACTCACTTCCTTGGTGAAGAGAGGTCAAATTATTCAAAAAGCTTCTTGAAATCAATGTTGGTTCATCTTTTGGGTGGAAGAGCTGCTGAAGATATAGTCTTTGAAGAGATCACAACAGGTGCTTCTAATGATATAGACAGAGCAACTGACATCGTAAAGCAAATGGTATGTAACTGGGGTATGAGTGAGAGAATAGGTCCACTTGCCGTTATGAAGAAAGAGCAAGAGGTTTTTTTAGGTAAGCAAATTGGGCAAAAAGAACTTCACAGTGAAGAAGTTGCTAAGATTGTTGATTCCGAAATTCACTCATTTATCGACTTGGCATACAAAAGAGCTAAAGAAATTATTAGTTCTCATAGAAAATTAGTTGATGCC
The DNA here is from genome assembly GCA_016838885.1 of Candidatus Cloacimonadota bacterium. Classification (GTDB taxonomy): domain Bacteria; phylum Cloacimonadota; class Cloacimonadia; order Cloacimonadales; family JAFGVF01; genus JAEKNW01. Next base: position 6,985 of record JAEKNW010000069.1, read on the forward strand.
CTGGCTCAGGAACTCTTGGATAAAGAGACCCTAAGTGCTGAAGAGATTTTCGCGATGGTAGAAACCTTTGTTACCGGAGATGATCTAATTTTTGTTAAAGAAAAGTATAAAAAAGCTAAACAGTTGAGTTTCGAATTGCTTCGTGAAGAAGAAAAAGTTCCTAACCCTGCTCAAGTTGTTGAGGATGTGGTTGAGGTTGAAGAATAACTTAGTAGTAAACTAAATACTTAATCATAAAATTATAAATGAGAAGGATTGATAAAATCTTCCTTCTCATCTTTGTTAAATAAAAATAAGAGGGAAAATGGAACAGTTTCACGGAACCACTATTTTAGGAATGCTGAGAGATGGGAATCTTGTGATAGGTGGTGATGGACAAGTTACTTTGGGAAATACAGTTATCAAAGATACTGCCAGAAAGATTAGGCACCTCTATAACGGTGAGGTTATTGCCGGCTTTGCCGGAGCTACTGCAGATGCCTTCACACTTTTTGAGCGTTTTGACGCAAAGTTAAAAGAAGCTAAAGGAAATCTGCGTAAGGCTGCTGTTGAACTAGCTAAGGATTGGCGTTCAGATAGAATTCTAAGAAAATTAGAAGCTATGATTATCGCAGGCTCTAAAGATGCAATTTTAATTATTACTGGAGTGGGGGATGTCTTAGAACCAAACAACGGTATCTGTGCCATAGGTTCAGGTGGAAATTATGCCTTAGCCTCAGCCCGGGCATTAGCAGATAATAGCAAGCTTACTAATCGTCAAGTAGTAGAAACTTCCTTACATATTGCTGCAGATATCTGTATTTATACCAACCATAATTTAGTAGTAGAAGAATTAAAGTAGGACAGACCATGTTAGATCATAATGAATTGACCCCCAAGAGAATAGTTAAAGAACTTGATAAATATATAGTAGGACAAGACGAAGCTAAAAAGGCTGTGGCGATAGCGTTGAGAAATCGCTGGAGACGGCAAAGAGTTGAACCGGAACTACAAAATGAAATAGTGCCTAATAATATAATCATGATAGGCCCAACTGGTGTCGGTAAAACAGAAATAGCAAGAAGGCTATCAAAGTTGGCAAATGCTCCCTTCATAAAAGTTGAAGCTTCAAAGTTCACTGAAGTCGGCTATGTTGGACGTGATGTTGAATCCATGGTTAGAGAGTTAATGGCTTTAGCGATTAACCAAGTAAATGAGCAAATGTTAGAAGAAGTTCAAATTGACGCTCACAAAAAAGCCCGAGAAATAGTCTTAGATAAACTTATCACACCTATTGCTCCGAAAATCAGTGATGAATCTGAAGAGGATTACCAAGAAAGGTTAGAACGCTATAACAGATCACGTTCCAAAATGGAGACTATGCTGGATGAAGGTAAATTAGATCAACGTCAAATTGATGTAGAAGTGAAAGATGTGCCTAAGAAACCACAAATTGAGGTTTTCTCTAATACCGGCATGGATATGATAGACTTAGATCTGCAAGATATGCTGGGTAACCTCATGAATAAAGGCAGCAAACAAAAAAAGAAAACCTTCTTTGTTAAAGAAGCCTTGAATTACTTCCAAGATATAGAAGCTCAAAGATTAGTAAAAAAAGAACTGGTAGTTGAGAAAGCTAAAGATTTAGTGGAAAATCAAGGTATTATCTTTATTGATGAAATAGATAAGATAGCTTCAACAGATAAGAAATCTTCTGCCGATGTTTCCCGTTCTGGAGTGCAAAGAGACTTGTTACCAATTGTTGAAGGCTCAAATGTCCCCACAAAACACGGGATTATTAAGACAGATCATATTCTCTTTATTGCTGCAGGTGCCTTCCATGTTGCTAAACCTTCTGACCTGATTCCAGAACTACAAGGAAGATTTCCCATTCGAGTCGAACTTAACAGCTTAACAGCCCAAGATTTTGAAAAGATTCTTACTTATCCCGAAAACTCACTTACCAAGCAATATATAGCTCTTTTTAAAACTGAAAAAGTGAATCTCTCCTTTACTAAAGAGGCTATTAAACGAATTGCCTATTATGCCTTCAAAGCTAATGAAAAAATGGAAGATATCGGAGCGCGCAGACTTCATACTATCCTTAATAAATTAATGGAAACTTATCTCTTTGAGATGCCTACTTCCAAATATAAGAATGTCAAAATAGACGAAGATCTTGTGAATTCTGTTATCAGTAATGTGGTGGAAAATGAAGATTTATCTCGTTATATCCTCTAAATTTACTTCTGCAGGTAGGATGAAAAGATGTTTAAAAGAGCTATAATCCTCTTAATAATTCTTTTATCACTCTTGCCTCTATTAGCTTATGAAACAGGGAAAGAACCTGCTAAGGCAGCCCTGTACTCCTTTCTTATTCCGGGAGGAGGTCAATATTATAATGAATCTATCTGGAAAACATTCTTCTGGGGTGGTTCTGAAGTGGGATTCATAGCCTTGACTTCCTATCACCAAAGTAAGTTTAACGAATATAAAGATAAAAGAGATAAGACTAGTGATCTTATTGAATGGAAAAAATGGGATAAGAAAGCCGGAGACCAACTTCATAAACGCAATAATGGCTTTTGGTGGCTGGGAAGCACACTAGTCCTCTCTATGATGGATGCCTATGTTGATGCCGCCCTCTTTAACTATGAAGAAGAAGAGAATAAATTAAAATTAAAATTTAGTCATAACTACCTAGGCTTAGAATTTAATTTCTAATCTAATAACAATATTATTCTTTGAATAACAATAAAATTGAGTTTTTTATTGACACAATACCTACATCTAACAAAATTACACAAAATACTAAAATTGAGTAAAAATTATATTTAATAAATAAGGAGATAGTGATGAAAAGAACATTTCAACCTCATAACAGGAAAAGAAGAAACAAACATGGTTTCCGTCTTAGAATGAGTACTGCTAATGGCAGAAGGGTGCTTAGTGCTAGAAGAGCTAAGGGCAGAAAAAGACTTACAGTTTAATTATATTAAAAAGCGGAAACAATACTTAGAATTTAATAGAGTTCAAAAGAAGATTTATACAAATAATTTTTTAGTTCTGTGTCTTAAAGACACAGAATCTTCTTTATTTTCTATAGGTATAACAATTACTAAAAAGATTGGAAATGCAGTTACCCGAAATAGAATTAAACGCCGTATTAAGGCATATTTGAGACAAGTAATGAAAGCAAAAATTAGTGGGATGATGATTAATATCATAGCTATTAAAGATTCATCTAATATATCGTGGAGTGAAATAGTAAGTGAACTTGATTATATTATTAAGAAACTTGAACAGAGCAATTGCTAAAATTACTCGTTTAGTTAACTTACTATTCATTTTTATCATTCGATTGTATAAATACTACATATCCCCACTATTACCAGCTACATGCAGATTTACCCCTACCTGTAGCACCTATGCAACTCAAGCATTTAGAAAATACTCTTTTTTTCATGCTTTGACCTTGTCTGTAAAGAGAATTCTTAAATGCCACCCATACCACCCCGGTGGTTATGATCCATTAAAATAATTTAGGAGGAAATTTGAACAAACGGACGCTTTTAGCAATTGTACTTATGTTTCTTACATATTGGTTGTTTAACGCCTACTTTTTCCCAAAACAGCAAGAACCAACTCCCCAAGAGAGTACAAGAAGCGTAGAGTCAGAAACTAAAGAGGTCATATCTAAACCTAAAATTAATCTGACAAATGATATGATTTTGATCTCAAGTGATTATCCTGATGCCCAAATTAGATATAATTTCACTGCAACTGAACCAACAATTAATGATGATTTATATCAAGGACCAATCCAACTAGATGATCCTGATCAAATCTACAAATTACGAGCAAAAGTTTTTTATAATGAGCAAGAATCTGCCTTAGCTTTCTACACAACTGATTTAATTAGAAGTGATATTATCCAAGCTAGCGATACAGAAGAAGTATATTTAAAAAGTGAAAAGTTAAGTTTAGTACTTTCCCCCATAGATGGTCTTATCACCCAAGCCTATATTAATGACTATCAGATGGGAGATAAAAAGGTTCAGCTTATCCCGGCAAACACCGGTATTGGGCATATTGAAATCGCTGATGTAAATTTGAAAGATTTAATTTATTTTAAAGAAGTAACCAAAAATAGTGTAAAGTTCTATCTAAAAGATACTGATAATCAGATTATTTTTGCTAAAGAGTATATCTTAAATGATAATTATCAAGTTGATTTCAAGGTATATTTTACATCGTCAAGTTATCGTAAGGACTATCTTATTAATAGTCCCGGAATTGCTGATACAGAAAATTTAATCTACAAAGAAACTCATCCCGAAAAGTATTTTAAGACCAAGTCACAAGACTATAAGTTGATAGCTTTAGATAACAACACAATCTTATCAGAAACCTTGGCCAAGCTTCAATCAAATAAGGTTTCAAGTGAATCTAATAGTGTCAAATGGGTTGCTTCAAGAAGTAAGTACTTTGTGATTTCATTATTTTCAGATAAGATTATCGCAGATAAGAAATTCGAAGGTGAGATGAAGAATCAAAGTCCTGCCTTTAAATTGATGGTAGAAGATTCAGAGTTTCAGAACGAATTTGAGCATTATTATATGTACTTAGGTCCTGTTGATAAAGACTATATCGAAGCTTATGATCAGAGTTTGATCTTTGATAGAGTCATTGAAAGAAGTTGGACTTGGCTTCATTGGCTATCCAAACTTTTTGAAATAGTCCTTCAAGGGCTTGGAAAAGTAATCCCTAATTATGGTATAGTAATTATCATATTTGCTTTTCTTATTAAGCTTGTCTTCTATCCGCTTACTCATAAGAGTTTTGAGAATAGTATTAAAATGCAACAGGTTCAGCCATATCTTACTGAGATTCAGAAAAAGTATAAAAGCGACCCAATGAAGATGCAAAAAGAGATGAGCAAAATCAAGAAAGAACATGGTGTCAGTACCTTGGGTGGCTGTTTACCAATGTTAATTCAGATGCCTATCTTCTTTGCTTTATATCCTGCTCTAAGATATTCAATTGCTTTAAGAGGCGCCTCTTTCGGTGGTTGGTTGCAAGATTTATCAAACCCAGACCCCTACTACATATTACCTATTATCATGGGTATATTTATGTTTATTCAACAGAGAATGATGACAAGCTTGCAGATGCAGAATTCTGCCAATATGGATGAGAAACAACAACAATGGATGCAAAGCCAGAAGATGATGGCCTATATCCTTCCGGTCATGATGTTTTTCTTCTTCCGAAATCTTCCATCCGGATTAGTCTTATACTGGACTGTATTCAACATTCTGTCAATCGTTCAACAACACTTCATTAACAAAAAATTTAGAGGACAATAGTATGGAACCAAAAGTTTTGACTGGTAGTACAGTCGAAAAAATATTAGAAGAATTTTGTCGTAAGCATAAAGTTAAGGCTGACGATATACAATATGAGGTTATAGAAGAAGGTAAAAGTGGCTTTTTAGGCTTCATTGGAACCAAAAAAGCACAAATCAAAATTACCTCATTTGGCATAAAACAAGAGATTATGGAGTTTTTAGAAAAGCTTCTAGATAAAATGGAGATAGAATTTGTTGATATCGAGGAGTCTGAAACTAGTGATTCCTTTAACTATCACATCGTAGGGTCTTCAGACCCAGGCTTCTTAATAGGAAAAGAAGCACGTTTTCTCAACAATCTTCAATACCTGGTCAATCGCATCTTCGAAGGAAGAACTGAAACAAAAAGAATATATCTTGATGTAGATAACTATAAAGAGAGACAGGCTGAACAGATTATTAGAAAGTATGAAATTGTTCTGGATCGCGTTGTATCTAATAACAAGCCTTACACTCTAGAACCTATGGATGGAAATATCCGCCGCGTTATTCATAAGTATATTGAGAATCGACCTGAAATTAGAACTCTTACTATCGGTGATGGTAAGATGAAACGAATTGTTGTATTCCCTAAGGGTTATGACCAGACTAAGATTCGTAAACGCTCTTATTCACCATCTACACGAAGACCTAATCCTAACAGTGATAATAGAGATAAGGTTGAAAAAGAGGATAGAAGACCACATCCTAAGGCTGCTAATACTCCTAATCCTAAAACAGGATTTAAACCTCGTAAGAAACCTTATCGTAAGCCTAAAAAACAAACGGATAATGATACTGAATAGATAAAAATGAAAAATTTAACAATAATAAAAGCCGGGTATTTTTATTCTGATGCCGGTGCTTCTTTAGGAAATCTTCCTCGGGCTCTCTGGGGAAGATTTCTTCCAATTGATAAAAAAAAACATCGAATTAGATTAGACATTAATTTGCTACTGATAGAGACCCAAGGCAGAGTCATCTTGGTAGATACTGGCCTTGGCAATAAACTTACCCCCAAAGAGAAAGAGATCTTTTCTCCCCATGTAAAAAAATTCAGTAAAATATTGTCTGAAGCTGGATTCAATAATGAGGATATTACCGATGTTATAATGACCCATCTGCATCATGATCACGCAGGAGGAATTGTAACCTTGAGTAATAGTCGCCAAGAATATTTAACTTTTCCTAATGCTGTATATCATATCCAATCTAAGGAGTGGGAAATTGCTCGTGAGCCAGACATGGTTAATGCCGCTGCGTATGATTTTAAACGTAATCTAAAGCTTCTGGAACAAAAAGGCAGGATAAATATGATTGATGGCGATTATACTCTATGCAAAGGGGTCCATTTAAAGTTAGTCGGAGGCCATACTGAAGGCATGCAAATCGTGATTATTAACTACAAAGATTTTAAATGCATTTATGACGGGGATATTATTCCTTCAAAGACTTTTCTTAAACTACCCATTACTTCAGCCTACGATGTCTGTCGCAAAGATACAGTTAATGCCAAATGCTGGATTTTTAACCAGATGTTAAGAGAAGGCTATACTTTGATTTTTGACCATGAAACGAGGGACATATTTTATGATTTACCATATAGAGAAGACGATCTTATTGATTCTTGCGATTAGTCTTGTTTTATTACTTGCAGGATGTGTAGCTAGTAAGGAAAAGACATCAACCGGAATAGTTGTTACTTCTCCGGAGGTGGCAGAAATCATTGCTGAGTTAGGTGGACTAGATCAAATTATAGCCAGAACCCAGTATTGTGATTATCCTCAGGAGATGCTGGAGATAGAATCCATTGGGGATTTTAGTTCCATCGATATCGAGCGAGTAATCGACTTAAAACCTCAGATTATCTTTGTCGCAGCTTTTGAACAGCAAGAGTTTTATGATAAACTTCAACCTTTCGGGATTGAGGTTGTTAAGATTCATTCTAACTCTCTTGAAGCTTACTATGATAATATTACATTGATAGCAGAAAAGTTGGGACTTTCAGCTAATTCTGAGAGACTAATTACTAAATTTAAAGAAAATATAGATGATTTAACCTTGCCGGCTAATCGCCCCAAAGTCTATTTTGAAATCTCATCAAATTTAGGAACTGTCAGCGATAACTCCTTTATCGGAGACTTAATAATTAAGGCAGGAGGTCTTAATATCTTTGGGGATATTAAGCAAGACTTCTTCATTGCCAAAAATGAAGATCTTGTAAAAGCCAATCCTGATGTCATTATCGCTTTATCGCAGGTAAGTAGAGAAGAGATAGTTCAGAGAAGAGGGTGGAATAATATTACTGCTGTGCAAAAGGGCAATATCTATACAGTTGATGATATTAATATAGATACTGTAATGAGAACTATCCCGCGTTCTACCCAAGCCCTACAAAAGTTCAATCAATGGTTTTTAAATCATGACAAAAAATAACAGAGTAAGTATAAGCTTGGGATTAGGAGTCCTATTTATAGCTGTTTCATTTCTCTATTTAAACTACAAAGTACCATCAATGGAGATTTTACAGGCAATCAGATTACCAAGATTTATTCTTACCTTAATAACAGGAATGGTTTTAGCTTCTGTGGGAAATATATATCAGATGTTATTAAATAACCCTTTAGCAGAACCTTATATCTTGGGTACCAGTTCAGGTTCAGCACTATTCTCCATTACTGCCTACATCATGGGCTTCACTTACTTAATGCCCCTCTTTGGCTTCCTTGGTGCAGTTCTTGCTATGACCTTAGTCTGGTTTATAGCAAAGACCGGTTCCGGGATTAATACTGTTAAATTAATTCTTTCCGGTATCATAGTATCTATGATATGCTCTGCTGTAATCTCTCTCTATATCTATCTTTTCCCAAATCAAATCACCATTATAATGGGCACATTGATGGGAAGTTTAAATCACGTATTTACCAATCTTGAATGGTATATTTTTTTAGGATTAGTAGCTCTTTCTTTATTACTTCTAACATATCTCTATTTTCTCTCTAATAGCCTCAATATCATTTCAACAGGTGATATCACTGCTCACTCTTTAGGTGTTGATACAGCTAAAATTAGAAAACAAATCTTTATAATAACATCACTATTAATTGCCATTGTTACGTCTTATGCCGGCATTATCGGTTTTGTAGGTTTAATAATCCCTCATATCGTGAGAATGATTTGTGGTGATAATCTAAGAAATAACTATTTTATTACTATGTTAATCGGGGGAACTTTTCTTCTTCTATGTGATTTCCTTGCCTTTCATATTAGTCCCTTCGGGGAGTTACCTGTTGGGATTATTACAACTTTAATAGGTAGTATCTTTTTTATCTCTATTTTAAGAAAAAGGAATTAAATGGAAAACTTTAAAAAACTAGAAGCTAAAGATAAAGAACAGATTCTCAAGATATGCGATTCTGTTTGGGATGGTGATGATTATATCCCCAATGTGATTGATGAATGGATAATTGATCCTAATGGTTATTTTATTGGCTTATTTGATGATGAGCAACTAATTGCTTTTGGTCGTTTAGCCTCTCAGGGTGATGGCAATTATTGGTTGGAAGGTCTAAGAAAAAATCATTCTCTCCAAGTAAAAGGGGTTGGTAAAAAGATTGCTAATTACCTGATAAATATCGCTATGGAAAAGGAATGCAAATCACTTAAATTCTCAACCTATTATGATAATATTGAATCAATTGCCTTGAATGAAAAAATAGGTTTTGCCAAAATTAAAGAGTGGTCTTATCTTGAGTTAGATTTGAAAGAGAAAGACTTATCCCCTGAGAATGGCCCTACTAAAGATTTTATAAAACCATCATTTAGCCAATTCTCTGATTTTATCATGAAATCAGACTTTCTCTCTGCTATGGGAGGCTATCTCTGTGAAGGTTGGAAGGTTTTTGATTGCACTGAGACTTATCTTTCCAAACTCTATAAGAAGTCCTATCTTCTGGCAATATACAGTGATAATAAAATTCAAGCAATGGCATCTACCATTATTGATAGTGATAATAACATATTCATAACATTTTTTGAATTTGCTAATGACCAAGAATGCCAATCTTTGATGAACAAAATCATAAGCCAAGCAATTCTTCAAAATTCTCATGCTGTCAGCATAATAGTCCCAACTCACGAAAAAGTTGATTGTCTAGAGAATTACGGCTTTAAATCATGGGAAAGAAAAGATGATTTTCTCCTCTTCGAATATAAAGGAAAGCTATGAATATAAGCCGTAGTAGTGGGATTTTATTACACCCAACAGCACTTCCAAATCAAACAGGAATCGGAGATTTTGGACCCCAAGCATATGGCTTCATCGATTATTTAGCTCAACTAAAACAAGCTTATTGGCAAATCCTCCCCCTGACTATTCCTGAAAAGGGTAATTCACCTTATTCTCCCTTAAGTTCTTTTGCCGGCAATCCTTTGTTAATCTCAATGTCTGAACTGGTCAAAGATAACTTACTGCAAGCTTCCGATTTGGTAAACATCTCTAATTTCACAAATAAAATAGACTTCATGCTTGTAAAACAAGAGAAAGAGACTCTACTTAAAAAGGCTTTTTTGAAGTTCTCTCCTCACAATCAAGCTTATCAAGAATTCTGTCAAAAGCACTGGTTGCAAGATTATTCTCTCTTCATTTCCCTCTATGAGAAGAATGGAAAAATCCCTTGGAATGACTGGTTAGATCATGAGAAAAACCCTACTCAAGATAATAAGCCGGAACTAATTCAAAAACATCAGGAAGAAATTCACTATCATAATTTTGTTCAGTATATCTTTTATCAACAATGGACTAAGCTCAAAGAGTATGCTAATCAACATCATATTCAAATAATAGGTGATATCCCCATCTATGTCTCTTACAACTCAGCAGATGTCTGGGCTAATAAAGAACTCTTTCAATTAGATGATACTTTGAAACCTCAATCTATTTCAGGTTGTCCTCCTGATAGCTTTAATCACGATGGACAAATCTGGGAGAACCCGCTATATGATTGGGATCTTAATAAAACCAGCAAGTTTAAATGGTGGAAAGAAAGAATCAGTTACAATCTGCAAATCTGCGATGTGTTAAGACTTGACCACTTTATCGGTTTTACTCGCTATTGGAGTATTCCTACTGACCTATTCGATGCTAAACAAGGAGAGTGGAAACCCGGACCGGGTTCAGCTTTCTTTAAAGCTTTACATGATGCTATTCCCAATCTCAATATTATTGCCGAAGATCTTGGTTCTCTTACCCAAGAGGTTACTGACCTAAAAGATGAGTTCGGCTTCCCAGGGATGATTGTTCTCCAATATGCAATTGATGATTATGAATTTAACAAATCAAATTATCCCCACAAAACCTTTATCTACACAGGTACCCACGACAATAATACTACTAAAGGCTGGTGGAATGACTATGCCCAAAATAATGATTTAATCAAAGACAACTTATATAAATACCTTGCAGAACAAAGAGAAAGTGGTGATTTTATTATCTCTGAAGATACTATCTCTTATGACCTCATGGAAGTTGCCTACTCTTCCAACTGCCTTGTCGCTATGATTCCCCTGCAAGACTTAATGAACCTGGACCAAAATTATAGAATGAATCAACCTGGAATTGCCGACGGTAACTGGGATATTCGCCTACCACATGACTATTCTTCTCTAATTAATAAAGAAAAAATCCTAGAATTACTCGAGAAATACTCCAGATTAGACAATTAAACAACTCAACAATCCTAATTCATAAGCCTTCACTATTATATAGGGCTCTCTCTCAAGTAGAGTGGGAACTAAATCTAATCGTGAATCAAGAAGTTTCAAAATCCCCATAGCTCCAGAGATGTCGCTCCTCTGTAGATAGGAGATGTAAGCCTCTTCTGTCGGACCGCGGGCAACTTGCCCGCACCAAGCTTTTCAAGCTTGGGCTATATTAGCTGCAGAGGCAGCGACATCTGTCAATAGAAGTTTAAAATGGTACAGATTTGGAAGTTTAATCTGGTACAGTTTCCTAGATAGAAATAAATGAAATTCTAGGAGACAATATGAAAGGA
>JAEKNW010000070.1 GCA_016838885.1 Candidatus Cloacimonadota bacterium
TGAATAAATGAAAACTTAATCCTAAAATTGACAAAAATATTTTTTAAATTTCTAAAAAATAACTTGGGATATTTATTGTGGGTTATTCAAAGGGTTCTATAAGACAATATTGTCATATTTTATTTAATAGCCTTTGAAATTATACAAAGGTTTTAAGATGAAGTCAACATCAACGGTATCCTTAATAGCATCAAGGATCATGTCTTTATCTTTATATGCTCTAGGTGATTCATCTAGAGTTGTTTGATGAACGCATGTTGTATAAACACCTTTCATATCATCTTTGAATTGCTCAAGACAAAGTTGCGTCTTTGCTTTATTTCTACTTAAGATTCTTCCGGCACCATGAGGTGCAGAGAAGTTCCAATCACTATTGCCCTTTCCAGTGCAAATAGCGATACCATCTCTCATATTAAATGGAATAATAACTTTCTGACCTTCATTCGCTGGAGTCGCACCCTTGCGGATAATCTTATTCTTAAAATCTATATAGTTATGATTAGACTGAATCATATTTTCGGTTTTGATATACTTATCACGCTGGTAATCCCAGCTTGTATCTATTCCTTTGTCTTTGATTTCTTGAAAGAACATATATCTTAATATTTCTTCAAGAATAATAAGTCTATTAACTGAAGCAAATTCTTGAGCAACTTTCATGTCCTCAAAATATTCTTCAGCACCCATACCGCGAGGCAAATACTCTAAATCTTTATAAGCATCTCCTTGAAATGTAGATTTCATTAACTCTTTAGCTTTGTTCTGGTGGTATTTAGCTACTTGTAATCCAAAGTTTCTACTACCAGTATGAATAACTACCCATTTATCATTATTAGGAGCTTCACCTACTTCGATAAAATGATTTCCGCCTCCGAGTGTACCTAAAGACTTGAATACTCTTCTTTCATCAAGGTTTAATTTCTTAGATACTTCTCCAATCTCATATGCTAATACACCGATAGGAGATATAGATGAATGTATTTTTGAACGAACGTTAAATCCGCTTGGAATACTTCTTCTAATGTTTTTATCAAAAGCTTCAAAATCGATCTCAATGTTTCCCATATTATAGGCTAACATCCCACAGTCGATGTCAACACCAACGATATTTGGAATGATAGGTGTATCATCGTTAAATTTCATAGTAAAACCAACGAATGCCCCAGCACCTTCGTGGGCGTCCGGCATACCAACCATATAAGTTCCTTTGAATGCTGGATGATTAAGCATTTTGTAAATCTTCTGAACCAGCTCTTCTTCGATACTGTCTATCATAATTTTTATGTAGTTGTACTTACCGTTATAGGTTAACATTAAAACTCCA
>JAEKNW010000071.1 GCA_016838885.1 Candidatus Cloacimonadota bacterium
GCTTGGTTATTCATTACAATTTCCAAGCTTCGCTTAAGGCGGAGAGAATCTCCACCGTCCGACAGAAGAATCTTACATCAAATATCTACAAAGATTTCGTTCCTCTGGAGCTGGTAGAATGGAGGGTATTTATAGTCATGCATCTGTTGTGAACCTAGTATTTCAAAGATACTTTTATTACTTTTTTTTCTAAGACCCACTCTACTTGAGAGAAAGCCATAAGAAAGTCTATCCACTAATTACACGAATTACACGAAGAAGAAGAAAGAAATAGCCACTGAAAACACCCAATACACCGAAAAGAAAAAGATCCTTAACACAGGGCACAGGGTTAATTTCTTTATTATTTTCTTCTCAGTGTACTCAGTGGCTCTGTGGTTAAAGCTCTTCTTTTTTATGTTCTTTGTGCCTTTTGTGGTGAAAAATCTAAAAAACTAACCTATCCACTAATTACACTAATTTCACTAATTAAGATTTTTTTGTCCACAGAGTTACCCAGATTAACACTGATTATAAGAATACTTTTTGACCATAAATCTTCTTCGTGTAATTCGTGTAATTAGTGGATAGACTTTCTTCCTCTTCTTTGTGTTCTTTGTGCCTTTGTTGTCAAAATCTGCACTCTTCCCTAAAATTCTACTGCATCATTCGGGTTAAAAAAAGAGACCCCTCTTTAGAATCTCAAGGAGGTTAAGAGGGGAGTAAAGATACTTCTAAATAATTTTTTTCAGAAATTAGAAAGTATTAAGACTCTTTTAATTTTTCTTTTAAATCTTCAAGTTTTTGAATAAGTTCTTCAAATCTTACTTTTGTTTCTTCTACAATATCTTCATCAGCAATTTTTTCTTTCATTTCTTCGATTTTTTTGTTAATAGCTTGGACATCTTCGTCATTAATGACTTCTTTTTCGAACCAAGTAGTTACATCTTTTTCATAATCTTGAATTTCTTGAACAAAAGCTTCTTTGGTAGTTTGTTCAGTAGCTTCTTCAGAACTTTGTTCTTTAGTACAAGCAACAAGAGCTAATAAGACTATTAGCATTATGCCAATTACGTAGAACTTTTTCATAAATCTTTCTCCTTACATCGTTGTAAATAAGTGTCTTGTGTTTCAAATTGAAACCTATAGTGACTGGCAAAATATTGCAGTCCTTAGTTAATCCCAAATAATGAAGTAGGTCTTTGTGAATAGCACAAATTCTTCTGCACTCTTCATCTGTGAAATGTAAGTTTCTAATCCACCATTCTGGTTAATCTAATCACCTCATTAAAATATTATCAAAGGCGATCTTTGTTAATTTTAATTAAAACATGGCTATTTAATCTGTCAAGTGTTATTTGTTAGAGAGGGTAAACATTTCATCTCGACAAATGAATTCAAAAAAATATTGACACTTTTTAAAGAAAGATATTAATTACATAAGTATCCTAAATAATGCAGTAGACCTATGCGAATAGCACTATCTTCTTTCTAGTGTTGGCGTAGCTTTAGCGAAGACTCATGCAAAAGTTCTGTTGCACCATTTGGGATTAATAAAGTATATAAATATTCAAGGATAAAATTTATGATAGAAGTTAAGAATTTAACAAAACAATTCACTCAGAAAGATGGGGAGATGTTCACAGCTGTAGATAATGTTTCCTTCCATGTGAACAAGGGTGAAATTGTTTGCTTACTTGGGGTAAATGGAGCAGGAAAAACAACAACTATGAGAATCCTTTCAACTGTATTTGAACCTACTTCAGGGACAGCCGAAATTGAAGGGTATGATATTATTAAAGAAGGGCATGATGTCCGACGCAACTTAGGTTTCCTCTCTGGTGATACAGGATTATACACCAGATTAAAGGTGCGTGAGTTCCTCAGATATTTTGGTGATCTCTACGGTTTAGAAAGAAGTCAAACTAATGCCAGAATTGAAGAGATGGCAAATATGCTTGATATGCAAGAATTCTTAGATAAAAAAATTGATTTTCTTTCCACAGGTATGCGACAAAAAGTCTCCATAGTTCGCTCTATAATCCATAATCCTCCGGTCATGATTTTAGATGAGCCGACTTCAGGATTAGATATCTTAACAGCCAGAAACATAGTTTCATTTATCAAACGCTCCAAAGAAGAGGGGAAAAGTGTTTTGTTTTCAACTCATATTATGCGAGAAGCTGAGAGACTTGCTGATAGAATAGTACTAATTCATCAGGGTAGAATATTGACAGAAGGGAGCTTAGAAAAGTTGAGAGAAGAGACTCAACTTCTAGATTTGGATGATATATTTGTTTATTTCGTAAATAAGATGACTGATGAAGAGGTGGCTGAAAATGAATTATAAAAAAATAAGAAAAATCTATTTTAAAGAGTTACTTGAAGTTTATAGAGATAAAAGAACTCTCTTTTCTACTATTCTCTTACCCCTGATTCTTTATCCTGTATTGTTTATTGGAGTCTCCTCTTTAATGACTCGTCAAACCCAAAAAATGGAAGAAGAAACTAAAGTTATAGCTTTAGAAAATTTTGCAGATTTCCTACAAAATCCTAACGATGAGTTAAATTATGTTGTGGAAAATATTCAACAAAAATTAACTTCTAATGAGAGAATAAAAATCTTTAATAATGTCCAAACAGATATAGATTCCTTGCTTAAAGATGGGGTAATTCATACTATCGTAAAACTTGATTCTGTATCTTTAATTGAACCTCAAACTTATTATTTTGAGTATAAATTTGATGGCTCCAGTGAAAAAAGTAGTATGGCCTTAGATGAGGTAAAGAAAATTATTGGTGAATTTGAAAAAGATTTGCTAAGAGTGAGATTAAGCAAAATTACTAATTTAGCAGAAAATGAGGCTTTTTTAAATCCACTCTCGCAAGAGGCGAAAATGACCAATGTTGCCTCTTCTCAGCAGATGCTGGGAATGGTAATGGGGAGAATCTTGCCTTATCTCCTAATAATGCTCTTGATAAGCGGAGGAGCTGTGGTAGCTACAGATTTAGTAGCCGGCGAGAAAGAAAGAAAGACTTTAGAAACCTTGTTAGTCTCTTCTGTATCCAGAAATGAAATTGTCTGGGGAAAATTTCTTACTATTGTAACTGCCAGTTTGGTAAATGTCTTTGTCAATTTGTTCAGTATGTATTTTTCCTTTAGACAAATGGTAAGTCAGGTGGGAGGTTCAATGGTCGGAGCCAATATCCCATTATCTTCTTTTATTTGGGTATTGCTATCACTATTACCAATGGTCTTACTCTTTAGTGCCTTACTTTTAACTATTTCAACTTATTCGAGAAACATGAAAGAAGCACGTAGCTATGAAAGTCCTATTATGTTAGTTGCCATGATGCTGGCAATGGTTTCCATGTTCCCAGGTTTTGAAATGAACAAAGGTTTAGCTTTCATCCCTATTATCAATATTTCATTGCTCTTTAAAGAAATAATGCTATCCGGTGTGAATTTCCTTCATTTTGGCTTAACTGTTGGATCTACAATAATTCTTAATATTATAGCTATATATATAACTATCAAAGTATTCGCTTCAGAAAAAGTTCTTTTTAGAACTCAAACTGAAACTTCCTTTGCGGGTCTAAAAAAGAACAAAGGACAACTCTTAACACCTGCTATTGGTTTAGTATTTTACATGATCATGATAGGATTACTATATTATGTAGGTTTTGCTTGGCAACAAAAAGCCTTTGTTGATGGCAACTTTGATCAAGAAGTTCTGATGAGAGAAGTCCTTAGAACGCAAGTTTTACTAATAGGTTTACCAGCCTTGCTCTTTGTTAACATCCTCTTTAGAAAAAAGAAAGGTGAAGATAAGAAAGAGGGGAGAGCTGAAGCACGTAAATTCTTGAGATTAACAAGTTCTAAAATTAGCAATTTTATCCTAGTGCCTCTTTTAGCAGTCCCAACTCTGATTATTACGTCTTGGCTAACTAAGCTGGTAAATTATTTTTTCCCAATTCCGGAAGAACATTTTGCAGGAATGATGCAATTGTTGGAAGGTGACCAGTTACCTCTCATGGTTTTGGTTGGAGTTATTGCGGTAGCCCCTGCAATTTTCGAAGAGTTACTATTCCGAGGTTTGTTACCACGTTTCTTTGAGAAAAAAGGAGTGTGGTTCACTATTATAGCAACAGGACTTCTTTTTGCTATCTTCCATTTAGATTTCTATAAGCTTGTACCTATCACTTTCTTAGGATGTTGGTTGGGTTACTTACTCTTCACCAGTAAGAGTATCTATCTACCCATGTTGGCCCACTTCTTGAACAATTTCTTGGCTATCTTGCTAGGACAAGCCCTTATTCCGGAGAAGTATTTAACTTTACTGGAAGGAAACAGCGTAATATCTATTGGGATTTTAGCAGCTTCAGCAATCATATTTGTTGGATTTAATATTATGATCTATAAAAATAATAAAGGTTTCGAGGAGATTGAATAATGTGTGGAATAGTTGGTTATTTAGGAAGAAATAGTGCTGTACCTATTGTCTTAGCAGCACTTAAAAAGTTAGAGTATCGTGGTTATGACAGCTCCGGTATTGCAATTTATAATCAAGATGAACTTAAAATTTATAAAGAAGCAGGAAAGATTTTCGAATTAGAATCAGCACTTCCCAAACCGGAATTGACTATGTCTAATATCGCCATTGCTCACACTCGCTGGGCAACCCACGGAGAACCAAATAAGAAAAATGCTCATCCGCATCACGATAAGTTAAAAAATATCGCCCTAGTCCATAATGGGATTATCGAAAATTATAAACAGTTGAGAGACATATTGTGTGACCACGATGATCAGGTAGAAGGAGAAACAGATACTGAAATCCTGGCTCACGTTATAGGATATTTCTATAATAAACACCACTCTTTAGAAGAGGCGGTTAGGGCTTCCTTGCATTTAGTCGAAGGCACTTATGGGATTGCTGTCTTCTGTAAAGATAACCCTAAGCAAATGATTGCTGCCAGAAAAGGTTCACCTCTCATCTTAGGTGTTAGTAAAGATGCCTACTTCTTAACCTCCGATGTTAATGCGATTCTTACCCATACTAATAAAGTTATCTATCTCAATGATAATGAAATAGCTGTCCTAAATGAAGATAATTATCTTATCTCAACCCTTGATAATGTCCCTGTTGACCCGGAAATTGCAACTATCGAATGGGAAGCTTCATCTATTGAAAAGAATGGCTTTAAACACTTTATGCTTAAAGAGATTTTCGAACAAACAACCACAGTTCGACACGCCTTCAGGGGCAGATTATATGATAGTATGGCTACAGCAAGATTAGGAGGACTTAATATGGTCCCTTCTGATTTAAGAAAAGTTAAAAGGCTTCAGCTTTTGGCTTGCGGGACTTCCTACTACTCCTGTCTGCTGGGAAAATATTTAATTGAAAGAATGGCAAGATTGCACGTTGAAGTTGAGTATGCCAGTGAATATCGCTACCGAAACCCTATCATTGAAGATGATACCTTAGTCTTTGTGGTTAGTCAATCCGGTGAAACGGCTGATACCCTGGCTGCCATGAAAGAAGCAAGTGCTAAGGGTGCTAGAGTTATGGGTATTACCAACGGTATCGGAAGCACTATTGCCCGTGAATCAGATGGTGGTGTCTATATCTACGCAGGTGCTGAAATCGGGGTAGCTTCTACAAAAGCTTTCACTTCTCAGGTTACTATCCTATTTCTCTTAGGACTTCTCTTCGGTCGTATGAGAGGAATATCACCTGTGCAAGGTATTGAATATATAAAAGCTCTCAGAAAAATACCTGCACAAATTGAGGAAATCCTTAAACTAAATGATAAAATTAGAGAGATTGCAGCTAAAATTAAAGACTCAACCAATGCTCTTTATCTGGGACGAGATTTACACTTCCCGGTAGCTTTAGAAGGTGCTCTGAAACTTAAAGAAATATCCTATATTCACGCTGAAGGATACCCGGCTGCTGAAATGAAACATGGTCCTATTGCCCTTATTGATGAAAATATGCCTGTTATAGCTATTGCCCCAAAAGATGTTCTCTATGATAAAATAATCTCTAACTTACAAGAGGTCGTAGCTCGTAAAGGTAGACTATTCACCATTATTACAGAGCATGATGAACAAATTGAAGCCATGTCTGAAGAAGTTTTGATCGTACCTAAAACTCTTTCAGAACTTCAACCTATCTTAACTGTTATCCCTCTTCAACTTCTAGCTTATCATGTAGCTGACTTACGTGAACTTGATGTTGATCAACCTAGAAATTTAGCTAAGAGTGTAACAGTAGAATAAAAAAAAATCACTCCCAAAGATGCATTAAATAGAGATAAATTAGGAATCAATAAAAAAAAACTTGCCTTGTTTACTATATCAAATATAATGTCTCTTGTATGTACTTAAATAGCATATTACAATACTTTTTTTGATCGCATAGAGTGAAATCTATTTTTTAGATATTATTATTTACATGGAGGAAATAATGGTTAATAGAGCTAAAGAATTTATAAGTGTTTTGGATATATTACAAGAAAATATGTCTATTAGAGATGAAGAATTAAAAAAATGTCCCGATTTATCAAAAATTGATTGCTTTTTATTGCAATTCCTTTATAATAGTAAGGGTAAGGTGATAATGAATGATCTCGCTGATATCTTGAAAGTCTCTCATAGTAGAGTAACAAGAATAATGGATAATTTATGTGATTTAAAATTAACCAAAAGAGAACATTCAGAAGAAGATAGAAGGCAATGGTATGCTGTTCTTACTCTCGAAGGAGAATATAGAGCACAACAGATTTTTGATAGAGTCGTTGATCACCAAAAAGAAGTTTTAAAGTTAATACCAAAGGATAAATTAGACGGAATGTTAGAATTTCTGGTGATTTATTCTAAAGCCTTCCAGCAAATCACCAAAAAAATTTATAAAGAAGGTGAAATTTAATGATTGTTAAAACAACATGGAAGGATAATATGGAGTTTGATTCTGAAATCAACGGACATCATATAATTCTCGATGCAAATGCAAGTGTCGGGGGCAACGATAAAGGTCCTCGTCCTAAAGGATTAATGCTGACAGCTCTGACAGGTTGTACTGGAATGGATGTCGTATCAATCTTAAAAAAGATGAAAGTTCAAGATTACAAATTCTGGATGGAAGCTGATGCTGATCCTTCAGAAGAACACCCGGTTTATTACACCAAAATTTACTTAACTTATCAATTTGAAGGTGATGATTTACCTATTGATAAGATTAAGAAAGCTGTAAATTTATCCGAAGAAAGATACTGTGGCGTCTCTTTTATGCTAAAAAAAGCAGCTGAACTTGAAACAAAAATAATAGTAAATGGTGAGGAAATATGAGAAATCCAATAATGATAATTCTAACAATACTATTTCTGATGCTTTCGACTTTGAGTTGTGCTCAAGAAAAAGCTGAAGTTACTGAAGCTACTACTGATAATCATATAAACTGGTTAGAAGATTATGATATGGCTCTGGAAAAAGCAAGCCAAGAAAATAAAGTTGTACTTATCAACTTCACAGGTTCTGATTGGTGTAAATGGTGTATCCGATTAGTTGATGAAGTGTTCTCCCACCAAGAATTTGCAGATTATGCTGATAAACATTTAGTAATGCTAAAAATTGATTTCCCGACTACTTTCCAACAACTTCCCCAAGAAGAACAATTGAAAAGACAAGAACTTCAACAAAAGTATGGAGTTCGTGGATATCCAACTATATTACTAACAGATGCAGAAGGAAAGGTGATCGGTCAAACCGGTTACCAGTCTGGTGGACCTCAAAAATATATAGACCATCTGGAAATGATGATCAACAAATAACCAGTGTGCTTAGTGTGTAACAGCCCTCCAAATCCTCGTGGGGGCTGTTTTTTTTTATTCTTAATGGGGTTTATATGTAGCATATTTTCAGTCTGTTATAGAAATATAATTTATCTCAAAATCAGGTGCTTTTATAGATTTAACAGAAATTAACTAAACATGTATGATAAAACATTTGACAACATTTAATCATTATACAAATTTGTAAAAAAAACATAGGATATGGTATGAAAAAAAATAAACTAAGCCCGTATTTATATATTTTACCAGCAATGATTATTATTATTGCTTTTAGATTTGTGCCGATTGTGTTATCTTTTATTATCAGTTTCTTTGATTGGAAGCTGACAGGTGTCGATAAGTTTGTCGGATTAGCTAATTATGCTAAACTTTTCACAGACCAAGAATTTATCCAATCCATGATAAATACTGTCTGGTTCGTCATCTTGGTCGTACCTGCAACAATAATATTCTCCTTGCTATTTGCCGTGTTGCTAAATAACATAAAGTGGCTGAGGGGTTTTTTCCGAACAGCCTACTTCTTACCCTATGTTACCTCAATGGTTGCTGTCTCAATTGTGTGGAAGATTATCTTTCAACAAAGAAGCGGTTTATTGAATTATTTTTTAGAGGGAATTGGCTTAGAACCTCTTGGCTGGCTTAATGAGCCAACAGGAATTTTTACTATGCTCTTTAATAATTTTGGGATTACTCTCCCAGATTGGATGGGGGGACCTTCTCTAGCCCTCTTCTCCATTATGATTGTTACGGTATGGAAAAGTATTGGATATAATACTATTATCTATCTAGCCGGACTGCAAAATATTGCCAAAGAGTATTATGAAGCCTCTGCGATTGATGGAGCCAGTAAAAGGAAGCAGTTCTTTGGGATTACTCTTCCCTTAATCTCGCCAACAACGTATTATGTTTTGATGATGACCACAATTGTTACTTTCCAATCATTCTCACAAATATATTTAATGACAGGTAATCCAGCCGGCGGACCTCAAGGTACTACCTCTTTGATAGTTTATTATATCTACGAAGCTGGTTTCATAAACCTAGATTTTTCTTATGCCAACGCTATAGCATTAGTGCTATTTGTTGTGATTCTACTACTTACCCTTATCCAAAAACGCTTAGAAAAGCACGTTACTTACGAATAGAGGAGACCACTGATGAAAAACACACCTTTCAGTATTATAATTTACACCTTTCTGATAATCTTTGGTCTTATCATGATTATTCCTTTTCTTTGGATGATAAATACAGCTTTGAAGGATCAAGTTGAAATTAATGATGGAAATATTGGCTTTAACTGGAAAAATAAATTTACCTATATTGAAGAAGATGGTAAGAAACTAGGAATTGGAAGAGCGCTAGAAGTGGGAGATTCGGTCTTAGTTAGTACTTATACTATAGACGGCCAACTTATTCTCCATCCTAAAAATATACATACAGAAATTGCTTACGATTTAGACTATAAATATAGAACTGATAATGGGACTATTGAAAACAGGACAAAAAGAGTTGTTTTATCGGACGAAGCAAAACTGCAGTATATCATGGTTCATAAAGACGATATTGTCGAGGGAAGCTATATAAAACCATATTTTGATAACTTTGCTAAAGCTTGGAATAAGGTTCCTTTTGCCCTCTACTTCAAAAATACTATCTTTGTTGCACTGATGACCTTGATAGGAGTCCTCTTTACTTCCTCATTAGCTGCCTATGCTTTTGCTAGGATGAATTTCTATGGCAAAGACTTTCTCTTTTATTTATTGATAAGTATGATGATGGTACCTCAACCAATCTACTTAATACCTTCCTATATTGTATTAAGCCAATTTGGACTTGTGGATACTTACTTTGCTTTGATCGTTCCTTGGGTAGCAAACATCTTTACTATCTTCCTTTTTAGACAACAATTCAAAACAATTCCACAAGAGTTGTTTGATGCTGCAGCCATTGATGGATGTAGCATGTTTGGCACATTATGGAGAATAGTATTACCTCTGTCAAGACCAGTTATTGCTACAGCCTCTATCTTTTCAGTAATTGGGAGCTGGAACAGTTTTATGTGGCCATTAATCATGACAGATAGTAAGGATTTACGAGTCTTACAGGTGGGAATAAGTTACTTTAGTCAAGATTCCGGTACAGAGACAGCCTTGTTGATGGCAGCTTCTACCTTTAGTATTCTGCCTTTAGTATTCCTATTCTTCCTTGCCCAAAAACAAATCATTGCAAGTACAGCTAAATCAGGCCTTAAATAGAACTTTGGAGATAACATTTTATGAGTAGAAAGAGTAAAATTACTAAGGGGTTTGAAGTCCCCAAAGACGCGAAGATAAAAGAAGATATAATTAAACCAATTCAAATTATTGAACCAAAGCAAAACGCTATTATTGCCTTTATAGTATTTGCTTTTGTGATGGTCATTTATCAAATGACCAACTCACCCTCATTAGCCTTTTGGGATGCCGGAGAATATGCCACTACAGCTAAAATATTCTCTGTTTTGCACGCCCCAGGTAATCCTACTTATATCATCTTAGGCAGATTTATGAATATACTTGGACTTGGCATGTCCACACCTCAGGTGAATAGTTTCTTCTCCTCTTTATTAGGAGCATTGGCTGTTATGTTTACCTATCTTTATACTATAAAATTAGTTAGTATGTTTGAAAAAAGAGTTAATGTGGCTGTTCCTATCGGCATAATAGCAGCATTATTAACCGCCTTTTCTTTCACCTTCTGGACAAATAGCGTAGAAGCTGAAGTTTACTCAGGTTTAGCCTTTTTTATTAATTTCATAATCTATCTGCTTTTAGTTTGGTTACAAAAATCTGAAGACCTCTCTCATCAAAACTATCTGATCTTCATAATTTATCTTTTCTTTTTAGGATTCGGATTACACCAAACAGTCTTGCAAATTGCTCCAGCTGTCCTCTTAATAGCGGTATTCCCATTAATTAAACCTTATCTTAAAAAAGATGGATTCTATATCCAATTGGTCTATTGGGTCATTGGACTCTTTGTGTTTTATTTCGTGATGGATTTTAAGTTTTCATCATTTTCCCAACCCCTCTTTGCCTTAGCAACAGTATCTGTCCTTATGTACTACCTGCGAGGTAGGGTTAATTCAACCGCGTGGATTCTGGCTGTAATTGTTCTGATTATTGGATTTTCTACCCATCTCTATATTCCTATAAGAGCCTCTTTTAGACCATTCATCAACGAAGGTGACCCTCAAACATGGGAAAGATTTATGGCTTTCTTTAATCGTGAACAATTTGGGAAAAACGATATCTTCACTAGAAATTCTACCTTCCTTTCAGGACAAATGGGGACTCATTTCTTTAGATACTTTAACTGGCAGTTTTTTAATACAGAAATGTTAAGTAAATGGCTCTCGATTCCCCAAGGAATCTTAAGCTTTATTTTTGTTCCTGTTACCTATCTTCTAGGTCTTTTTGGGATTTATTTCCAGTTTAAGAAGAATAAAACATCATTTATCTACCTCTTCTCACTTTTTTTCATGGCTTCAATTGCTATGGTTTTTGTGATGAATATTCCTTTGGATACTCCGCGACCTCGTGATTATTTCTTTGTTACTGCCTATAATCTCTGGGCAACTTTCATGGCTATTGGCTTGATTTATGGACTTATAAACCTATTTAAAAGCAAAAAACTCTATGGAATAGTGATGATCATAGCATTTATGGTCCCTACTGTCACTTTTATATCTCAATATTATCGTGTTGATAGATCAAAAGAATATTATGCGGCTGAGTATGGAATGAATTTCCTTAACTCTCTCGAAGAAAATGCTATTATCTTTACTAATGGCGATAATGATACTTTCCCCTTGTGGTATGCACAGGCTGTGGATGACCCATATATCTTGGCAAATCAACCTGATACTATCCTCCCAGCAAAAGGAGTTAATCCTGACTCAAACACAAAAGCTCAAATTGCTATGGCTATGGATTTTAAAAACCGTGAATGCTTAGGGATTAGAAAAGATGTCAGTGTCGCCAATTATTCACTAATGAATACCCCTTGGTATATCCGTCAACTTAGAGATAGAGAAGGAATTAATTTCTCTATTCATGATTCTCAAATTGAAGGTTTGATAACCCCAGAAAGATTTGAAAGACCTGTAACCTACAATATTCCATATAATAATTCAACAGTGAGATTTACTGTCGAAAAGGATGATCTTTCCTTGGGCTACTGGCGTGGTCAAGATAAAGCTACAATGCAAATAATCAAAGATAATTTAGGGAAAAGGCCTATCTACTTTGCTTCTACTGTGGGTGGACAATTCTTGGGGCTTGATGATCATCTTGAAGACCACGTAATGGTCTATAAACTTAACCCTGGTTCAGCTTTATATTCAGACTCATCAGCCTTCGATATCTATGTGGAGCTACTTGAAAATATCTATGTAGTTAATTCAATCATGGATACTACTACCTATAAAGATGAAGTAGTTGCCCGTCTTACTGCACCCTATATCGGACATTATTCCAGGTTAGCAGAAACATATTTAAGAATGGGAGAACACGCAGATGCTATCAGAAATTTTGAGAGAGCTAACCAGATATTTCTTTCCATTAAAGAGACTGCAAAAACCGATATCGCTAGATATGGAATTGTTGTTCAATTAGGCTATGCTAATGCTTTGATCTCCATTGCAGAAGACACTATGATTCAAAACAAGCGAGAGGATGCTCCGAAATATTACGCGAATGCTATCTCAATTTTAGAATCATTAACCGAAATGTCATTTTCTCAGTATAATGAATACCAAGTTGCTGTCTACTTAGCTTTAGGTGATGCCTATATGGGACTGGCAGATATTGGGATTACCCAAAATAAACATGAAGAAGCCATTGAATATTATCAAAAAGCTCAAGAAGTTTATGAATCTTTTGGAAATAACACATCTGTGGAAATTAAGGAAAACCTAATTTATAATTATCTTGGTTTAGCAGAAACTTATGCAAATCTTGATAATTTCACCGATGCTAGAAAATTCTACCAAAAAGCTAATCAAGTATTATTATCCATGGGCAATAATGCCTCCCCAAGGATGAAACAAATAGGCCAAGGAATTCAAAGAAACATCCTAAAATTAGAAGATGATGCCAACTAACAGTAAAATAGAAGTTTATGGAATAAAATGTGCAACGTAGTAAGGGTGAGTTTAGTGGAGGAATTATGAAAAAAAGATTAATTGTTTTATTCTTATTAGTTTGTACTATGGTTTTATTCGCTGGTAATAAAACTTATGAAAATATTAGTAACTTCAGTGTATCACCTGAAGAGGTGAGTGACCTTGCTGTTATCAGCTTTTACTGCAATAACGATGTTCACCTAACTATCGAAGTTATTAATCAAGAGGGATTAGTAGTTACTACTATTGCTTCCAATATCTTTACTGTAGGGGACTATACTTTTGAATGGGATCGTACTGATTTCTCCGGTAATCTCTTACAGAATGGCAGTTATACTGTCCAAGTAAAAGAAAATAAACGTTTTGTTACTAAAAGAAAAACCTTAATACTTAAATAATTTTAAAACACTACTCAGTTAAAGTGTAGGCTTGCCTACACTTTTTTTTTGTCTATTATGTGGACATGTTATTTCGGGAAGTGTTTACACAATGTTCTATCGCTCAAGTGGAGTGGTTTAAACCCGAATGTTGCAGTAGAGCTTTAGAGAAGAGTGCAGTTACTTTTGCAAAAGAATATTGTGCTATTCGCAAAGGTCTACTGCATTATTTGGGTTAAAGGTGGCTTGATGGTTGAGCAGTCTCTCAGGAGCATAAACAAGGTATTGCAAGAAATTAATTGACAGAAAAAGCAAAATACAATATTATGTTTATAAGAATTAACTTGTATAATGTGGCCTACTACATTATTTGAGTTCAATATAACTTTCTACTGTTAAATGTTATTTTTACTTAAAATAAGGAACGAGAATGATACTATTTAAGAATGCAACTATCTCTGCCGGGATTACCAAAGAGAGAAAAGTTGATATTTTATTCGATGAAAAAATTGTAGATGTGCGTGAAGATTCGATAACTCCTCCAGAAAACACAACCATAATAGATCTTGAAGGCAAATATGTTTTGCCTGGTGGGATTGATGTCCATACTCATTTTAGATCAGATAATCAAAATTGGCAAAACTATTTCTATAATGCCTCTAAAGCTGCTGCCATGGGGGGTATTACCTATATGGCAGATAGTAGTAGTAATACCCAAAATCCCCTAACTGAAGGCTATGATTTTTCTGAAATTGCCAAGAAGTATGAGAATAATTCATTGATAGATTATGGAATATGGGGCATGATAAATAGTGATGACTACCCCTATTATAATGAAGAAATCTCTGAATTATCTAAGAATGGTGTGGTGGGCTTAGAGTTTTATCTTTACAGTAACAACAATACTCTATCTCCTTTAGATTATGAAGAGATACTAGAGCTATTTACAGATTTTTCTAATTCTCAGATTCTCTTTGGAGTATTCCCTCTAGATTTTCCTAATTATTGTAAGAATAAAAGTGCAGATCCACATGATATCAGTAAGTATCAATTTGAAGCAGTTAAAAAACTTTTTCGGAGATCCCAGGAAACTCAGGTTCACCTTTTTAATATAGTTTCACCGGAGATAGTAGATTTTGTGATGAACTCAACTAAAAAATATCACTGCACTTATGATATTAATCCGCATTATTTTTTAGCAAATAAAGAGAGTATCTATTTGCCTGGAGTTCAGGAAAACAACACTAATTTATCAATCGATAGTTTAATTCAGACAGGTAAAGTACCTTCAATATCTACAGATAGTGGTTTTATCAACCAAGACTTGAATTACACTGAAGAAGACATTTCCGGAGTCGTGAATTACCTTGATTTGCAGTACATGATTCCTTATCTTTTCTCTGAATATTATTTAACAAAGAGAATGACTTTAGGAAATTTAGAAAGAATGTTGGCAGGAAATCCATCCAAAATATTAGGAGTGGATCATCTAAAAGGTGGCTTTGATAAAGAAAAGCATGCTGATTTTGTGGTCATTGACCCAAATTTAAGCGAAAACAATATTGATACTTATTCATCTTTTAAAGATGTAAAAATAAACTGTAAAGTAACTCAAACCTATCTTAGGGGGGAGAGAATATATGATATTTCAGAAGGTATCCGAGATGAAAGAGGGTTTGGAAAACTGGTAAAAAGGAATTTCCAAGCAACAACGCTAAATTACTATTAATAGGAGTTAGTAATGCAAGAACAATTAAGAAAATTCCTCAAGGAAGTTATTGCAACACATAAGGATTACAAGTTTATCTTTAATCACAGTAGTTGGCAAACAGACTTTCTGCGTTTTTATCAAAGCCAAGTAAACTACAATATTAGCAAAAGTAGCCAACAGCTTTGGGTAACTATTTATCAAGAAAAGAAATCATTATCATTTGCTATTTCTGATCCTGATGTGAAGAAACTTAATCATAAATTAGTAGAATCATTTGAGTTAATCAATAAACTTCCTAATGACGAAGACTTTGTTGATATCGAAAGTGATCTTACTAAAACTGATGAAGCTGTAAAAGAAGATAATATTATCAAACTTTCATTAGATAATAAAATTGATGTATTAGAAAAATTCGCTTCAGTGTCCAAGAAACATGGTTTTAAAGTATTTGGAACCTTTATCTGTAATTATCAGACCTATACTGTAATCAATAGTAATGGTGTCGATAAAACAAGTTTTAACTCTCCTATTATGTTAGAGATTAAAGGTGTTGCAGATAAGAATATGGTAACAGTATTAGAGTCTTTAGGTGGAGAGAATATTGGCAATCTAAACTTTGACAGAGCTTTAGAGAGTTTTGAAAGAAAACTAATTGCAGGGAAAGCTGAAGTTGTAGATTTAGAACCTGACCATTATGAAGTTATCTTAGCCCCTCGTTGTATTGGTGAATATCTAAGTTACTTAGGTAGCTCATTTAGTGCAGGTGCTTTGGATAGAAAGTCTAGTTTCTTTGAAGGTAAAGATAATCAACAAGTATTCCCAAGCAACATCACTGTGTATGACGACCCACATGATGCTGATTTAGTTAACTTTGACTATAATGGGGAAGGACACAAACTAGATAAGTTAATGCTGATAGAGAAAGGAGTCTTTAAGAACTTTTTAGTGAATACCTATTACGGACACAAGACAGGCTTGCCCATAAATGGTAATGATGGCTCTTGCTTAGTGATGGAGCAGGGAGATAAATCTTTAGATGAAATGATATCCGGGGTAAAAAAAGGTATCTATATCTCAAGTTTACACTATATGAACTTCATTAATGTTAAAGAGACTTCTCTTACAGGTTTAACCCGTGATGGAACATTCTTAATAGAAGATGGGAAAATCACTAAAGTGGTTAATAACCTTAGATTTACCGAGAAGATTTCTTCTATCTTAGAAAATATTACTGAAATTGAAGATAGTAGTTTTGTGATACCATTCTCTTCTAATTATGGAGCCTTTAGTATCTCATCAGTTAAGATGCCACATGTTAAAGTGGGTAAATTCCACGTAACATCATCTACTAAAACAATATAGGAGAGCTCAATGAAAAAACTAATATATGATATTATAAATAAATTGAACAAAAGACATATCCAGTTTGGGGATGTAAGATTCACCTCTTCTGATAGTCAAACAATCTATTTTGAGAAGAAGAATCTTAAGCATATTTCTAAATCAACTGATGGAGAAGCCTTAGGAATCAGAGTCTTAGTTGATGGCTGCTGGGGTTTTGCAGGTACAGATGTTATGGATGTTACCAAGGTCGATAGCCTCATAAATCTTGCTATCAGTAATGCTAAACATAGTGCCAGATTTAGACATACCCCTGTTAAATTCACAGCAATCAAGCCAACTACAGGTTCTTACTATTATGTTCCTGAAGAAGATCCTTTTGCTATGGATGATGACCAAAAAATTGAGTATTTCCAAAATATAGCTAATAAACTTAACGAGAATCCGCAAATTATTCACTCTTCTGTCCATAGTGATTTTTATAGACAGTATAAAGTCTATGCTAATACTGAAGGTACTTTCGTAGATACTCTTGTATATGATACCATGCCATCAATGTCTGTTATTGCTGTTAACAGTAAGGGAATGCAGACCAGAACTTGGCCCGGACACATGAGTACTCAAAGAGGTGGATTCGAAGTTGTTAGAAATGCTAAACTAGAAGAAAATGTCGAAAGAATCGTAAAAGAGGTTATTGATCTCTTAGACGCTCCTACTATTGAAGAAGAAAAAGCTGACCTTATTATTGGTGGTGGGCACCTGGCTTTACAGCTTCATGAAAGTGTTGGTCATGCTACAGAAGCTGACAGAATTCTTGGAATGGAAATCTCCTATGCCGGTAAAACATTTATCAAACCTGCCATGTTAGGTAACTTCAAATATGGTTCTGAACAAGTGCATATTTATAGTGACTCTACTGACCCTCGCGGTATCGGTTATCACTTGGTTGATGATGAAGGTGTTCCAGGAAGAAGAGTAGATATCATCAAAGATGGTATTCTTTTAGATCAACAAACTTCTCGTGAAATTGCTCCTCAACTAGGTTTAGAACCATCTTCTAATATGATGGCCTCTTTTGCAGATGACTTCCCACTCGTGAGAATGACTAACTTCTGCCTAGCTCCCGGAAAAGCCGGAAGTTTAGAAGATTTAATTAAATCTACAGAAAGAGGATATTACATCGATTTTACCAAGACTTGGTCTATCGATGATAATAGAAATAACTTCCAATTCACTACCGAAATCGGCTATAAAATTGTTGATGGTGCTATAGTTGGTATCGTAAAAGAACCTACCTACTTTGGGATTACTCCTGAATTCTGGGGTGCTTGTGATGCTATTTGCTCGGAGTCTGAATGGAAATTCCATGGAACATCTTACTGCGGTAAAGGTGAACCTGGTCAAGCTATGCACCTCTCTCATGGGGTTGCTCCGGCAAGATTCAGAAACATTGTCTGCAATGTAAAAGCATAAGAAATACTTAAATAATATAAAAAAAGGGACTGAATCTTCAGTCCCTTTGATTTATCACTTGAGACTCATTCATACTTTGATACTGATAGATGAAAATCAAAACTTATTATAATTGACAAGAAGTAGATTTCTTTTATAATGAACTTGATGATATGTTAGCTATAATTTAGAGATAATATTATTCTACTTGTGTTAAACCCAAATAATGCAGTAGAATTTAGGGAAAAAGCGAATAGCACTATCTTCTTTTGCAAAATTAAGCTACATAATTTTCAGGAATATATATATTATATGCCTTTAAATTCTGTAACTTATTTTGCTAAAAGAATCTAGCACTCTTCATCAAAGTTCTACTG
>JAEKNW010000072.1 GCA_016838885.1 Candidatus Cloacimonadota bacterium
ATTTTTGTAGTCTTGTTGTTTGATTGTGTTAAATAGTTCATTTTCTTTTTCTTCAAAGTTCAACATCTCAACAAACATATTAATAAGTTCTTTCTCTTCATCTGCAATCCTTTCATCTTTATAGGCAATATTATAGCAATCAAGAACAAAATAAAATTTAGTTAGTTCTGTTTTGGATAACTCTTCAAATAATTCATCAATCTGTTCATCATCGGGATTTTTTGCAAATGAAATAAAATCATCAAAAACTGAATCGTCAAGTCCAAACCCTTCAATTAATGCTATAAAAAACTTTTTCTCTGACTCTGCAATATCTTCATCTACATTCATCATTAAGGCAAGTCCATTCAAATATTGCATTTTTATTGCAATATTCTCATTTGCGACCGGATGATCATTAATAATCTTTTTATCTTTCTGTTCTTTTAGTTTTTTCATTCTGTTTAAAATAGTACTCATTCTTTCTCCTTATTAGGTATCAACTAAAACAATTTTATTCTGAATTTCTTGCCTGGATACAATCCTTATGGATTTACTCCAGGCTAAATTAATTATCCCTTTTAGGTATTTCTTAGCGAGAACTTAAGAAACTCCCAGTTTTGTAATACACCAAGCTGCATTTATTTTAAGAGCAGTAATTTCAGCTTCCTCTAACTTGACTTGTTTCCTCCCTTGTTACAATTATACCTATAACTATAATTTATCTAGTTCTTTTTGTGCACTGGCATTGCCTTGCTCTGCAGCAAGCTTATAACATTTAACAGCTTCACTATGATTTTTTTCAACTCCATGGCCGTGATCGTAACAGTAACCTAGATCATATTGTGCATCTGCATCACCTTGCTCCGCAGCAAGCTTAAACCATTTAACAGCTTCTTCAAAGTTTTTTTCTACACCTTTTCCATAATAGTAACAATTACCGAGGTTCTTTTGAGCAAGAGGATAACCTTGCTCAGCAGCAAGCTTATACCATTTAACAGCTTCTGCATAGTTTTGGACTACTCCATTTCCATGATAGTAGCAACCACCAAGATTATTTTGGGCATCTTCATGGCCTTGCTCCGCAGCAAGCTTATACCATTTAACAGCTTCTGCATAGTTTTGGACTACTCCATTTCCATGATAGTAGCAACTACCAAGATTATTTTGCGCACCTGCATCACCTTGCTCAGCAGCAAGCTTATACCATTTATAAGCTTCTTCATGGTTTTGTTCTACGCCTGTCAATAGAAGTTTAAAATGGTACAGATTTGGAAGTTTAATCTGGTACAGTTTCCTAGATAGAAATAAATGAAATTCTAGGAGACAATATGAAAGGA
>JAEKNW010000073.1 GCA_016838885.1 Candidatus Cloacimonadota bacterium
CAGAATTTGAAGGCATATAATATATATATTCCTGAAAATTATGGAAGTTACTTTTGCAAAAGAATATAGTGCTACTCTCAAAGATCTACTGCATTATTTGGGTTGAAGGGGTTACTTCTAACTTTTAGGTTGACTAATTAGGGAGCATCAAATTAACTGACATCAAGAAAAATCTAATGATTTGGCAATAGTAGAAAGAGGTAAGAGAAATGGCAAATTATGAGGTGTTAGATAAATTTTTAGAGGATAGTAGTTTTAGAACAAATATAGCAGTTCAACATTTAATTAAGGGTAAGGAAGCTGAGTGGTCAGAGATACCCCAGAATTTACATGAATGGGTGAAGAACACTTTAGAAGAAATGGGTTATCAAAAATTATATAAGCATCAAGCTAAGGCAATTAGTTACATTTTAAAAGGAACAAATACAGTCATCTCTACTGGTGTTTCCAGTGGCAAGAGCTTATGTTATCAGCTTCCTATTCTCCATTCTTTATCATTCATTCCAGAGACTACGACCCTTTGTTTATACCCAACCAAAGCATTAGCTCAAGACCAGTTTAAGTCATTTTCTCCTCTAATTGAAACTTTTAATAGTATTTCAGGAAGGAAAGTTAATTTAAATATTTATGATGGAGATACTGAGCAAAGTTATAGGAAAGCCATTAGGGATAAGTCACAGATTATTATTTCAAACCCTGATATGTTACATCTGAGTATTTTACCAAATCATAGTAGTTGGACTAATTTTTTTGCCAACCTCAAATATGTAATTATAGATGAAGTCCATGTATATCGTGGTATTTTTGGTTCTCACTTCACAAATGTTCTGCGTAGATTAAAAAGGTTATGTTCTTATTATGGAAGTTTTCCAACTTTTATTTTAACTTCAGCCACCATAGGTAATACTCGTGAATTTAGTACTTCTATCTTAGAGCAACTATTTATGATAGTTGATGAGGATTCTTCAGGCCAAGGTAACCGTCATTTTCTGATTTATAATCCTCCCCTTGTAAATGTTGAATTAGGGATAAGAAGAAGTGCTTTACAAGAGACTACTCGCTTGGCCCATTTCTTCGATAAGTTAAATGTTCAAACCCTGATTTTTACTCGCTCTCGGAGATCAGTTGAATTAATTGTTAATAAGCTTAAAAAGAACAATAGTAATGCCTTAGCAGGGTATAGAAGTGGCTATTTAAAACAGGAAAGACGTGAGATTGAAGAGCAATTTAAGAGTGGAGAATTGACAAGTGTTGTTTCCACTAATGCTATGGAATTAGGAATAGATATAGGTGATTTAGATGTTATCATCATCAATGGCTATCCCGGCTCAATCGCCTCAACGCTTCAGCAAGCAGGGAGGGCGGGCAGAACTGGAAATGATTCTTTGGTGGTCATGGTAGCTAATTCGAATTTAATAAATCAATATCTAGTTCAACACCCTGAATATCTCTTCGCAATGACCCCTGAACATGCTTTGCTAGATGCTAACAACCCTTATATTTTACTTGATCACCTCAAATCTACCCTTTACGAACTTCCTTACGATCGTAAGGAGATTTATTATGGGGTTTCTCGTGTGAGCATAAATGAGTTACTGGACTTTCTTTTAGACAAGGGCTATGCTATTGAACGCGATGGAGTTGTTTACTGGAATTCTCCTTATTCACCTGCACAGAGAACTTCTTTGAGAACAATAAGTTCTAATAGTTTTTCAGTCATGCATGAAGGAAAGAATATTGGTTTGATTGACCATAACAGTGCCTATTGGTTTGCCCATGAAAGAGCTGTATATATCCATAATGGAGACCCTTTTATCGTTACTAAGTTTGATGATAAACTCAGAAACATTGAAGTAATGGAACATGATAAAGATTATTATACTGAGCCAATCATAAAGACTGATTATGAATTAATGAAAGAGATAGACCTCTATAGCTATATTTTTGGTAAAGCCCATTATGCTGTTTTGAATGTTCATACACAAGTTACAGGTTTTAAGAAGCTTAAATGGGATACACGAGAGATTTTAGATAGTGAAGACTTAGATTTACCTCAAACAACTCTTCCCACAAAAGGAGTAATCTTAACACTATCAGATTTTTATGAAGAGTTTTTAGAAACTAAAGGTAATAGTTCTCAAGCTAATAATTACGGAAAAGATTGGAATGAGATTAAGAAACAAGTCAAGCAAAGAGACCACTATGCCTGCCAAAATTGTGGTAAATTAGAGAGTAGTGTGTCCTTCGATGTTCATCATATTAAGCCCTTCAAGTCATTTTCTAATTCTCAGGAAGCTAATAAAATGGATAATTTAGTTACCTTGTGTCGTCAATGTCATAGAAATGCGGAAATCCCTGTTAAAATTCAGAGTACAATGTCTGGTCTTGCTTATCTAATCCGCAATCTTGCCCCCTTATATCTAATGTGTGATAGTGGAGATATTCAAGTGAATTTCAGCAATGATTCAATGCTCAACGATGGAAAAGGAGCAATCATAATCTATGATTCATTTAAAGGAGGAATAGGACTTTCTAAGCAGTTATTCTCTTCTCTAGATGAAATGTTACACCTTTGTTATGAACAAGTAGAAGGTTGCTCATGCAGTGAGGGCTGTCCATCCTGCACAGGACCCGTAGCTGAAAATGGCTATGGAGCTAAAGAAAGTGTCTTAGAATTATTAAATGAAATAATAGGATTGCCTCTTGAGTGATTTAAAACTATTTTTAGATGATTTAGCTGAAGAATCTCAGAAGAAGGTCCGTGATCCCAAACCGATTAATGACTTTATAGTTGGTTCTTTTATTGAAGTTGATTCTCATCGTGTATTTCTGCATGAGAGGGAGATAGCTTTTAACAAAGAAGGAAATCTTACAACTTCGAAGCCGGAAATACCCACCTGGTTATATATTTATAGTAAAATATTTAACCTTGCTTCCCCAGAAGAGATAATATTCTTAGATACTGAAACTACCGGTTTAGACAGAGGTGCCAATACTTATGCCTTTCTAACAGGTGTACTTTTTATGAGGGAAGAGAAGTGGCATCTCAAACAGTATTTTATTGAATCACCGGAAAACGAAGTTTTGTTGATGCAAGTACTTTCAGAATTATTATCAGAGTTTAAAATTTTAGTAAGTTATAATGGGAAATGCTATGATATACCCCTTTTAGATAATAGATTTAAGTATCACAAAAATCAATATTCTATTAGGAACTTGGACTTCTTAGACCTGCTCCATCTCTCAAGACGCTTCTGGAAACCACTCCTGCAAGGATGCAAGCTCCAAAACATCGAAGCAGTGATATTAAATTATATTCGTGATTATTCCAATGATATCCCTGGTGAGTTTATTCCAAAAACTTACTTTGATTATCTGGCTACAACTAACGCTGAAGAGATTTCCCATGTCTTTTATCATAATGAGCAAGACTTGTTTTCATTAACCAGAATCTTAACTATTTGTCAAAATCTGGATTTCACTAACCTTGATTATCTGAACAAATATAAAATTGATAACTCAAACCTTGCAAAGTTTCTTGTGGATATAGGTTTGAATGATATTGCCTTGCCTCTCTTGAAGACTCTGGCAGCAAACCAATCTGTTAGTGAAGATTCCCTCCTTCTCTTAGCAAAAATTCTGAAAAAAGATAATGAACATCAATTAGCAATTGATTATTTGAAAATAAAGGAAACAAACTCTCCTCATGCCTGCCTCGAAATCTCTAAGCTATTTGAGCATAAAATTAAAGACCTCCCTCAAGCCTTGAACTATGCAAAAAAAGCTTATCTAATGCTCCATGAAGAATCTGAATTTAAACTAGAATTAATCGCTGAAGCTGAAAAGAGAATTACTAGGATTAAAGGGAAGATAGAGAGATAGAGAGATAGAGAGATAGAGAGATAGAGAGATAGAGAGATAGAGAGATAGAGAGATAGAGAGATAGAGAGATTCTAGTTAACAACTTGCAAGAATACATTTTCTATAAAATAGAGAGAAATATAAGAAATCAAGAAAGCAAAGATAGGAGTAACAATCCAACCAACAATAATCTTTCTCAATTGCTGGAAATTTACATCAACATTTTTTCTCGCTATTCCTAGTCCAATCACTGCACCAATAATGGCTTGTGATGCTGAAATAGGCACTAATGGAAAAGCAGGCAGGCCGTTACTTACTAAAAAATGATGAATAGTTGATGAAGCAAAAAGAAACATGGTTAAAGATACAGACAAAACAACAATTAGAGCTGTTATTGGTGAGAACCTATAAAGATTATTACCTATAGTACTCATGACTTTCTTGGAATAAGTTGAAACTCCAACTGCTATAGCTATTCCTCCTACAAAGAAAAGTATCTTAGTTGGGTCCAAGCTAATTATGTTCATGAAGTGAATTGTTTTAAATGGATTTGAACTCACAAAGACACCCATAACATTTCCGATATTATTTGCTCCTAGGGCATATGAACCAAAAATACCGACTATTATTAAACCCAATCTCGTTAAATTATCTATTTGAACCATGTGCATTTTTGTTCGATTGAAGAAATATTGAACTATTTTGAATAGAAGAAAGGTGATAAGTCCTGTAAGAATAGGAGAAATTACCCATGTTAGAGCTATTTTTACTAAAACTATATAGTCTGTGAGTCTATGCGAATAGACATTCCAGCCAATTATACCACCGATTATAGCCTGACTGGTAGAGATTGGCAAGCCTGCCCTACTCATGGCATAAGTTGTTGCGGCTGCAGCTAAAGCAACCGTAAAAGCAGCTGCAATATGTTCTATAGTTCCCAATTTATTAAGGGTTCCACTAGCTCCACTTCCTCCTATAACAGCTCCCAAAACGACAAAAATACTACATAATAAGGCCGCTGTTTTAAAACGGACCATCTTAGTGCCGACAGCTGTTCCCCAAAAGATACCTGCATGATTAGCTCCTAATGACCATCCTAAGAAAATGCCACTCGAAAGAAATACTAAAGAAGTAATCATCTTAGATTAGAGTCTTCTTTTTATGACATAAACGGACAGTCTCTCAGCCACAGATTCAGCCATGTCTGAAGGTAGTACAATCTTTTCCACAAAATAACGAAGATGCATTTTGACAGATAAATAGGCAATATCGCGATGTTCAAATATCTTTCTTTTCAATGATTCCTCTAATTTATCAGCTTCATGCTCATAGAAATGGACTTTGTTAATATAGTTTTCAACTAATTTAATTTCTGTAAAGAAGGCCCGTGTAGCTTTTACCAGTTCTAAAATTGTCTTAGATGATAACTCAGAAAGCTCTAAATAACCGGGTCTTAGATTTTCTGGTATATCAGGTTGTTCTATGGACATTTGTTCCATCACTTTTTTACATACATCTACTACATCATCTAAAGTTTCAATAATCCCTAAAACATCTCCACGTGATTCAGGAATTAGCATATAGGAATAGAGTTTGAATTTGATATCATGCCTCAATTCATCAGCTTCATTCTCAAGACTAACCATATCCTTGTAGTAATTGGCAAATCTCTCTTCCTTCCAATTAATATAGCATCTTATTCCTTCTTCAAAGACTAAAGCACAGCGCTCAACTACATCAATATACTTATTAATCAAATTCTGTAAATCTTTCGATTTAGATGAAAAAAAAGAACTCATTGTTTCCTCCCTTCTTTTAAAGCTAATCCATAGCGTAGTCCATGATCACAAACTAACATTTCATTAACTCCATATTTCATTAAAATACTCTTAACAATTAAAATTCCACCTAAAATAATATCTGCTCTTTTAGGAGATAAGCCAATAATACTTTTTCTCTTCTCTATATTTTTACTAGCAAGTTCAGCTTCTAACTCAATTATATCTTTCAGATTAACTTTTGCGCCATGTATCTTACTCACAGAGTATGACTCTAACTTCTGAATAATTGAAGCAAGGGTGGTTACTGTTCCCCCGATCCCAATTATTGCTCTGGGTACAAAATCTTCTTTTATATCTCTAAATTTACTGAACAAGAAATCATCACATTTCAGCAAAGTAGTTGCATCAACTTCACAATCAAGTCCAAATCTTTCAGTTAAAGTTACAGCCCCGACATCAATTGATTTAGCAATTTCAACTTTCCTGTTTTTTCCAAAAATAAATTCTGTTGAACCACCACCGGTATCAATCACAAGAATATTTTCATTATTGCTAGGGAAGCTGTCCATTGCTGCCAGAAAAGAGTATTCCGCTTCCTGATCTCCAGTGATAACGTGAAGTACTAATCCTGTTCCTTGATATATTTTGTTTAGAACATCTTCACTATTTCTGGCACTTCTAAAGATCATTGTCCCATATAAGGAGACATCGCTACATTGATAGCTCTTAATAACCTTTAAACACTCTTCTATCTCTTCAATATTTCTCTTTAAAGCTCTTAAGCTTATCTGACCGGTTTGGTTATATCCTTCACCCATTCTCGTTATAATAGTTCTATCAAGCACTACTTCAAATAAGGGGTCAGTTTTAAAAACTAAAAGTTTAAGCGAATTAGTTCCAATTTCAATTATTGCCTTCATTTTGTTACTTCCTATTTTAACCCAAAGTAAATAGAGCTTTGTAAATAGCACTATATTATTTCAGTAAAGTTCTACTGCTCCATACGAGTTTAAAGGTAATATCAAGTTTGTAATTATGTTAATTTTGTGTCAAGAAATTATTAATTTCTCTTTATTTTTTTTAACCCGAATGGTGCAGTAGAGCTTTAGTAATACTTCGCTAAAGTATGTATCACAGGTGAAGATTGCTAGATTCTTTTAGCAAAATCCCCTTCTTTGGGGGGGGGGGACACAGGGGGTGCTGTACCGATATCCCAACCACAGATGAGCCCTACAGAGGCGACATATATTCTTCTAATGCATAATTCAAAATTTATAATGGATATAAGAGTTAAGAGTTAAGAGTTAAGAGTTAAGAGTTAAGAGTTAAGAGTTAAGAGTTAAGAAATTTGACCATATAAATTGCTAAAAAATTAAATTATGTCCCTCTTTTCAGATAACTGAATCAATAATCATCCTC
This sequence comes from Candidatus Cloacimonadota bacterium, assembly GCA_016838885.1. Taxonomy (GTDB): domain Bacteria; phylum Cloacimonadota; class Cloacimonadia; order Cloacimonadales; family JAFGVF01; genus JAEKNW01. Next base: position 7,062 of record JAEKNW010000073.1, read on the forward strand.
ATCATAGTTTAGTTTTTCTTTGAGAATATCAGAGAATTCAGCATAGAAGAAACCTTTTCTCATCATATAGGAGCAACATTTATTATAAACATCTTTAGACCCACGATTTGAATAGATTTTAATAGCTTTAGTGATATTTTCGTGAATAATAGTTAGTTTAGCTTGCTTATCATATTGAAGTTCTAATTCTTTATCTATTAAATCAGGGCTAACCCCTTTAGTTTTCATTTTAAAGATAATTTCGGTCTTGCTTTTTCCTAACTCAATCATTGATCTAACATATAATTCAGTCAGACGTGCATCAGAGATGAAGCTTTTATCTAAACAGAATTCAATAACATCTTCACGGATTGATTTATGTACTTTTAATTTTTGGAGATATTTGCGTGATTCATGTTCTGAATGTTCTTGTTTAGCTAAATAGGTGAATAGCCTATCCCGGGAATAGTAAAAAAGTAGTTGTCGAAGTTCTTTAAATTCTTCGTTATCAATCTCTTTTAGGGTCAAAAAGGGCTTGAGGAGTTTTTTTGGTAAAACTCCCCAAACACGTTCATCAATATATACCTCTAAAAGGGCTTTTGAATTAAATTTCTCTTTTAGATTAATCTTCACTTTCAGTTTCTAAACTATCTTCTGTATCACCGGCATCTTCAAAATGTTCTGGAGAGACTATCTGTAACAACTTAGCCTTGATCTCTTCCTTTAACTCAGGATTTTCATTAAGATAGTCTTTTGTCTTTTCACTACCTTGACCTAAGCGGATTTCACCGTAAGAGAACCAAGAGCCTGCTTTTTTAACAACATCATTATCTACTGCAAGATCTAATAAGATATCTTCTGTAGAAATACCTTTACCAAAGATAATAGGGAATTCAACTTTTTTGAAAGGTGGAGCAAATTTATTTTTAACAATTTTGACTCTTGTTTTAGCACCGGAAACCTCTCCTTCCCCACCTGCAGCTTTGATTGAACCCACAGCTCTAACTTCTAATCTTACAGAAGAATAGAATTTTAAGGCAACACCACCAGTAGTAGTTTCAGGATTTACATAAGGAGGAACACCAATTTTCATTCTGGTTTGGTTGATAAAAATAACTGCTGTATTTGATTTAGAGACGATCGAAGTAAGTTTTCTCAGGGCTTGAGACATCAATCTTGCTTGTAAGCCAACATGTGTATCACCCATACTTCCTTCAATTTCTTGACGAGGCACCAAAGCTGCCACTGAATCCACTACTATCAAATCTATGGCATTACTTCTACAAAGATGTTCAACAATTTCTAAGGCTTGTTCACCACCATCAGGCTGAGAGAGCAGAAGTCTGTCAGTATTTACCCCAAGTCTTTTGGCATAAACAGGATCAAGAGCATGTTCAGCATCAATAAAAGCGACTTCGCCATCTAGCTTTTGAGCTTCAGCGACGATATGCAAGGATATAGTAGTTTTTCCTGAAGCTTCAGCTCCATAGATTTCTGTAATTCTTCCACGAGGAATTCCACCAATTCCGAGAGCAACATCTAAATTTAGAGCTCCGGTAGGAATGACATCAACAGCCATTTTGGGCTTATCTCCAAGACGCATTATCGCTCCAACACCGTATTTTTTCTCTAGTTGCTGTAGTGCTGTTTTTAAAGCAGTATCTTTTGATTTATCAACCATTTTTCTTCCTTTCTTTATTTTAAGTTATAGGTTTGTAAAATTCTGTAAATTGCCCCTTTTTTGGTCAGGTTACTTTCAAAGAGGCTTATCGCGTTAATGTCTATATCATGTTTTTCTATCTCTTTTTCTAGGATAAAGTCGATTTGTGGCTTCATTAGGTTAGTTTTAATCCTTCCCAAAGTAATATGGGGGACAAATTCCTTATCCTCTATATTAAAGCCTGCTTGTTTCAGGAAGTTTCTTAAGCTTTTTGTAGCTTTAGCAAATTGCCTGTTTTCGCTAGATAAACTAATCCAGATCAATCTGGGTTTGCTAAGAGGAAAGAGTTCAAGTCCCCTTATTCGAACCTTCTGTCTCTCACAAGCTGATATTGATGTTAAGAAACTTTCTTCCACCACTTCAAGTTGAGTTGGTTTAACTTCACCGATAAATTGAAAGGTGATATGCAAATTCTCCTTCTCAACCCATTTGATGCCACTAGGTATATAGCTTTGAAACTCTAAGATTATATCTGAGAGGTATTCTCGAATATTATCTGCTAGCTGAATACCAAAGAATAATCGCATATTCTATCTTTTATATCCTATATCCTGTAAAAACTTTTTACGTTGGGTAATATCAGTATCAAGTTCAATCCCTTTGGGTGAATAGCCATCAATAACTCCGATAATCCCTCGTCCTTGCTCAGTTTGAGCTATAATCACTTCTACCGGATTTGCAGTAGCACAAAAGATATTTACAACTTCTCGACAGCTTTTGATAGCAGGAAGAACATTGATAGGGAAGGCATTTTCGAGAACAATCATAAATGTATGACCAGCTCCGATATTCTTAATATTCCTAACAGCTTCATCAATAAGATGAAAATCATTACCATCTTTGCGAATTAAACAAGGACCTGAAGCTTCAGCAAAAGCTAAGCCAAATTTAGCATTAGGTACAGAGTTAACTACTGCTTCATAGAGATCTTCAACTGTTTTGATAAAGTGTGCTTGTCCAAGAATGATATTTCTTCCTTCTTTAACCTTCACTTTCTGGGTTAATAATTCCATAAACTTACCTCACAAGATAAAATATTAATTAATACTTAACATAATTAATCATAATTACTAAATTGTGTCAATAAAAATCTTTACCTTAATTCTTAATATGAAGAGAAAGCCTATTATATAAGAGTTTATAAGGCATAATATTTTTCTTTTTTTTCACGCTTATATAATTATTAGAAGAAAAAAAATAAACCATTTTCTGCTAAAATTTACAAAAAATGGTTTAATATTCTTAGAAGTTATTAAGTATTACTTTATTTTCCTATTGGTTCGATATAGATAAACTCAGGATTAGGGTTTTTATACCATTCAACAAAAGATTCTCCATTACTGAAGACCCATTTCCCGAAATCAGGATAAGCTTTTACGATATCAGTAGTTTCTAAAGGATGTGCGATTGGATATGGGACATTGATAGCCCAAGGAGCACCATCAGCTGTTTTGTAGTAGTATTCTGAAGCTATGTCAGTTGCATCAACGCCAGTCATGAAATAAGCTTCATTAGCGTTAGGTGTGGGGGGTAATCCAGGAAGATGAACTTCCATTTCAGGATTATTATTGATAGTTATAAAAGGATTATAAGGTGGGAAGTAAATACTTTCCGAGGCATTGTGGAATCCATCAACTTGAAGAATGAAACTAATGGGGATATAAGGTGTATGTGGAAGGGTTTCCACAGTGTTCATAAACTCTCCATTTAACTGAATTAAATCATTGGTATTATTAAATACTTGGATTATAGCCAATCCCTCGCTATTTATTTTCTGAGTTAACTGAGGATAAGTAGCACTAATTACAGTAATATCTTCAGCTTGAATAGGTAATTCAACAAAGAAACCATTCTGTCTTGAAGCTCCGATAGCTGTAAGAAGAAGATCAAAGTGAATCTCGACTAAATCATTAGCTGAATTAACAACTTCTTTGATATTGTATCTTATTACCATATCATTGAAATCATAATCCCCTTTATCAGGCCATAAATCTTCATAAGCTAAAGTACCATAAATCCCCTCACCTGGGTAGAAGAAATCATAGGCTTTATCATCATCTGGAGGATAGAAGTCATCATCATCATCAACTCCGTCATCATCTTCATCTTCTCCGGGGAAAAGTGGTGAATTAACACACGCATCTTGAGTCAATCTTCTTGAGCTTTGCAAGGACCAAGTGATACAATCATTACCTATAGAGGTAAAATTGACTGTGAAGACATTAAAATGTCTGCCTGGTAAAAACTCTGTAGGTTGTCCTTGATCAAGGTTTGAGCTATTTAAACCTGAACCGGTGAATTTGTTCTTTGACCCTATTGGCTGAATATAAGTTTCATCAAACTGATTATTATATCCCCAATGAGAGGTGAGAGAACCATCTTCTTCTACTACAACACCTTCTAAAATTGGTATAACGTAAAGTCTGTCTTTTACTTGTCCTGCAGATTTCTCTTCATTATCAAAGATGTTCATCAAAAATACTTCCGGATTATTTAATAATTCTGTTACACTATAATCTTCAAATACCATATTCCTAAAATGAAAATCAACTGATGTAACAGCTTTTGGAAGAGTAATTCTTCTTTCTATAGGATCAATATCATTAGTTAAAAAATGATAGTATTCAACTCCATCATTACCTACAATTTTAACTGTCCCTTTGTTAGGTGCATAAAAAGTTAAATCTAACTCTCTGTTAGATTCGAAATTGAAATTATCGGGAATATCCAAGTCTGTAAAATTATCATACGTTTGGTTATTATTAGAAGTAGCTTTATCATTATTATCACATGAAACGATAAACAGCGTTACTAAAATCACTAACATACTAAGAATTATTTTATGTTTCATTTTTTCATCTCCTCTCATTATTCGTTTTCTCAAATAATACACATTTATTTTAATTAGCAAATTATTTTTATATTTCTTCAAAAGCTATCTGAGTATCAATCAATAAATTGGCACTATCCCTCAAGGAAGTTAAGCATGAGTTGTATGAGCTCATTAGAGATTCTAACCGGCTTACCCTTAGTAGTAAACACTCCAGTTACTACAGCCTTTGTACATAACTCATTAGCTTCATTATAGATTTCTTGCAGCCAAAGCCCTTTGACTTTAGTAATTTTTACTGTTTTCGTCTTGACCTTAGCCACTTCTTCCATTTTAAGTGGTTTTATGTATGATATATCGATATTGCTAACGAAGATAGAGATATCCATCTCTAATAATTTAGCTACCGGAATACCCATTTCTATCAAGGCTTCCGCTCTCCCGGCTTCTAATAATTGAAGATAATTGCTATTATTTAAATGTCCATATACATCACATTCATAGCCATATATTTTCCTTTTAAACTCAAACATTTTTCCTCCTTTGAGTAAACATTTTTCTTACAATCACATTGAAAATAGCAGGCAAATCTTGACAACATATTTCTTCTTTTAATTTATAGAATTATATTAATTAAATTATGATTTGGAGATAAATGAAAAAAATATATAGTTATTCTGAGAATAAATTCACTAGTTTTTCTAGAAAAAAGCAAATTGCTATAATCCAAGAGATGTTAGCTGTTTTAGAGAAGAATTTTAACAATGAAGTATATGCTTCAGCATTAAAGAACTCCATAGAGGAGTGTTTCACTTATCTAGAAGGGAGTGATAATAACTTCCCTATAAGTTATAAGAACTATGATATAAGCAGTTACCCTGAGCTTCTCTCTCTCAGAGATGAATTCTCAAGTTATCAAGGTGAGTTTCTACGAGATTCTGATATAATCGTACGAAGATATGATTCTCTGAATATTATTAATAAAAAATTCCCCCTTGTGTTAATTCTGGACAGTCTCAGATCTGCTTTTAACGTCGGGGCAATTATTAGAAGCTCTGAATGTTTAGGAGTTAGAGAAATAGCTTTGTGTGGGAAAACGCCCCAGCAAGATAATAGGAAAGTTATCGAGACTGCCATGGGAACTACTGACTTCGTTAAGCTAGTGAATTTTAGAACAATAGAAGAAGCCATCTCGGCATATCGTAAAGAGAACTATGAAATATCTGCCTTGGAGTTAACTAACACTTCTATATCTTTAGAAGCTTATCAGCCTGCTGCCAAAGTTGCTCTGATCGTAGGAAACGAATCTTTAGGCATCTCAGAAGAGACCTTAAGCATTTGTGATAAAATAATCGAAATCAGCATGCATGGCCAAAAGAACTCTCTTAATGTCAGCAATGCTACAGCAATAGCAATTTATAATATTATTAATAAAATGGAGGTAAACCATGATAAATAGAGAAGAAGCTCACACTATTTTAAGAGAATATTTGACTAAACCCAGCCTGCAAGAACACTGCTTAGCTACAGCTCTGGTAATGGAGAAAATTGCCCAAAGAATCGGAGCTGATCTTGATGAATACTATATTACCGGTTATTTACATGATATTGACTTAGATATCATAGGAGATGATATGAATATTCATGCTCAAAGAGGAGTTGAAATACTTAAACATTATGATATTCCTAAGCAAATCTTAGATGCAATTCTTGCCCATAACAGACATAAAGAACTCGAGACTAAGCTTGAAAAAGCCCTCTGGATTGCTGACCCTGTTAATGGTCTGGTTATTGCCTCAGCCTTAATGCGACCTGATAAATCTATCTCTTCAATGAACCTAAAATCACTTAAAAAGAAGTTTAAATCAAAGAATTTTGCAGCAGGAGTATCCCGCCAACAAATCGAAGATTGCTGTCTTTTAGATTTTACATTAGATGAATTTTTGCAATTAGCTATGGATGCTCTAGCACCTCATGAGAAAGAGCTCGGCTTAGGAGTAATGACAAGCAGTGAATAGTCCACTTTTAAGCTTATTTCTACTAACTCTCTTCTTCATCCTCAATATCTTGGATGCTCACTCTACCTGGTTAGTTATTAGACCCAATCATTATTACCGGGAAAGAAACATCTTAGCTCGTTACTGTTTTAAAAAACTCGGACTTATTAAAGGAATACTCTTTTTTAAATTATTCCTTTTATCAGTTTTCTCAATCATTATTATTATGTATGTCTGGCCCGAATATCTTACCCTCAATATCTCTATTCTAATCGGTGATTTAATCTTTACTTTAGTAGTATTTAACAATTATCGAATTCATAGAAAATTGAAGAGAAAATATCCCTTTTAAATCATCACTTACTCTCCTTACCCACCCCATCTTTATAGTTTTGGAAAAATTATAAAACTTTTATCTTGACATCAATTTATAAAATGATTTATTCTTATTATTATGATAAGTTGCGAAATTGTAGTTACTGGAAAAGTTCAAGGTGTTGGTTTTAGACGGTTTGTCTTAGACTTAGCAGGCCAGTTTAATATCTCGGGATATGTGAAAAATAGGTACACAGGCCAAGTTTATATCTTAGCGACAGGTCAAGAGGCAAATATTAAATTGTTTATTGATAGAGTTAAAGCAGGTAATCTCTTTTCACGAGTTGAAAAAGTTACTTCTTTCACTATACCTGTCCTAGATGAGACTGAAGGATTTTATATTAAATGAAACAAAAACTAATACTTTTTATAATTGTGCTATTGCTCTCTGCTTGCTCCTTTAATAAGGGAAGAAGTGAAGGCTTTATCTATGTTGTTAAAAGTGGTGATACCTTAAGTAAGATTAGTTCTCAATATAATATATCTGTTTCTACCATAAAATACTACAATGATAAATATTATGATGATTTGATTATTGGAGAGAGATTGTTTATTCCTCTGCCTGATCATGAGTTAGCTCAAAAAGAAAACATTATAAAAGATAATAAGTTAGTTGAAAAAGAGTTTAAAACAATAAAGGTCAAAGATGGCTTAGTTTATCGTGTTCAAAGTGGAGATAATTTATATCGAATTAGCCGAAACTTTGGTATTACTGTCTCTCAAATTAAAGATTTAAATAGCTTGGATTCAGATTTGATTTCAATAGATCAAGAGCTATATATAAAGAAATTTGATAGTAAGAAAACTCAGAAGAAAAAAATTGAAGTAGCTGAAAAAAGAGATAAGATTGCTGAACCAAAAGTAAGCAAATCAAAGGCTCCGGCAACGCCTTATACATCTCCCAATGCAGGAGAAGCAACCAGCTTTCCCCAAGAGTGGAAAGATGCTTTTTTATTACCTGTAAGTGGAAGATTATCTTCTCCTTTTGGGATGAGAGGAGGAAGACTTCATAAAGGAGTTGATATCACAGCTCCTCCCGGCACAGAGATTAAAGTTGCTTTTTCCGGGACTGTTACCTATACTGGTTTTCTCAGAGACTATGGTAATGTGATTATTGTTGAACATGGAAAGGAAGTTGTTACTGTCTATGCTCACAATGAAATAAATTTAGTAAAGAAAAGTGATAAAGTTAATAAGGGTGATGTAATTGCTCGCTTAGGTTCAACTGGAAAATCGTCTGGCCCTCATCTCCATTTTGAGATTAGAGTGGCTAATAAACCCATTGACCCGGCAAAAATTATATCTGAAATTAATTTACTTCAAAAGATATAATTTTGCAGAAATTAGGAGAAAAAAAATGAGTGAAAATGTATTTTCTGACAAAGCTCTTCAGAGCTATTTGAACCAAATATCAAAATTTGGGACTTATACTAGAGAAGAAGAGAATGCTTTAGCTATCAAAGCAGCTAAAGGGGATCAAGATGCTATGAATAAACTACTTCAAGCTAACCTTAAGTTTGTTGTAAAAATAGCTGCTAAATACCAAAATAGAGGTTTAACTCTATCAGAGCTCATTAGTGAAGGGAATCTAGGACTAATTAGGGCTATCCAAAAATTTGACCCCGATAAAAATATCAAGCTCATCTCTTATGCTATTTGGTGGATTAAACAAAAAATCATGCAAGCTGTTGCTGAACGAAGCTCAATGATTAAGGTCCCTTTAGGCAAGATTAATACTGCTTATAAACTTAAATCTACAGAATCTTCAATCTATACTAAGACTGGAAGGCATGCCTCTGACCATGAACTCAGTAATAATACAGATATAAATGAGAAGTTAATCAAAAAGCTAAAACATCAAATAGTTGATACTCTTTCTATGGACTCCAAATTTGGTGAAGATGATGGCCTATCTTTAGGAGATTTTATTACCAATATTGAATCTCAAGACCCTCAATCTATCTATTATAAAGAGAAAATTAGCAAGGAAATCGATAATGCCATAGAATCTTTAAGCCCAAGAGAAAAATTTATTATTCATTCTTACTTTGGATTAAAAGATAATAAGTCAGAAAACTTCGCCCAAATAGCAGAGAAAATGGGATTATCACGGGAAAGAGTCAGACAACTGCAAATCATCGCTTTAGAGAAAATTAGAGAAAAAATATCTTATCATAAAGAAAAATTTGAAGAATATTTTAAAAATCAAGAATTATAAACCCGAATGGTGCAAAAGAATATAGTGCTTTTTACAAAGATCTATTGCCTTATTTGGGAAAAATTGGAGGAGAAATGATTAAGAACTTTACAGAGATGTTAGAGTCTGCTAAAGCTATAGAGGGTAAAAAGGCAATCATCGCCGGAGCTCATGGTGAATTACCTATTGAAGCTGCTATATTAGCCAAAACAGAAGGTCTTTGTGATAGTATTTTAGTTGGTGATGCTGAGAAGATTAAAGGATTGTTACAATCAATGGCACCGGAAATCGCAGATACTTTTGAGATTATAGATACAGGAAGCGATTTAGTAGCAGCCTGTTTGGAAAGTGTAAGATTAGCCAAAGAGAACAAAGGACATGTCATTCTTAAAGGTAAAGCAGAGACGGCCCAACTCTTAAAAGCAGTTTTAGATAAAGAAACTGGTATCAGAACCAGTAAAGTCATCTGTGATATCTTAGCTTATGAACATCCGGACAAGATTTTATTCATGGGAGATGGAGGTATAAACCTACTTCCTGACTTAGCTGAAAAAGTTGCCATAGTTAATAGTGGAGCTCAAGTAGCTCGTGCTTTCGGAATTAAAGACCCTAAAGTTGCTTTAATCTGTGCTGTAGAAAAAGTTAATCCTAAAATGCCTGCAACAATCGATGCTGCTATTATCTCTGCTATGAATAAAAGAGGTCAGATTAAAGGATGCACTGTTGATGGTCCATTAGCTTTTGATAACGCTATCGATGAAGAAGCTTGCAAAATTAAAGGTATCGATTCACCTGTGGGGGGCAAAACTGATGTCCTCATTGTGCCTAATATCGAAGCAGGTAACATCTATGGTAAGATGCTTACTTACTACTGCAATTATCGCGTAGCTCACGCTGTTATGGGTACCAAAGTACCTATTCTTATTCCGTCTAGAGCTGATTCAGGAGAAACTAAAATGCTCTGTATGGCCATGGGACTACTTGTTTCTAATAATTAGACTACAAAAAATCAATTTAAAGGGGAATTTTCGAATTCCCCTTTTTTTTGGCTCAAGAATAGCGGAACCTTTGTAGATAGGAGATACCAACTATTCTCTTAAGCTCCGGGGGAGCGACATCTTTGTAGATAGTAGATACCAACGATTCTCTGGAGCTGGGGGAAAACATTTGAGATGCTCAAATCTACTGGAGCGCCGACATCCCTGTCGGCATCTTCTCCCAGTGAAAGATGCTCCGGAGGAGCGACACATATTCTTCTGGCTCTCTCTCAAGTAGAGTGTTAAGCAAATTGTAGGACCCAAGAAAAAATGAAAAAAATATTCTTATATTGTAAACAGTATTATAAGAAAAGTTGTCAAAATTTAACTTTGCTTTTTATCTGAAAGCAGACTAAATTCCACATTTTTCTATTGCCTCAAATAGGCATTACAAAAGGGTTTGCCTAGTGATGCCTTAGTGTATCTCGATGAATCATTGGGATTTCATCGAGATACTTAAAGGAATGACTAAGGTTTCCCTAGGATTAGACTAAGGACTATGATATCATTATTGTAAATCATATTACAAAAAACTAAGGTATTTTTTTAGGCTCTAGTTCAAGTATAGTGGTCAAAAAGAGACTTTTACTATAGCATATTAATTGTATTAGAGAAAGTTACAAGTATAAATATACTATTAAGAGTATGTTTTATTTTCTGAAAATGCTACAATCCTGAAAGGATAAGTCTTAAATCCCCAATGGGGATAAATAGTTTAGCCCGGGGTAAAATCCTGAAGGGATTGCAACCCCGGGTATTGATGATAAACAAAACCTTACCCTGAAAGGGTTAAATAAAATC
>JAEKNW010000074.1 GCA_016838885.1 Candidatus Cloacimonadota bacterium
TAAAGAGGGGTGGCATCGAAGATGACGGGGTGTTAAGTCCCCTCTTAATCCCAAAGGGATGCTAAAGAGGGGTGGCATCGAAGATGACGGGGTGTTTAATAACAATAAAAGAGGTAATCAATGTTTCATAACCGAATAAGAACATACAGGACAGCAGCACTCAGCTCAGGAAACTATGTCCTTTATTGGATGCAACAAAGCCAGCGAACAAACTATAATCATGCCCTAGAATATGCCATTCAAGTAGCCAACAAAAGCCAACTTCCCCTCTTGCTTCTCTTTGTTTTTGATATCAATTTCCCTGAAGCTAATCAAAGACATTTTGCCTTTATGATTGAAGGCTTAAAAGAGCTCGAGAAGAGTCTAAAATCCCAAGGAATAAGAATCATCTTCAAGCAGGGAGATATGATGTCAGAAGTTGTAAAGCTAGCCAAAGATGCCTCTATATTAATAAGTGATTACGGTTATTTAAGAATTCAAAGGGTCTGGAGAGATAAAGTAGCTTCGCTGATTAATATCCCCTTCTATTGCTTTGAAAGTGATATTGTTGTCCCTGTGGAGATAACTTCAAATAAACAAGAATATATGGCTAGAACTATCAGACCAAAAATCGAGAAGGAATTAGAAGATTATTTACTTCCCTTTCATTCAACTGAGTATGAAGGTACTTATCTAGAAAAATATGATTCTATCAATCCAGATAATATTCTGGAATTAGTAGATGATTCAGTTAAGCCGGTAACAAGTTTTCATGGTGGTTACTCTCGAGCAGTCAATAAGTTAAATAATTTTATTCAACAAAAACTTAATAATTATCATCTTCATAATAAAGATTTAGTTGATTCAAATTACTCTGAACTCAGTCCCTACCTCCACTTTGGTCAAATCTCAGTGATAGAAATAGTCCATAAAATCAAGACCTCTTCTGCCCCACTGGAAGCCAAAGTTGCCTTTTTAGAGCAAATCATCATCAGAAGAGAACTTGCCGTAAACTTTTGCTATTATAACCAAAACTATGATAATTTTGACTACATAAACCCTAAGTGGGCTGCCGACTCTCTAGACTTTCATACTCTTGATAAAAGAGAATATCTCTATGATTTAGATATTTTAGAACTTGCCCAAACTCATGACCCTGCTTGGAATGCAGCGCAACTCCAAATGGTAAATACCGGCTACATGCATAACTACCTGAGAATGTACTGGGGTAAGAAAATTATTGAATGGTCGATCTCTCCCCGCCATGCCTACTATAATATGATTTATTTGAATAATAAATACGAGCTAGACGGTAGAGACCCTAATGCCTTTACCGGCATAGCCTGGTGCTTGGGTAATCACGACACTGCTTGGAAAGAAAGAGACATCTTCGGTAAAGTCAGATATATGAATTATCAAGGCTTAAAAAGAAAATTTGATATCAAAAGCTATGAAGATAAATGGTTAAACCCGAATGATACAACTATATCATTCGGGTTAAGACAATTATAGCCAAATATTAATCAGCATTAATAATTCTTTCAGCTTCAGATTTATCATCTGAATAAGTAAAAGCATCCAAAATTTCATAATTATTTTGTGGGTCAAGACATCCCGGATAACTAATCGATAGTGCACTTAGTTTATCTTCACCAAAAGAGAAACAATCTAAGATTCTGACTATTTGATTAACTTTGAAATTATGATTTTTAGCAGCAGTTCGCAAAACTCTCATTTGGTCATCACTAAAACTTTCTGCATTAATTCTCTTAATTAAGTTAGAGAAATCACTCTCTGACATAGACTTTTTATTATTTGTGGGAGCTGCTTCACTTGTAGATTGAGGTTGAGAAGTTTGAGTGTCTAATCCACTAATATTGATATTAACTGTACTTGTAGAAGATTCGGTTTGTTGGGTGCTGCTTGTGCTAGTCTCAGGTTGCACTAAAGTAGAATTTTCTGGAAGTAAAGAAAGCAAAGAATATATTTCATCAATAATATTATTAGCTCTTTTCCCATCTAATTTATTTAGTTTTGCATTATATTTCGCTTGTAATTCTTCTAATTTAACAACTATTTTGTCAATAACTTCTCCAGAATTTTTAACCGTAATAGTTGATTGACTTGAAGAACCTTCTTCCCCACTCATTGTCATGGAAAATCCGTCTTCATTAGCAGAAAAGCTAAATCCTTGAGCAAATATTCCAACCACACTAAGAACTAATACTAATAATATAGTAATCTTTTTCATACATTTCTCTCCATTTAATTATTGTTATACTTGATGTAATGATTACTAAAAAAAGAAATTATTTGACTTTGGTCAAGGATTTTTTCATACTTTGGTGTATTCAGTGTTTTCGGCCTGGGTTGGCGTAGCTTTAGTGAAGACACCTGGCTAAATTCTTCTTAGTGTAATTCGTGTAATTCCGTGGATAGACTTTCTTCTTTTTATTAGTGGCGGACAAGCTGTCCACCGTCCGGCAGAAGAGGCTTTTATCCGTGTTTATCTGTATTATTCCGTGGCTAAAGCTCTTCTTTCTTCTCTCTTCAAAACTCTGTGCAACTCTGTGTTAAGCATCTTCTTCTTCTTAGTGTAATTCGTGTAATTCGTGGATAGACTTCTTTCTTTTTGTCCTTGCGTGGATAGATAAATTTTTCTCTTAGAACTCTGTGTCAAGAATCTAACATTTCTATCTCCTAAACAATCCTTTAATTTTTCATTTGACATCAATCCCCTATGATTTAATATGTAAAAAATAATAAAAATAGGAGATTTAAGATGAAAGTAATATCAACACCAAAAGCTCCGGCAGCAGTCGGACCTTACTCACAAGCAGTTTTGGCAAATGGTTTTTTATTCGTATCAGGTGCATTAGGAATCAATCCAGAGACCGGTAAATTTGAAGATGGCTTTGAGGCTCAAGCTGAGCGTGTTTTTTCTAATTTAGAGGCTATTTTAGCAGAAGCCGGTATGGGTTTTGAACATGTGGTTAAGGCAGAAGTTTTCTTAAAAGATTTAGCTCAATTCAAGATTGTTAATGGGATATATGCTAAGTATTTCCAAGCTCCTTACCCGGCCCGTTATGCTTTCCAAGTCGCAGAGTTACCTCTTGGTGGATTAGTTGAAATATCAGTAACCGCCACAAAGTAGAGGAGATCATGAGTATTTCTACTAAGGGAGGCGATAAAGGGATGACCAGCTTATGGTCTGGTCAGAGGATTAAAAAGTCCGACATTAGAGTAGAATCTTATGGTACAGTGGATGAGTTGGATTCTCATATTGGAGAAGCAAAGCATTTTGTCAAATTAACAAAGATCCATGATATTTTAGAAGAGATTCAGAATAAGTTAATGCGAATTATGGGAGAATTAGCTTCAGTTGATAAAGCCTTTGTTACTCCGATTGAAGCTAGTGATATAGATAAACTTACTGATTGTGTTCATCATTTTGAAGAAAAGGTTCAGCTCAAAGGTTTCGTAGTTCCCGGTAATACATTGCAATCTGCTAAGTTAGATGTTTGCAGGACAATTGCCAGAAGGGCTGAACGACGAATTATTGAGCTCAATAATCATGCTGAAGTAAATCCCAATATCATTGCTTTTGTTAACAGACTCTCTGATTTGCTTTATATTATGGCCCGTGAAGAAGAAAGAAATGATGGTGGGATAAAGTATAAGAATATCGACACAAAAATTGAATGTTAGACTTTATTCATAAAATCTGAAGAATAAAAAAGAATATTAGCCACGGATAACACAGATAAACACAAATAAGAATCGATAGAGCTAATAAATAATATAAAGGAATAATATGTATAAAATAGTATTAATTAGACATGGTGAATCACAATGGAACAAAGAGAATAGATTCACAGGTTGGACAGATGTTGAGTTATCAGACAAGGGTAATCAAGAAGCAATAGCAGCAGGAAAATTGCTGAAAGAGGAAGGATTTATCTTTGATAAGGCCTATACTTCTGTTCTTAAAAGAGCAATAAAAACCTTATGGCATACCTTAGAAGGCTTAGATTTAATGTGGATTCCTGTTGAACGTGCTTGGCAATTGAATGAACGTCATTATGGAGCTTTACAAGGTTTAAACAAGGCAGAGACAGCCCAGAAATTTGGAGATGACCAAGTTCTGATTTGGCGTAGATCTTATGATACTCCACCTCCGGCCTTAGAAAAATCTGATGAACGTTATCCCGGTAATGATCCTCGTTATGCCTCTCTTACCTCAGCAGAATTACCTTTAACAGAATGTCTAAAAGACACTGTTGCCAGAGTACTCCCCTACTGGAATGACAAGATTGTTCCTGATATTAAGGCAGGAAAAAGACTAATCATAGCTGCTCATGGAAATAGCTTAAGAGCTTTAGTAAAATATTTGGATAATATCTCTGATGAAGAGATCTTAAAACTAAATATTCCTACAGGTATTCCCTTAGTCTATGAATTAGATGAAGATATGAAACCTATTTCAAGCAAATACTTAGGTAATCAAGATGAGATTGCAAAGGCTCAAGCTGCTGTGGCCAATCAAGGGAAGAGTAAGTAGTTTATAATTTAATAATTTAATAGTTTAATAATTTAATAGTTGATTTGTTGATTTGTTGATTTGAAAAGAAGATAACAGGTGCTAAACCATTATTTTAGTTCCAGAGGCACTATGAGGATTTTGAAGCTTCTCGATAATTAATTACTAAATAAAAAGAGGTGAATTTCTTCACCTCTTTTTATTTATTTTATACTAGTATTAATCTTTTTCTTAGCTTTAGGCTTTTTAGGCTCCTCAGCAGGAAACTCTATGGTATCATAGATTGGTTCTTCTTTTTCGCCCTTAACATATTCTAAATCGACAAGGCACTTGTTGATTTTAGGCATATCAGGAAGTTTATACATGATATCTAACATTCTTTTTTCTAAGATAGATCGCAAACTTCTGGCACCTGTTTTCTGTTTTTGAGCAATATTAGCTATTTCAGCTAAGGCTTCGGTAGTTATTTCTAAGTTAACACCATCTAATTTAAGTATCTTAGTAAATTGTCTAACTACAGAATTTTTAGGTTCAGTAAGAATCCTAATTAAGGCATCTGTGTCGAGTTCATCAAGAGTACACACAACCGGTAATCTACCAATTAACTCAGGAATTAAACCATAATGAACTAAATCATCTGGTTCTAATTTACTAATTAGATTTTGATCATTCATTCTTTCTACCAAGTCTGATTCAAATCCAACACTCTTTTTAACTACTCTTTTAGCGATAATTTTATCAAGATTGATAAAAGCTCCACCACAAATGAAGAGAATCTTACGAGTATCAAGCTGGATGAAATCTTGATTTGGGTGCTTTCTTCCACCTTTTGGTGGAACATTGACTATTGAACCTTCTAAAATCTTGAGAAGGGCTTGTTGAACGCCTTCCCCTGAAACATCACGAGTGATAGAAGTAGATTCACTTTTTCTGGAAATCTTGTCTATTTCATCTATATAGATAATCCCCCGTTCAGCTTTCTTTACATCAAATTCAGCATTTTGAAGGAGTTTTGTAAGAATATTTTCCACATCTTCTCCAACATAACCGGCTTCAGTTAAAGTAGTAGCATCAGCAATAGCAAAAGGCACTCTCAGCATCCTGGCAAGGGTCTCAGCCATCAAAGTCTTGCCTGTTCCGGTTGGACCAATCATCAAGACATTTGACTTATCTAATTCGACATCTTTATCAAGTTCATCAGCTCTAAATATTCTCTTATAATGATTATAAACAGCTACCGAAAGTAATTCTTTAGCTGAATCTTGTCCGATTACATATTGATCAAGAAACTTTTTAATTTCGCTGGGGATAGGTAAAGTTTTAACTTTCTCTGCCTGGGAAGAAGCTTTATGAACAGAGTTCTCTTCTTCGTAGAGATCATTACAAAGAGTTACACAATGATGACAGATATTAGCATTCAAGCCATGAATCAACATTCCGGCTTCATTTTCTCCCCTACCACAAAATGAACAAACTAGGTCTTTAGAGTTAGTATATTTAGCCATAAATCACTATCCTCTATTTTCAATTACTTGATCAATTAAACCATATTTCTTGGCATCTTCAGCTGTCATAAAGAAGTTTCTATCTGTATCATTCTCAATTTTTTTAAGAGTTTGACCGGTATGTTTCTGCAAAATACCATTCAAATGACCTTTTAAGAAAAGAATCTCTTTGGCTGCAATTTCTATATCTGATGCTTGCCCTTGAGCTCCACCTAGGGGTTGATGAATCATGATTCTGCTATTAGGTAAAGAGTATCTCTTACCTTTAGTTCCTGCAGTTAAGAGTAAAGCACCCATACTTGCTGCTTGTCCTATACAGGTTGTTGATACATCAGGTTTTATAAACTGAATTGTATCATAAATAGCCATTCCTGCAGTAACTGCTCCTCCTGGACTATTAATATATATATTGATATCCTTTTTAGGATCTTCTGCTTCTAAATGAAGTAATTGAGCTACTACCAAATTTGCTACATGATCATCAATCGGACCACCAATAAAGATAATTCTATCTTTAAGTAATCTAGAATAGATATCATAGGCTCTTTCACTTCTTCCTACTTGCTCTACTACCATTGGTACATAAGGCATGAATTCTCCTTATAGTTTAAAAGTTATTCTTCAGTCTTTTTAGCTTCTTCTTTATTTTTATCTTGAACTTCTTTCTTTTCTTTTAAATCTGCTCTTTTCTCTGCAGCATAGATTTCCGGATCAACTATTTCAACCTTCTTTGCTAAATCAACAAAAATTTGGTCAAATAAAACTTCATCTTTCATTCTATCATCTTTGAAGATGTCATTATGCTCTTCTTTGAATTCTTCTACACTTAATTCTTCTAGTTTAGCTAACTTCTCAACGAGAGCATCTACTTGTTCATCAGTAACTTCAATATCATCATACATCTTTCTCAAAGCTTCATAAACATAAATCTCTTTTAATTGAGGAGTAACTATTGGAGCTACAATTTTTATCAAATGTTCATCAGGTTCTTTGCCAGGCATGAATATTTTAGCCTGTCTGTAAGCCTCATTAGCAATTACTACATTTGGAACCTGGAAGTCATTATGTGCTATTATAGCATTCATGATTTTTTTGTTTAATTCTTGTTGGTTGAGATGTTCATTTTTTAATGCTAATTCTTGAGCAAGTGAGTTCTTCATATCATTTAAATCATTATAATCTAATTCTTTAGCGAAATCATCGTCAATTTCCGGTTCAAGTAATCTTTGGATAGAATTAATTATAGCTGTTACTTTGACATCAACTTTATCTTCTAAAGTTACGGTCTTAATCCTGAAGTAAGCAACTTGGGTTTCAAATTTATCACCAATCTTTTTTTCAATTGCGTCAAAGTGAATAGGATCTGATTCTACTGAATCTAAATTAATAGGAATTGTAACAACTTCAACAATTTCTTCACCTTGGTGAGTAAAAGTTATTTCGAATTCAACAGTATCTTCATGTTGGACTTCATCAGCAACCTCTACCATCTGAGAACTTTTTTTCTGCATCTGAGAAATATATTTATCAACAGCCTCATCAATAGCTATTGCTTTAAATGGAACTTTTATCCCATCAATATTTTCTAATTTGATTTCCGGATTAACTTCGAAGTTAAAAACTGCTACTAAATCATCACCTAACTCCCAATCATAAGATATAGGATAAAACTCACTTATTGATTTTATATCATGCTCTTCAATAGCTTCTTGGAGATACTTATTGACACCATCTTTATATAATTCTTCTTTCACATATTCCCCATAAGTTCTTTCAATTGCTGAAAGAGGGGCTTTACCTTTACGGAAACCGGGAATTGGAGGAGCCATCTTACTCACCTTTTTTAAGGCTTTTTGATATTCTTTATTAACTTTCTCAGCTTCTACTGTAAGAGTAAGCTCTTTAACAACTTGACTGATTTCTTTTACTTCAACCTTCACATTTAACTCCTTTTATCTATATAATTAATTTTGAAATTTTTAAATTTGTAATGTAATTGGGGTTCTAATAATAAAAATGGTGCGAAAGAGGGGACTTGAACCCCTACTGGTTTAACCCAACTGGATTCTAAGTCCAGCGCGTCTGCCAATTCCGCCACTTTCGCACGTTTGGTCAATTTAAAATCCCCTTCTTCTCTGTCAAGAATATTTTTCATTTCTCTGATTTTTTTTATCATAACTAATAGTTTTCTGGGAACATTTTCCGTTCTACAACTTCAATAACTATATGCAAAATAATCATATGTAACTCTTGGATTCGGTCAGAAGTTTTTCCTGGTATGATAAAGTCATAATCACATTTTCCTGCTAATTTCCCCCCGTCTTTACCCAAAAGGGCTACAGTTGAACAAGCTATTTTCTTAGCTTCTTCTAATCCTCGGATTATATTTGCTGAATTTCCACTGGTAGAAAGGCCGATCACCATATCACCGGCTTTTGCATAAGCTTGAACCCCACGGGCGAAGACTTCATCAAAACCGTAATCATTACCTACACATGTTAGATGAGAAGCATCACTTAAAGCAATAGCAGGCAAGGCTTTTCGATTATCTCTAAATCTACCTGTGAACTCTTCTGCAAAATGCATAGCATCTGTAGCTGAACCACCATTTCCAAAAACGATTACCTTACCACCTGAATTAAAGATTTCAGCTAATTTCTCACCAATAATCTTAGTTTTCTCAAGATTTTCATTATTAGAGATAAAATCTCCTAGCAGGTTATAAGTTCCTGTATATGATTCTTTTATATATTTTACCATCTCTTCCTCATCAAGTCTTTTTGTAGCTAATTAGCTTTTATTTTAAACTATGATATAGTTCTTTCATAGTATCTAGTTTACCTTTAACCTCGTTAAATTTTTCTTTTTCTTTTTGGACAACTTCAGGCTTGGCATTTTGCATAAACTTGTTATTACTGAGTTTTCTTTCAATGCCGGAGAGTTCATTTTCAAGTTTCTCCATTTGCCTTTCAAGTTTTTCTCTCTCTTTATCTAGATCAACTAATCCGGATAGAGGTAAATAAATTTCGATATTACGAACCACAGCAGCAATTGCTCCTGCTACTTTTTCGCCATTTATATTAATATCCATATTTGTTACTTTTGCTAGTTTTGCAAAGTAATTCTGATATGCTGTGAATAGCTCTTTTTGGCTTTCATCTGCTAAATTAAGAGTAACATCAATCTCTAAAGCAGGAGATAAATTAACTTGTTTTCTGAGATTTCTAATAGCAGTAATTGTTTCTTGAACAAAGCTCATATTATCATTAATCTGGGCATCTATCATACTATGATCAGCTAGCGGGAACTTAGCAATTATCAGGGCAGCTTCATCCATAGGGAAGTATTCTTTAACAGTCTGCCAAACTTCTTCAGTAATAAAAGGCATTAGAGGGTGAAGCAGTCGCATTGATTGTTGAAGTACATCTAAAAGCACAAACTTAGCAGTAAGCTGTCCTTGCTTGTCATTTTCATCATAGATTCTGTCCTTAGAAAGTTCTATATACCAAGAACAGTAATCATTCCATATAAACTGCATAAGAGTTTGAGCTGCATCATTCTGTCTCAAATTTTCATAGTTGTCAGTAACCTCGGTAATGACTTGATTTAATCTTGAGTAAATCCATTTATCAGCTAATTCTAAATTTAAGTCAGCTTTGTTAGGAAGACCTTCAATCTTCTCTACATTCATCATTATATATCTAAAAGCATTCCAGATTTTATTAGCAAAGTTTCTACCTGTTTCTAGTAAAGAGTCTGAATAATAGCTATCCTGTCCTTTAGGAGTATTGAAGATAATACTAAACCTAAGAGCATCTGCTCCAACTTCATCAATAATATGAATTGGATCAGGTGAATTACCCAGAGATTTTGACATTTTTCTGCCAATTTCATCTCTAACTATGCCATGTAAAAATACTGTATCAAAAGGAATCTTTTGTTCAAATTCTAAAGTAGCCATTATCATTCGGGCAACCCATAAATAGATGATTTCATGACCTGTAACTAGCACATTTGTGGGTAAGAAATAATCTAGTTCCTTAGTTTTTTCTGGCCAACCTAAGGTAGAGAATGGCCATAACCAAGAAGAGAACCAAGTATCTAAAACATCTTCTTCCTGCCTAACATTTTTACTATGGCACTTAGAACATTCAGTTACTTCATCTTTGGTTACCATAATCTCACCACAATCATCACAGTAGAAAGCCGGAATTCTATGTCCCCACCAAATCTGACGTGAAATACACCAATCTCTTACATTCTCCATCCAGTGCATATATACTTTTGTCCAACGCTCAGGTTGGAACTTAACTTGTCCATTGCGAACGACTTCTATAGCAGGTTCAGCTAACTCTTTCATACTTACAAACCACTGGTCTGACAGATAAGGTTCAATCACTGTATCACAACGATAACAATGACCAACAGCATGTTGATGATCTTGAGTCTTTATAAGTAAACCATCTTCTTCTAACTTCTTGATTAACTTCTTTCTACATTCATACCGATCAAGGCCAAGAAAGTCTTCTCCGGCCGTCTCATTCATAACGCCATGTTCATCTATAACTAAAATCTGAGCTAAATTATGTCTTAATCCAACTTCAAAATCATTAGGGTCATGGGCAGGTGTAATCTTAACACAACCACTTCCAAAGTCCTTATCTACATATTCATCTGCAATCAAAGGAATTGTTCTAGCAGTGTAAGGTAAAGTCAGTTCTTTCCCTATCAAATCTTTATATCTTTCATCTTCAGGGTTTACTGCAACAGCTACATCACCCAGCATTGTTTCCGGACGTGTAGTTGCAATTTCAATATGGCCTGTCCCGTCAGCAAAAGGATATTTAATATGCCAAAGTTTTCCGGACTCATCACTATGCTCAACCTCATCATTTGCTAAAGCTGTTACACATCGAGGGCACCAGTTAATGATTCTCTTTCCACGATAGATTAACCCTTTGTTATAAAGATGAATAAATACTTCTTTAACTGCTCCTGATAATCCTTGGTCCATGGTAAAACGCTCTTTGGTCCAATCACATGAACACCCTAATTTCTTAAGTTGCTCTATGATTCTACCACCCTTCTCCTGCTTGAATTCCCATATTTTTTCAACTAAGGCTTGACGTCCAATTTCATGACGATTACTTCCCTCTTCTTGTAGTTTTTTTTCCACAACATTCTGAGTTGCTATACCTGCATGATCTGTGCCGGGAAGCCATAAAGTAGGAACTCCTGTCATTCGCTTGTAACGAATTAATACGTCTTGAATGGTGTTGTTAAGTACATGTCCTATATGCAAAATACCAGTAACATTAGGAGGGGGAATCAAAACCGTAAAAGGTTTTTTGCTTTCATCAATCTCAGGAGTAAAATACCCCTTGTCTGTCCACTCTTGATACCACTTCGTCTCTATTTTATTTGGTTCATATATTTTATTAATTTCCATTATTTCCTCATAATTTATCTTTATTTAATTATTTTATTACTTTTAATCTTCTCTCTTTTCTTCGCTCTAACTCTAAATTCAAAAAATAGTTCTGGGATATGAAAGGTAATTCTTTTATCTGACTAAGATGGACCAAACGAGCATCTTCAGCATCGTCACCTGCCTTCAGCTCACCTCCTATTACTTTCATTAAAAAGCCGAATGATACCACTTTTTCATAAAATGGATTTGGACTCATCTTATAGCCAATCAAACGCACTACCTGACCATCTAAACCAGTCTCTTCCTTCATTTCAGCAATTGCTGCAGATTCAGGAGTCTGATCTATCTCCATATAGCCACTAGGAAAAGCCCATTTGCTGGCTGATGGCTCAAACTTACGCTTAATTAATACTACCTCATCTTTATCATTGATGATTACACAACACACTACCGGGATAGGATTCTTATAAAAAACCCAACCACAAGCAGGACATTCAGGCCTTATCTTACCCTCTCTGTCTCTTACTATCTCTAGCTTGTTACCACATCTAAGACAATAATTAATATCTTTATATCTCTTCTCTTCTATAGTCATTTATTAACTCCTATTTTACAGGATAACCTTTTTTTATTCCTTAATCATGTCAAGATTTTATTGTGAATTTCTCTAATATATGTTGAATTGTTGATTTGTTGAATTGATAGAGTGATAGAGTGATAGAGTGATAGAGTGATAAAGAGATAAAGAGATAGATAGATATATGAAAGCCTCTTCTGTCTGACCGCTTGCACCCTTGGTCGGAATGCGTGCGTTCTCGCCTACCGCCGATGAGCTCCAGGTTAATGGATATAATCAACAAATATCATGTTCTTTAGTCGGTGATTGGTTTATTTAAGGGGAAATCTAAGAAGGTTAGTTACAAATACAAAAGAGGTATCTATTATAAAGGAGAGGAGAAATGGTTTTCCCCATTTCTCCTTAATTATTTTACATTAAATCAGTCAACATAGCACTAAAAGCAGCAAAAAACAATATATAGATTATAGTCATGATCAATCCCCATATCAAGGCTGCTTTAGCCCAATTTGCTTTAGAAGCAGGTGTGTTTGAACCAAAAGCCCAAACGAATAGCATAATAATATTCACAAGTGGTACAATCATTATAAGATAAGTTACTATCCAATCTCCGACTGTTACAATCTGACTGTTTTGATTTTCCATATTCAAAACTCCTAGTTTTTATTCTACAGAATCTCACATAGTGCTTTTATAAAGAAACAATATATAATCCTAATTAATGCAGCAAAATCTGCACCATACGGGATTATTAAAAAGTGACCTATTTATAATAAGTCACATTATTTTCAAAATCGAGTTTAATCTTTTACTAATGGCTGACCTTTAGCGTCTCTATAAGAACCCGATGCAATCATGATTATATCAATTAAAGCCCAAATACCACAACCACCACCTGTTAATAATTGAATTATACCTATGCCAGTATGACCTGTATAGAATCTATGGATACCCAGATATCCTAAAAATATTGCTAAAATTAAAGTAGTTAAAAAACTCTTACCTTCTTGATTAGCAATTGCATTTTGTACAACAAATATATCTCTGGCTTTTCCATCCACAATATCAAAATCTACTTCTTTGCCTTCTTTAGGTTCACCATTTCCTTTCCAATCAAGTCTTACAAAGTCATATCTATTGCCATCATTACCACTAATTTTACCATTATTTCCCATAGCATCATAAAACAATATCTTTCCTTTCATCCTCTTTTCTCCTATTTATTTGTGTGTATAAATCAGTTTGATATTAAAGAAATCTATAATCTCAACCCAAGGGAAATTGTTATATGCGAATTTTTGATTTCAGCACTAGTCCCATTATACTCTACATTAGCTTTATTTTGTTTATAAAGTCCTTGCATCACGATTCTTTGTCCTAAAACTAAGCTTAGACCGGCTCCCCAATAGAGATTCCCTGTTGAAGAGTAATCACCTGTAAGATACTCTTCATTAAAGTTGAAGATGTTATAACCAACATGTCCTATAGCTTCTAGTTCTCTGGCTTTTGTGGGAATAATAGTGATTCTCCAAACTGAATAAATTGGCATAAAGTTGAATTCTGCCCCGTTACCGTCTTTGATTTCGCGGGGCAATTGATATTCGAATCCGACCCCGATATCGAAATATTTTCCTTGGTTAACTACTTCAAAACTGGGAGAGTATCCCATCATAACAGTCTCATCATCCCAATAAGGAACATTGAAGAATCTATCATGTGTTCCTTTGACATCTAATCCCACGTTAAACTGAACATGGAAGAGTCTTTCATTTCCTGCTCCAAAAACTGGAACTAATAAAAATACAAAAAAAATAGCAATGAATATTTTTTTCATTTTCCGCCTCTCTCACTTACTTTTTTATGGTGTGCTTAGTAACAAGACAATTATTTGTTTGCAAAAAAGATATGTCAAGTATTATTTTTGAATTTTATTATTTTATTTTTAAATTTATTAAAAGTTTAGAGGATTATTGTAAGCTTCCTTTTTTAAAGCAAATGTTTCATATTGAAAATAATATTAGGTTAAATGTGGCTATTTCCAGCTTTTAACCCAAATAATGCAGTAGACTTTTGAGAATAGCACTATATTCTTCTGCACTCTTCCCTAAAATTCTACTGCACCATTCGGGTTTAAATATCCTACTAGCTGATATTATGCTTTGTCTTTATCCCTTGGGCAACACAAAATCCTGTAGAAAAAGCGATTTGGAGATTGTATCCACCTGTATTAGCATGTAAATCGATAACTTCACCACAGAAGTAGAGGTTAGGTATTATTTTTGATTCAAAAGTATTTTTATCAATTTCATTAGTGGAAAGTCCGCCTATGGTGATAATTGCCTCTTTAAATGATCTGACTGAGTGAAGAGGGAATGTTAGATTTTTCAACCATAACCTCAAGGCTTTTCTTTGGTTGGCGGTAATTTGATTTACGATGGTATCAAGTGGTATTTTTAGCTCTTGGCTACAAACAGCAATCATCTTATTAGGAAGCAGTAATTTTAAGATGGACTCGAATTTCTTTTTTCCGTGTTCATTGAAATCTCTTAAGATTCTTTCATCTAGTTTATTATGGTCAAGAGCAGGTTTCAGATCAACTCTTAACTCGAGTTCTCCGATTGGTAAGTCTGCCACTTTATTACTTAGTGAGAGAATTATTGGCCCTGTAACTCCGAAATGGGTAAACATCATCTCCCCGAATTCTTCATATATTTTTTTATTGTTATGCCAGATAGAAGCAGTAACGTTCTTGAGAGAAATGCCCTGCATGCGTTGAGCTAAGTCTCCTTTTGTATTAAAGGGGACCAAGCCCGGTTTAAGTTCATTGATGGTATGGCCCATGCTTTTTGCGAATCTCTGTCCATCTCCCGTAGAACCTGTAACAGGATATGAGCAACCCCCAGTGGCTATTACTAAATTCTGACATCTATAGTTATTATCAGAGGAATCTTTTAAAGTAAAAATATCTTGATCTTTAGATATTGAAATAATGTTAGTATTTAATTTAATGGAAACATTGTTCTCAATACAGAATTTATGCAAGGCATCAACTATCTCTTGGGCATTATCAGATTCCGGGAAGATACGGGCTCCTCTCTCCTCTTTGATAGTAAGGCCTTGAGATTCAAAAAAAGCAATAATATCATCAACAAAAAACTTATTATAGGCACTTTTAAGAAATTTAGCTTTAGGTTGAATGTTATCCAAGTGGTCTTTCACCGAAGACTTATTAGTAATATTGCAGCGACCTTTACCTGTTATTCTTAGCTTTCTGCCCGGATTATCTTTTTTCTCTATAAGTAAAACTTCTCTCCCATCTTGGGCAAGATAACCTGCACAAAGCATACCTGCTGCACCTGCTCCTACAACGATCACATCATAAACCATTAAATCTTCCTTTGATAAAAAAATAGAGACGTAACTACGCCTCTATTTTTCATTAATTATTTATTAGTTAATTTTAACATTCTCAACTTTTTCGATAATTCTATGTACTATTTTGGTAAACTCTTTTGCACCTGCAGTTTTACCAAAATCATAGATGTAAGGTCTGCCACTATCTGTTGTTTTGGGGATATTTACATCTACCGGGATATTACCTAAGATCTCAACCCCGAAGTCTTCAGCAGCTTTTAGAGCACCTTCACCTTTAAATAAGTCTATCGCTTCTCCACAGTGAGGACAAGCAAATGAGGCCATATTCTCAACTAATCCTAAAATAGGAACATTGAGTTTTTCAGAGAATTTTATAGTTTTTCTGGCATCTAAGAAAGCTACATCTTGGGGAGTTGAAACTATAACAGACCCATCGACATTACCTAGTAATTGGATGATTGAAAGTGGTTCATCCCCTGTTCCAGGAGGGCAATCAACTACTAAGTAGTCTATCTCAGGCCATTCAATATCTTGTAAGAATTGCTTAATTATTCCCATTTTAAGAGGTCCTCTCCAGATAAGTGGATCATCTTGATTTGGCATTAAAGTCGCAATAGTTAAAACAAACATATTATCATGAACTTTTATTGGGGTTGGTCTGCCACTTTTAGCATCAGCCTGGAGTAGTTTACCTTCGATTCCCATCATTTTAGCAATTGAAGGACCATGAATATCGACATCTATCACGCCCACTTTCTTGCCTGAAAAGGCTAAACCATAAGCTAAATTGACAGCTGTTGTTGATTTACCAACACCACCTTTACCACTAATAACCACGATACGATGCTTTATTCTTGAGAGATTGTCTTGATATTGAGTCTCTTTAAGTTCATCTTCTTTCTTTTTGTTTTCCATTTTTACCTCGAAATTATTTTTCTTGCAGTAATCTTTTGGGACTGCTAATTTGTCAATAATAAGTTATACCTTTTTTGTTAGGTAATGACTAACTTATTATAAAGTGGCTCAGTAGCAAGCTTCTTGATTACTTCTTATAAGCAGGTTTCCACTCTAATTTTGGTTCTTTTCTGCGAGATCCCCACATATATTTTTCAATTTTTGCTTTAAGTGAAGAATCAATTTCTTTAGTAATAGCCCATACTTTCGAGTTTAGGACTCTCTCAAGAATATTGACACTTGCATTAAAGTAAAAGTCTAAGTTTTTATCATATATATCAGACATATCGTCATTTATAGTATGTATCTTAGTGGAAGCACTTCCTCCGAAACGAGCTAAATTTACAGAAGGAATTTCATAAACAGAGAAAGGCATAGCATCAGAGCTATAAATATTAAGGACATCTTCAAAACAGAAGCCTGCTTCTTTGGAAATACCACTCATATAACCTTTTAGTTCATTAGTACCAATGACCATCATTCTATCAGAACCAAAATAGTCTCCTGCTACATCAACATTTACGACAAAAGATCCACTCTCTTTAATCTCGTCGAGATGACTTTCCACATAAGCGGTAGAACCTAATAAGCCCATCTCTTCCCCACTACAGAAGATAACCTTGAGGACTCTGCCTGGATTTTTCTCTGCAAAGTATTGGGCAACTTTAAGAATTACTACAGTTCCTGCCCCATTATCAGAGGAGCCATGAGAACGAGCAACAGTATCATAATGAGCTGTTAAATAGGTGATATTTTGATCTAACTTGGCCTGGCCGATTGTAGCGACAATGTTATAGGCTGTTCTTTCAAATCTTTTTTGCTCAATTTTTAGGCTTATATCTGTCCCATTATGGGGGAGTAATTTTACTGCATCATCATAAGTAATAGTTACAGAAGGTAGTAGTCCTGTTTGAACATTCTCTTGTCTGTGAGAAAGATTGGAAGCTTCTTTGCGGGGACCACTTATAGCAATGAAAGCTTTAACTCCTTGTTTTAACATAATATCAAAAGAGTTCCTTTCCATACCATAACTCATAATTATTTTATCTTTGAAGGCACCGTAATTATATTCGGCAATTTTAAGATTATCTAAGATAACCAATTCCCCTTTGATTGTTTGATCTTCAATTAAGCCAAAGGGTAAGGCTTGAATTTTTAGATCTCCTGCAACAATTTCGCTCTCACCTGTATCAAAACCAAACATAGTGAATGCTTCTTCTTCATAGCTAATCTGGGCTTGGTCTAAATATTTTTTGATAATTTCCCTTGCTTTTGCTTCTTCTGCTGATCCGGCTAAATGTTCAAAATCCAACTCTTTTAATACCTTATAACAGTTAATCATATAGCAACCTTCCTTTATCTTTTTTTCAATGAATCATCAATCATATATATATCGTCACTCTAGGGTTCAATTCTCTTTTTCAAACTATTCACAGCCTACAAAGGTTTCGCTCCTCTGGAACTATTATTCCAAGCACTATCGTGCTTGGAGCGGGCAAGGGTGCCCAGACTGTGTGATAATTCAACTTTTACTTTTTAGTATTTTTGGATGGTTTTGATCAAATTTTTGAAATCGTTCGTTATGATGCCATT
>JAEKNW010000075.1 GCA_016838885.1 Candidatus Cloacimonadota bacterium
AAGGCATATAATATATATATTCATGAAAATTATGTAGCTTACTTTTGCAGAAGAATATAGTGCTATTCACAAAAGTCTACTGCATTATTTGGGTTAAAACTATATTAAGCAAACATGTTCTTGAATGAATGCATTGTCTTGTCTGCAAGATCATGCCATGTAAGTGGAGCATATATATCTTCACTATCATGTGTCTATTGATTCTTAGCCTAATGGATGCCCAATGGATGCCCAATAGAGGCCCAATAGAGGCCCAATAGATAAAAAGCTCTTTCAGCCCAAATAATGCAGTAGAATTTAGGGAAAAAGCGAATAGCACTATCTTCTTTTAGCAAAGTTCTACAGCACCATTCTGGTTCAACTGGATAAGGAAGCCTTAAACCCAAAAAAAGTTAGGGTAAAAATGTTCTTTATTGACAGAATATTTTAGAATTTATAAAATGATTCTAATAATTAGGATTAAGGAAATTGAATGATAAAAAAATATATCCAGCAAGAGAAGGACTTTTTTGAGAATAGAGATTTAGAGGTATTGTATCAGGTATTTAAGTTAAAGAATCTTTTCCGTCAGGGGTGGTTAAAGCGAGATATACCTGAGAAGATAGGTGAATCTGTTGCTGATCATACCTTTGGGACTGCTATGACTGCTTGGATATTAGCCAAAAACTTGAAGTTAGACTTGAATCTTGAGAAAGTTTTGAAGATGGCATTAGTTCATGAAGTTGGTGAGATTTATGCCGGAGATATTACTCCTGTGGATGGAGTTTCTTTAAATCAGAAATATGAAAAAGAACTAGAAAGTGTGACTAGCGTTTTTAGTTCATATCCTGAGGGCCATGAATTTATTGAGTTATGGAAGGAGTTTGAAGAGGGAAGCTCACCTGAAGCAAAGTTTGTTAAGCAAATTGACAAATTTGAGATGGGGATTCAAGCTGTTATCTACAAAGGACATGGCTATCCTAAAATGGATGAATTTATAGAATCTGCTAATAATGTTATAAACCGGCATGAATTAAAAGATATATTTAAACAAGTAATAAATAGAGGGGATATAAAATGAAAACTCTAATTATTTATGCGACAAAAAATGGAAGTGTTAAAGAGGTTGCCCAACTGATTAGAAAAGAGTTGAAAGGCGAAATCAAGCTTGTAGATATTCATGAAGAGATTATCCAAGATGTTT
Organism: Candidatus Cloacimonadota bacterium; assembly: GCA_016838885.1. Lineage (GTDB taxonomy): Bacteria > Cloacimonadota > Cloacimonadia > Cloacimonadales > JAFGVF01 > JAEKNW01. Next base: position 1,184 of record JAEKNW010000075.1, read on the forward strand.
CTGAATTTGATAATATTATCATTGGTTCATCTATTTATTTTGGACAGATTGACAGACAGATAAAAAACTTTATCTTCATCCATCGGCCGGAAATCCTCCAAAGTAAGTTAGCTATCTTCATTATGGCAGCAGAATCTAGGCCTGAGATGATGGACAAACAGATAAAAAATGCAATTCCTAATGATATTTATACAAAAGCTGAGATAGTTTCGGTAATTGGTTCAGAAATCAAACTAAAGAAGTTTTCTTGGTTAGTCAGGTTAATTCTTAAATATGTCAAAAAAATAACATGTTCTTATAAGAATATAGATAAAGACAAAATTCTAGAGCTGGCTGGAAAATTTCAGGTTTAGATTTTTTCTATCAGCTCAATTATCTTCTTACAATGTTTCTCCCAGCTGAACTTCTTAACTTGTTCCAGTCCACTTTTCACCATTTTAGCTTGAATATCAGGTTTCTCTAAGACATATTTAACAACACTAGAGATATTTTCAGGTGAAGTAGGGTCGAAGGTTATCACAGCATCTCCACCTACTTCAGGTAGAGATGAGACATTGGAGCAGATTACCGGAGTCTCACTATACATAGCTTCCAGTAGAGGTATTCCAAAACCTTCATAAAAAGATGGGAAGGCATAAAGGGAAGCAAATTTATACAGGGCACCTAAATCTTGGTCTTGGACAAAACCTAAAAAGATAATTCTCTCTTTATCAGGGGAGTTCTGGGCATAATTAATTACTTCCTCTGCCCCATTCCATTCACTGCCGGCAAAAACTAATTGATAGTCTTTTTTAACAGAGGCAGGAAGAAGTTCATAAGCTTTTATTAAATTTAGATGGTTCTTACCGGGATGTTCAATCCGAGAAATATATAAAATATACTCATCAATAATATTAAACTTATTAACTAATTGCTCTTCCGTTAAGTTCACTACTAACTTTGAGGGGTCGTAACCATTGTAATTAACTTCAATTTTATCCTCAGCCATGCCATAAAATTGGACTAAATCTTTTTTAGTGCTTTCGCTAATAGCCATTACAATCTGGGCTTTTTTTAGAAAATGAGGGATTACTTTTTTTATGTAGTACATCCGTAAGGAATCATATTTATTTTCAATATGAAATTGAGATAAGTCGTGAAAAGTAACAATAGTCTTTTTAGGATAGTAGGAAAATAATCTACGATTACCTGCAGGTAAAAAGATAAAATCATAGTCATCAAAGGGAAAGTTGAAGGGTAAGACAAAGAGGTGATAAGCCATAGAAATTGTGGGGTTTGAATATTTATCAGATACTTTTATTAAGTTAATGTTCTCATTTACCTGGGGAAAAATATAGCTATCCTTCTCATAGATTAAGACATCTAAACTGTGTTCTTGGGAGAGATATTTTACTACATTGTTAATGTAATCGGCAATCCCTGATTTTCCATTATCATAAGCTAAAACTGAAACTAATATCTTATATTTTTTCATAATAACTATGCTCTCGCTTTCCAAACACAATATCTTTGAATAAATCTGGCACAAATAGCGTAAGGGAACCAGTGCAATTCACGATGTTTGGCTAAGTAAATCAAATCTCTTAACAACTCTAATTTAGCTGAGATTATAACAGCCATTATGAAGTTTCCTCTTGGCTCTTTATAGATTTCCTTTTCTGCCTTTCCTTCACCGGTATAACGTTTGATAAGTCCCTTGATAGTGTAGTTATGAGAATGTTCGACTATTGCATCAGGAACATAAGTAATTGTCTTACCCAGTTCTTTCATTCGCCATGACCACTCTATATCTTCTGAATATTGGATAGTTGGATTAAAGGGATACTGAGTAATAATCTCTCTACTAACAGCTGATGAAGCTAAAGAGAAGAAATGTTTCCACTTAGAGGAGATAGAACCATCTCCAAAGGCTCGTTCATAATCTTTACGGACTAAGGGGCTAGCATCAGGACGGGGGATTTGATTAGCGAAAGTAGCAATAGTATGTTTATCTTGGGCAAAAGGTCTGATTAAATTCTCTAACCAGTAGTTATTCTGAGGGATGCAGTCTGAATTATTAAAAACAATAATATCTCCGGTAGCTTTAGTGATTGCTTCATTCAAAACTCTTCCCGGAACATAAGTGCCGGGAGTAATTTGATAGATAATATCAGGATTCGCCTGCTTTGCTAATTCATAGCTACCATCAGTTGAACCTGAATCCACAATGATTAACTCATAGTCCTGAAAACTCTGTTGTTTAAGCATTCTTAGCGCATATTTAATATAGGGCATCTCATTATAAACCCTCATGATTATTGATACTTTTGGCATAAAAAACTCCTATCTGTTTACATCTAAAACGACGATTGTCTCATTTAATTCTTCAGAATATCGGTTGCGATAAAACTCTTCAGACCATGATAACACCATATAAAGTCCTCTTCCCGAGACATCAAATAGGTCTTTTTCAAAGAGATAAGGGTTATCATGATTATATTTTACAGTCTCTGGTATCCACTCTATGCCCTTATCCCACATAGTGATATATAGCTTAGGCCCTACTAGTTTGAATTCAAAAACTATTCTGGCTGTTTCTTCATATTTGTAGCCATGTTCGATAATGTTATTTAATAACTCATCGATAATAATCTCAACTTTTGCAGAGAGAGTGTTACTATTAGTCCAGGCTAGAATTAACTTCTCACATTGCTGTGATATCGAGCCTACATCTTTTAACAATGCTTTTATCCAGAATATCATCTTCTTCATTCTATCGGGATCAGGTTGAACATTAACAAAATTAGTATTCCCTTGTAATTGGAAGGCAAAAAGTGTAAAATCATCACTACTTAACTTATATTTATTATCTTGGAGATATTGCTTAATCCTAAAGGGTAAGGTTACTGTATTGACATCATCAATCTTATGTTTTAAGATGTTTGTTAAGCCATTTATCCCAAATTCATTTCCTTCCGGGTCAATGGACTCGTTAAGCCCATCAGTATAGAGGAAAATAATCTTATCCATTGTTAAATCAATCTTGCCTACTTCTGATTCATCGAATACATAATTTGCTTTCCAGCCAATAGGGATTGTTCCCTTCTCATCATGAATAACTACTTCGTTGGTCTTTATATTATATTCAATAAAAGGAGGATGACCACAGTTAACATACTCAAAGGTCTTTTCAGTAAAGTCTATAATCCCAAAAATTAGAGTAAAATATGAATCAGTAGATTTAAATAAGTCCTTGGAAAGGGTCGTATTTAGCTTAGTCATAAGTGTAGTAATATGGAAATTATCTTTATGTTCTTCGATGAGAAGATTTATAGTTGTTCGAACAGCTGACATAAAAAGAGCTGCTTGCACTCCATGACCGGAGATATCGCCAAGATAAACAATATATTGATTATCATTGAGTTTAACAGAGTTAAAAACATCTCCCCCAACATGATTCGATGGCACATAATCTGAGACAAAGAGCATATTGTTATCTAAGAAAATCCATTCAGGAAGAATCATCTTCATAATGACCGAAGCAGTAATCATATCATCTTGTAAAGTTTGAAAATAGATTTGCTTCTCTTTTTCTGCAGCTTTAATCCTAAGAATATTCTTTACCCGAGCCAGTAACTCCATAGTTTGCCAAGGCTTTCTGATATAATCTAAAGCACCTGCTTCAAAGCCCTTAGTGAGAGATTCATTATCAGTTGATGATGTTACTTGTATAACAGGAAGTTCAGGATCTATGTTAATTATTCTACGGCATGTTTCAAAACCATCTAACCCGGGCATAGTAACATCGAGCAGAATTAAATCAAATTGTTCGCTTTTAATTTTACTTATTGCTTCATAACCATTTGAAGCAAAATCAATATCATAGCCGTTTTTAGTTAAAGTTGCCCCTAGAAGTTTTCTAATAATCTTCTCATCATCAACAACTAATATTTTTGCTTTAATATCCAAATTAACTCCTCTTTTTAGACCACTTAACAGTAGTATTTCAACATTAATAGAACATAAAACTAAAATATTACTTTTAATTAGATGAGTCAATGAAAAAATGTATTAAGTTTTATTTAACCCAAATAATGCAGTAACATCCCCAAAAAATAATAATAAAAGTGTTTTTGTTTGCGTATAGTCAGAATTTCAATATATTATTCACATAAATTTAATAAGGTGGAGAGATGAATAATTTTAGTTTCTACAATCCCACAAAGATAATTTTTGGGAAAAACCGAATTACAGAAATTGGCAAAGAAATCAGAAATAATAACCATAAAAGAATTTTACTTTTAGCTGGGCAAGGCTCTATTAAGACTAATGGTGTTTATGATCAAATTACGGCATCTCTTAAAGAAAATAAGATAGACTTTGTGGAAATGTGGGGAGTTCAAGCTAATCCCACTTTAGAAAAAGTAAATGAAACTATAGAATTCGCTCGCAAACATGATGTTGACAGTATCCTAGCTGTGGGTGGAGGAAGCGTTATAGATAGTGCTAAAGCTGTTGCTGTTGGTTTCTATTTAGATGACCTCTGGCTCTTTATGCAGAGAAAGGTGCAAGCTAAAGAAGCCTTACCTCTTTATACTGTTCTAACTATTTCAGCAACAGGTTCTGAAATGAACAGTGGATTTGTTATTACCAATTCAAAAACTCAGCAAAAATGGGGCGGTGGGTCTCCACTCTTGTTTCCTAGAGTTTCAGTTATTGACCCATCAATTCAATTTTCACTTCCTTGGGACCAAACTGTAAATGGTGGATTAGATGCCATTGCTCATATACTGGAATACTACTTTGTGGATGATAAAGCTATCACTACGCGTGAAATTGATAAAGCTCTGATAAGAACTATAATTTCCATGGTAGACAGATTACAAGAAAATCCCCAAGATTATTCTGCAAGAGCCAATTTAGCTTGGTCAGCAACTCTTGCTCTTAATGGTATAAGTGGAATAGGTATGAATGGAGGAGATTGGGCTTGTCATACAATTGAACACGCTCTATCAGCCTTACATCCTAAAATTGCTCATGGTGCAGGATTGGGAGTAATCTTCCCTGCCTGGATAGAATATATGGTATTCAAGTACCCGGAAAAGTTTTCTGATTGGTTTGAGATCTGGGGAGAAGACAATAGCATCTCGGCTTTAATCTCCATGAGAAATAAGCTTAGAGATTGGGGAAGCCCGGTTGCCTTACGTGACCTATGTATTCGCAAAGATGAATTAGACAAAATTGCAGATAAAATCATGGAGTTCCCTGTTATCGGTTCATTCAGTAAATTTACACGAGAAGATATTGAGTCAATTTTGATATTGGCTTACTAATGTATTCTTGTTTATTAATTACAATCAGATTAGCTTTTTCTCAAGAATGCCACATTTATTAAAATTTTTATAATTGTTTTCTTGACAACTTAACTCATATTAATGATATGAGAAAAAACTAATCTAAATGGACTAATTGATGAAAAAAGAATTTACATGCTTAGAGTTATGTGAAAAATTAGATATAAGTAGAGAAACTATCCTAGCTTATTCACATTTATTAGGTATAACTAATATTGTTGAAATTACTGATTCATACTTATTTAGCCAAGCTCAGACCCATATCCTAATCGATATCATCGGTTATGAGAAACTTGGTTACGATACTGAGGCAATTCTCGAGAATTGCGATCTGGCTTCTTCTGCCCATCAAGTAGTCTTAAAATCAATTATTAAGGATATTATTGGCCTAGTACCGGCCATTATCATCACTAAGAATGATAGTGGAAGGACAATTCTAAAAAATAATTCCCTTTCACCCAGCTTAGATTCTTTTCTAGATTTTGAAGAGAATTTAACTATTATTGAAATTGCCAAAAAACTTTCCTTAAATAAAGACGATATTAGTAAAATTATTGAACAAAATGATCTATGCCAAAAGACAGGTATGAGAGGAGATTATTATGCCCATGGGATAGTTGATAATCGCTTTTTCCACTTCAGGATTACCTCTCTAAGATCAGTCGAAAGCTACGACAGGCCATTAATCTCGACCATTTTTAGTGATCATACTGACCAATACTTAGCCCAGAAGAATTTATCTGATAATAGTGTAGGATTTCATAATACTATCGACAAGATACCATTTCCCATTTTAATCCTTGAAGATGATGATATAATTTACCTCAACCAGTATGTTTATCAACAATTTAAGAAGCAAAACATTAATGATTATTCATTTAGTTCATTGCTTTACTCTTTTTCTAATAACCCGGAACAGGTTCAAAATATTCTTGAAGAGAAAGAAAAATTAATACTAGGCCACGAGTCAACTCTTCATATCGAAAAATTAGAGTTAATAATTGAAGATCAATATTATATTTTTAATCTCCATTTTTCCCAGATTGATAATAGACACATGCTTGTGGGATTCAGCGATATCACCGAGAAAGAAGAACATCTTGGAAATCTGATGTTGGAAAGAAATCTCTTTGAGAATGGTCCTGTTATGGTAATGAAATGCATCAACAGAGAGGAAAATAAAAAAACTGAATGGATATCTGAAAATGTGAAGCACTTCACAGGCTATACTAAAACTGAAATTATTGAACAAAATATTGATTTAAATACCTTAATTAGCGAAGATATGTTACCCAAACTCTATAAAGAAGCAGATGTTTTTTATGAGAAGAAGCAAGAGTATTATTCTCATTCTCCTTATAAGATAATCAAAAAAGATGGTTCTGAAATCTGGGTTAAAGACCACACTCGCTTATTGTTCGATGCAAATAGAAATTATGTTGGATATTTAGAATATCTCATTGATGTTTCTGATATGAAAGCCTTCGAAGAAGATTTAAAGAAAGCAAAAGAGGATGCAGAAGAAGCAAATAGAGCTAAATCTACTTTTCTGTCTCACATGAGTCATGAAATTAGAACCCCTTTAAATGCTATTAATGGATTCTCCCAATTAATCTATGATATAGAAAAAGACCTTGATAAAAGAGAAAAACTAAGAACTATCGTGCAATCAGGAAATCATCTTTTGGATATCATCAATAATATCTTGGAGCTTTCCAAGATTGAATCAGGAAATATCAAGCTGTCCCATGTTGAGTTCTCACTAAAAAGTGTTATTGATGAAGTTCAAAGAATTATTTCTATCAGTGCAAACAATAAATCATTAGATTTTAAAGTATTTAAATCACTAATTATTCCTGAACGTGTGATTGGCGATGAGATTCAACTCAAGCAAATTCTTATAAACTTACTTTCTAATGCTGTAAATTATACAGAAAGAGGTGAAATTACCTTAGAAACTAAATATCTTGACGGGAAGGCTATTTTCATCGTAAAAGATACAGGTATTGGCATCAAAAAACAAAAATTAGAGACTATTTTTAATGCTTTTGAACAGATTCGTTCAGACCAAAGGAAAGTAACTTACGGTACTGGCTTAGGACTCTCCATTGTAAAGAGAATAGTTGATATTATGCAGGGTGAAATTAAAGTAGATTCCAAACTAAATCGAGGCTCAACTTTTGAAGTAACAATTCCACTTCCCGAAGGAAAAGGCTCAGGAATAATAAAGGATAAAAATACTTACGAAAGCAATCCAGATATTGACTTGCAACATTTAAGTATATTAGTGGCTGAAGATAATACGATAAATCAGAAGCTAATTAAATCAATTTTAAAGAAAGTCAACAACACCTGTGATGTAGCAGACAATGGGAAAATTGCCTTAGAGATGCTGAAAAAACAAAATTATGATATAATATTATTAGATATGCAGATGCCAGTCATGGATGGCATGGAAACCCTTTACCATATTCGCCAAAGCGAAACTTATAAGAAGCTACCTGTAATTGCCCTAACTGCTTATGCTATGTCTGAAGAAAGAGATAAATATATTGCAGCAGGATGTAATGAATTTGTTGCTAAACCTATTAATAAAAATGAATTATATACAAAAATAGCTGAGCTGTGTAATCGTAAATAAAGATTAATCTAAATTGCCCTTTCCCCTCATAACTATCTTGTATTGTCCTCATTAGCCCCTTTAACCCAAATAATGCAGTAGATCTTTGAGAATAGCACTATATTCTTCTGCACTCTTCCCTAAAATTCTACTGCACCATTCTGGTTTAACCCGAATCACATCACTTGTCTGCAAAAAAAAGACAAGACAAATTTTCCTCACTAAATATTTTGGTATAAAAAAAATTTAGAGGTATTTATGAACCAAACTACTATTGATAAATTCACTCAAGAGAGGGATAGACTGAATAATATCATGTCTCAATATACTTCTCTTAACACCAACCGCTTTCTCTCCCTAGATAATCAGATGTATCGAGAAGGTGCTCTTCCTCAACAGACAAAGGAACTGTTAGGACTAGTAGCATCTTTAGTTTTACGCTGTGATGATTGCATTAATTATCACTTGAAAAATTGCTTTGATTTAGGATGTTCAGATCAAGAGATTGAGGAAACTATCAGTATTGGATTATTAGTTGGGGGATCAATAGTTATTCCTCATATGAGAAGAGCTTATGCAGTTTGGGATGAGATGAGGAAGCATGAAAAAGAATCTCAGTAATTTTCAAATTGGCAATATTCTAACTATATCTTTAGCCCACATGCTTCACGACAGTTTTACAGGTTTTTTCCCGGTTATGCTCCCTCTTTTACAAGATAAGATTGGATTTTCACTAGTTATCGCCGGTACATTACCCATTGCTCTTAGACTGCCGAATCTCTTGAATCCCTTAATCGGTTCGTTTTCCGATAGATTCAAGTTGAAATATTTTATTGCTTCAGCTCCTGTAATTGCAGTTGCTTCAATGACTCTGATGGGCCTTGCTAATAACTATCTTACTCTCTTTGTTCTTTTACTAATAGCCGGCTTTGGTTCAACCTTCATTCATGTGCCTTCTCCGGTATTAGTTAAGAAAGTAGCAGGAGACAAGAAAGGCTTAGGTATGAGCTTTTATATGCTGGGAGGTGAATTAGCTCGTTCAATTGGGCCTTTAATCATTACAGCAGCTATCTCCTACTGGACACTTGAAGGGGTATGGAGATTAATCCCAATAGGTTTTTGCTTATCACTCTTGATTCTTCTTAAGATTAATAAAGTAGAAAGAGACTCAAAAGCATATATATCAACCTATCTAAATAACGATTCTCATAAAGAAGTTTTAAAGTATATGCTTCCTATTTTTGCAACAGTTACAGGTATTTTCTTTTTTCAAGGGTTAATGAAACAAGCTTTAGTAACCTTCTTACCAACTTATATGAAATCAACAGGAAGTACAATTTTCGTATCAAGTATAGCCCTCTCAATTATGCAATTTGCCGGGGCAGTAGGTACTTTCACAGCTGGGACCATCTCCGACTTTATTGGAAGAAAAAATGCCCTCTTAATCATGGCAGTTCTCTCACCTATCTTGATGATTTTATATACATACTCTAGTGGATATCTAGCCCTTGTTCTTCTATCACTCTTAGGCTTCTTCATGTTCTTCTCTCACCCCATAATCTTAGCCTATGTTCATGATAAAGATACTAATCGCCAATCTTTTGTGAATGGAGTATATATGACTATTAATTTTGTAGTTGCATCTTTTGCATCTTTTGCTGTTGGTTTCTTAGGTGATAAATTAGATCTAATCACTACCTTCAGAATAGGCGGATACTTAGCCTTTGGGATGATTCCTGTTGTTCTGGCAATGAAGAATAAGGCTTCCGAATCTACTATGAGATAATATTATTTTTTATGTAACTTATCAAATAATGATTCGTTAGTTATGATATATAATACAAAAAAAAACAAAAAAAGGAGAGGAAACAATGATTCGGCTGGAAAATCTTGTTAAAGATTACGGAACAGTACGTGCAGTGGATTCCATCAACTTCGAAATAAACGAAGGTGAGATTCTAGGTTTCTTAGGACCAAATGGGGCAGGTAAATCTACTACATTGAAGATGATTACTTGCTATTTAAACCCAACTGCCGGTAGCATCTCGGTTGAAAATTACAACGTTGCTCAACATTCAGAAGAGATTAAAGCAATGATTGGATATCTACCTGAAACTAATCCACTATACTTAGAAATGACAGTTTATGACTACCTAAAATATGTCGCAAATATGAGAAATATTGAGGGTAATGAGTTCGAAGCAGCATTCAAAACAACAATCAAGAAGTGCGGGCTAAAAGAAGTAGTGGCTAAACCTATTCACACCCTTTCTAAAGGTTATAAGCAGAGAGTCGGTCTAGCTCAAGCAATTATTCATAATCCAAAAATTCTGATTCTTGATGAACCAACTTCAGGCTTAGACCCAAACCAGATTGTTGAAATTAGGGAGTTGATTAAAGAGTTAGGAAAAGAGAAGACTGTTATCCTATCTAGTCATATTTTACAAGAAGTTCAAGCTTTATGTGATAGAATAGTTATCATCAATAAAGGCAAAATAGTTGCTGATGGTTCTCAAGCCAAATTAACTGAGGATTATTCAAATAAAGCTCGTTTGATTTTGCAGATAGATGCATCTAAAGAAGATCTTTCTCAAATCAGTGCTACTATCCCAAGTGCTAAACTAGTTAGTTTTAAGCCTATTTTGAATAACTTCAATGAAGCCATCTTCGAATATACTCCGACAAATGATGTCAGACCGGATATCTTTAATTATATTAAAGAAAAGGATTGGACTCTTCTAGAGTTCCATCGCGATTATATCAGCCTTGAAGAGGTGTTTAGATCATTAACTTTGGAAGGAGGTAATCAATAATGCATTATATCAAAACTATTGCTCAAAAAGAATTCTCCTCATTCTTTAAATCACCTGCTGCTTACATGGTTTTAGTAGGATTTTTAGTAATCACAGGCTGGTTCTTTGCCCATGATTTATTTCTTAATAATTATTCTGATATAAGAGATGTTCTAAGTTTTGTTCCTACTATCTACTTGATATTTATTCCTGCTATTACTATGGGCTTAGTGTCTAAAGAGAATTATAGTGGAACAATTGAACTATTATCAACTCTTCCTGTAAAGTCTTACCAAATTGTTACAGGGAAATTTTTTGCTGGGTTAGGATTGATTATGGTTGGTATTTTGTTCTCTCTAATTCACCCCTTTACCATTATGATGATAGGAACTAATGTAGATGTTGGAACTTTTTTTACGGGATATTTAGGACTTATCCTTTTAGCTTCAGCTTATACAGCAATCGGCTTATTTGCTTCTTGCTTAACAAAAAACCCAATTATTGCCTTTATAGTTAGTTTTGTGATAATGTTTTTCTTTTTTATTCTTCAGTATGCTCTCTTCTTCATTCCTTCGAGCATTGCAGGTATTTTCCAATATCTGAGTGTTAATTATCATTATTCCAATCTAATCAGAGGTGTTATTGACACTAGGAATATCATCTATTTCGTTTCTTTAACCTTTGTTTTCCTCTTTTTAGCAGGAACAATCTTAGATTTAAAAAAGAGATAGGAGGATAAAAATGAAAAAATCTGTGTGGATAAATGTTATAATTATTTTAGTGATAGTTATTATTATAAATCTAATTTCTCTCTCCCTCTTTCATCGCTTTGATAAAACAAAAGATAAAATATTTTCTTTGTCTGAGGTAACAAAGCAAACTCTTGAAAATTTGGAAGATAGACTTGTTGTAAAAGCATACTTTTCAGCAGACAAAGACCTGCCACCTAATTTGAAAGATGCTCGAAGATATGCCAAAGACCTTTTAACTGAATATTCATCTTATTCAAAAGGACAGCTTAAGTTTGAATTTATAAGTCCAGATAAGGATGAAGAACTTAAAAAAGAAGCCGAAAAACACAAAATACCTGCAGTAACCGTTAATATTGTCGAAAATGATAACCAAGTTTCCAAACTTGTCTATCTTGGTTTTGCCTTTCTTTATCAAGGAAAAATAGAATCAATACCGGTTGTTTATCAAAATCAAGGTTTAGAATACGAGATTACTTTGACTTTGAAAAAACTTATCTCAAAAGAACAAAAGAAAATCGCTGTTTTCAGAAATGATAATATTACACGCAATATGTTTGGTCAAGAAATAGACCACTATGCTGATTTCACCAACACAATTTCTGAAAGTTATGAAATAGTCAGAAGTGATTTAAGCCAACCTCTACCAGATGACATATCAGGTCTTTTTATTACTGGAATTACTGACTCCTTATCAACTGAACAACTCTATAATTTAGATCAATACATCATGAAAGGTGGGTCAGTAGCTTTATTCCAAGATAAAGTTCAGGCTGATATAAATTCTCAACAAGCTCAGGTTATTAATACTAACTTGTTTGATTTATTAAGCCATTATGGAATAAATATTAAACAAAATCTAATTGGTGATGCTAATTGTTCAGGAGATATGTTAAGTATAAGACAAGGTAATATGATCAGACGAATACCCCTTGAAGCGTATCCCTTTAATCCAATCATTACTTCTTTCAATGATGATGCTGAATTAGTTAAGAATATCGATGTCTTAAGCTTAAAGTTTCCATCTGAATTGGATAACTCTAATATTCCTCCAGAGATTGAATTTACTCCTCTTATGTTTTCTTCAAAAAACACAAAAAGGGCAACAGCTCCTCGCTTTGATATTGGTATTATGAGCTATTACCAAAAAAACTTAGAGGAAATTCTAACTGAAGAACCAGCGACTTTAGCAGGAATATATCGAGGAAAATTTAAAAGTTACTTCGCTGATAATCTTAATTTTGAAGATAGAATTGCTGAATCTGCAGAAAGTAAAATAATTATTCTTGCAGACAGCGATCTATTGTTTGTTACTAAAGATAAAGTAAAAAATAACTATGATTTCCTTCTTAATACTATTGATACTATTGCAGGAGAAGGGTCTTTAATTCAACTTCGTTCCAGGGGCTCTGAGTTTAAACCGATAAAAAAAGAAATTGCTGATTCTAAAAGCAAGAAAGGAGTCATCAAATGGACTAATATCTTGCTCCCTTCTTTTTTGTTAATTCTATTTGGTTTACTCTCTTATAAACTATATGATAATAAAAAGAAAAGATTGGAGAAAAAATATGAATAAAAAGAATATCCTTGCCCTAATTATTTTAGTTATTATTGTTGGGGTTTATCTGATAGTTAATCAAGACGATGCTTCACAAGAAGAGTTTTACTACTTTCAAAACACTAGTGATGCTTATCACACTATTTCTATTTCACAAGGAAATGATAAGATTACCCTTGTAAAAAATAACAATGTGTGGGAGATGACCGAACCTGTAGAATCTCCTATTAAAAAGCGAAAAATAGATGATTTGATCACAAAATTAACAAGTTCAAAAACATCTTCTCTTCCTGTATCTGTTTCTGAAAAATCTCAAGATATATATAATTTAACAGATTCACTAGCAACCCTGATTACTATCCATGATTCTCAGGGAAACGAGTTAACTAAAGCACTGATTGGAAAGACTGATAGTCCTCAATTCTCTTATGCTCGCCATCCCCAATCAACAGAGATCTATCAGCTATCTGAGAATCTTTCTTGGACAGTAAATCCTGATGTAAATGGCTGGAGAGAAAATATCGTTCTTGAGTTAAATTCTGATAATATTATAGATTTTCAGGTAGCTACTCAAGAAAGAGAATATAAATTCACTTATGCAGACACCCTTTGGAAATTTACCGAGAATGATTTTACTCAAGATGTTACTGACGATAACAAGATTATGAAGTCCCTTCTTAATCGCTTTAAATCACTCAGATCAACTAACTTCTTAGACAATGAGTTTGAGAGTTATGAAGAACTTCTAGATACTCCTTATCTGTCTATAAAAATCAACACTTCTGATGTTGGAACAAAAATTCTAACTGTCATTCCTTATGATGCTACTAGTGATTTATTACAGTTAGGAAGCCAGAAGTCCCCTCTCTATCTAATACCTAAGAACATCAGAGAAGATTTTGATTTTGAGTTAGATGCTTTAGTTCAATAACGTCTAAACCATACGACAATAATCATCATAGCTCGGGTAATCCGAGCTATTTTTTTGTCTACATCTCCAAATAAAAAAAAATCATTGCTTATTTATCCCACTTGAAAATATTGACATTTATAATTAACGCTGAGGTTTCTATGAAAAATGAACTAATCCAAATATTACATAAAGAATTAACTGAGTATTTTACTCTTGATGATTTAGTAAAAGTACTCGAAACTCCTCCTAATGATGAGTTAGGTGACTATGCTCTACCTTGTTTTAGCCTTGCTAAAAAACTAAGAAAGAGTCCAAAAGTGATAGCTGAAAGTATAGCAGATAAACTAGCTACTATTCCTGAGATTGCTCATCTACAAGCAGTTTCAGGTTATCTGAATATCTTCTTGAACAAAGACTGGATAATCAATCTAGTTTTAGCTCAATCTCTGGAGCAGGATTATGCAAAAGGGAAGATTGATACTAAAACAATTGTAGAATACTGTTCACCCAATACCAACAAGCCACTTCACTTAGGTCATTTAAGAAATATGGCTATCGGTGAAAGTATCTCTCGCATCCTTAAATACAGTGGGCATGATGTAGTAAAGACATGTATTTTCAATGATCGTGGAGTACATATCTGTAAATCCATGCTTTCCTATCAAGATTTTGGAAAAGGTGAAAAACCTGAAGATAAAAAGATAAAATCAGATCATTTTGTGGGCGATTACTATGTTAAGTTTGCCCTGCAAGCTAAACTAGAACCTAATTACGAGGATAAAGCCTTGCAAATGTTAGAACAATGGGAAGCAGGAGAACAAGAGATAGTCTCTCTTTGGAGAAAGATGAACGAGTGGGCTTTTACCGGCTTTAATGAGACTTTCCAACTTTTCGGTACTAACTTCGATAAAGAGTATTATGAGAGCCAAATTTTCAGAAATGGCAAAGAGATTATCTTAGCAGGTTTGGCTAAGAATATCTTCCAGAAAAGGTCAGATGGAGCTGTAGTTGTTGATTTAGAGAAGTATGGTTTAGGTGAAAAAGTTTTACTAAGGCCCAATGGCACTTCTGTTTATATTGTTCAGGATATCTATTTAGCGTATTTAAAAAACCAAGATTTTTGCTATGATAAATCAATCTATGTTGTTGGTAATGAACAAGAGTACCACTTCACTGTCTTAAAACAGATTCTCAAGCTGCTTGGAGCCAGCTATGCAGACGGGATTCAACATCTCTCTTATGGAATGGTGGAACTCCCTGAAGGCAAAATGAAATCACGAGAAGGAACCGTTGTTGATGCAGATGATTTAATCAATAATACTGCTGAATTAGCTAGAGAAGAGATATTTAAACGCTATCCTGAAATGGCAATTTCTGAAGTAGAAAAGAGAAGTATAGCCATCTCCTTAGCAGCTATAAAATATCAACTTCTAAAAACTGAAACCAGTAAAAACATGATTTTCAATCCTAAAGAAGCTATTCGCTTTGAGGGAGATACAGGCCCATATCTGCTTTATAGCTATGCACGTGCTTCTTCTATCTTAAGAAAAGCAGAAGTTGAATACGAGACCAAGCCTTGGACTGCCAATCAAAGTGAAATGAGACTTATCAAGAAAATTGCTCAGTTTCCTGAGATTCTTCATGATTCAAGTACCAGATTAGTTCCATCCCTCCTGGCATCTTATACCTATGACCTCTGTCAAATCTTTAACCATTTCTTCCATGATTGCCCGGTATTAAAAAGTGAATTCGCTTCTCAACGTCTGGCCTTAGTCTCTTCATTTAGAAATACCATTAGTATTGCCCTTAATTTACTTGGAATTGATACCTTAGAAGAGATGTAAGAGATTATGAACTTAAACTGGAATGAATATGCTCATCTCTTTGATTGGGAGTTACAGGCAATAAACTCTCATCAAACAGGAGATTATAAGGCCTGGTTAGAGTTAGCTAAACAGATTGGAGGAGAAGTACTGGAGTTAGGGTGTGGTTCTGGAAGAATCACTGCTAAACTAGCCCAGCATGACATAGATATCTCAGGTTTAGATAGTTCCCCTGTGTTAATAAAGATGATGAAGTCTAAATATCCTCAATTATCCCAGGATAAAATATTTTTAGGCGATATGATGACCTATAAATTTCCTAAATCTTATGATCTTATCTTCTATAGTTATTCAACATTTCAATATCTTTTGACTTTAGAAGACCAAATTCAAGCTCTTCAACATATTAGAAAATACCTTAATCCCCAAGGCTATATTGCTTTTGATATTTGTCCTTATACTTGTGATTTACCTGCGGAACAAGTAAAGGTTCTCCTCTACAAGAAATTTAATCAAGCTTTAAAGAAAGAAGTCTCTATGTTCACCTCCCATCAAGTTGATAGAATCAACCAAATTACAACTTGGCATGATACTTACGTGCTTGAAGATAATCAAGGTAATAGAGATGTACTCCATCATAAGCTCTCCCTTAAAGGTATCAGAGGAGATTTCTTAGCTTTATTATTACAGTATTGTGGTTTTGAATTAATTAATTCTTATGGTGATTTTGACTTAAATGAAGTAAGTCATTCATCTGATAATATTATCTATTTAGCAAAAAAAGTCGATTAAATCCCGAAGGGATTCAGATTAAACCAGAATGGTGCAGTAGAGCTTTAGTAATACTTCGCTAAAGCTACGTATCACAGGCGAAGAGTGCAGATTCTTTTAGCAAAATAACTTACAGAA
>JAEKNW010000076.1 GCA_016838885.1 Candidatus Cloacimonadota bacterium
TTCGGACGCATATAATATATATATTCGGGAGAATTATGGAAGTTACTTTTGCAAAAGAATATAGTGCTATTCTCAAAGATCTACTGCATTATTTGGGATAAAACAGGAGATTGATTATTAATAACCAATCTCCCTAGTTTTTCTCGATTATTTATAAAACTCTTCTAGAGAGTTCAAAATCTCTTTCAAAATTTCATTGCCATTCTCAACATCGTATGTTTCAGTATCACCATTATCAAATTCTAAGATAATGCTTCCTAATGAAAGGGCAACCTTGCGAATCTTACTGATAACAATATAGACTTTTGCCCCGTGGTTATCAATAAAAGTATAGATGGCTTTCATTATTTTATTACTACTTTTTGAATAATTGCTTGATTTTCAGTATGAGGATTATCTCTACTATCGCGTGGTAATTGTTCGATTGTGTGAACTATATCTATGCCCTTAGTTACTTTACCAAAAACTGTATGCTTGCCATTAAGCCAAGGCGCACCACCCTTCTTTGTAACGATGAAGAACTGAGAACCGTTAGTGTTTGGTCCTGAATTAGCCATACAGAGAGTACCATAATCAACAGAAGCAATTAACTTCCCTTTAGTTGTGAGTGGACTTGCACCTGTTTTTTCGTAGAAAAACTCATAAGTTTTCTCCATAATTGGAGCTCCTGATTGTTGTTCAGCAACAGAGTTCATCAAGTTCGAGATATCTGGGTTTGCATCATCTCTCATTTCTTGCATATAAGGAACTAAAATTTCTTGATAGAGACGAATAGCTTCTTCTTCGGTAGTAATTTTGCCTGTTAACTTTTTACTTCCGGCTGTAGAATAGGTTTCATCTTCAAATTGGTAACCGGGGTTACCACTTCCATCATCTCCTCTGTTATCATTAAGAGTATTAGGACAGCCACTTTGAATCATGAAATCAGGGATAACTCTATGAAAGTAGATCCCTTCATAAAAACCTTCTTTCGCTAATTTGACAAAATTATCTACAGTCTTGGGAGTTAAATCTTTGGTAAGCTCCACTTCTATATCACCAAGATTGGTCTTGATTACTGCATTGATTTTTTCTGCACTGAGAGATAAGCTTAGGCTAATTATGATTAACCCCACTAATAAGATTTTGTTAAAGTTCATTTTTCCTCCGTATTTTATTGATTATAATATTTAAGTTCTGCTTGGCCGGCAGTAATTTCAATATAGCTGTCATGTACTATCCAATCCCCACTATTTAGATAGTAACCGTCGTCTATTTTAATTTTTTGAGGGTTGTGGGCATGACCCATAATGACAAAATGATAACCTTCGTTTATCTTCTTTTTAGCGAAGTCTATCAATCCTTGATTTTTTCTTTTAGTAATCTCAGGAGAATCTTGTCTATCCCTACTTGAGCGGGATAACTTTTTACCAATATTAAGAGATAATTCCGGATGAACCAGGTTAAAGATGAACTTGGTAAGAGAATTCCTCAGTAAAAATCTAAAGATAAAATAACGAAGATCATTGGAGGTATGTTTATCTCCATGAGTAATATATATCTGTTTTTGCTGATCAATAGTTATGAAGTAATCTGAATAGATTTCTATCCCTAATCTCTCTAGGAAACCATTGAACCAAAAATCATGATTACCGGCTAACATTACAACTTTTATGCCTCGATTAATGACACTTTTTAGCTCATGAATAAAGTCATAATATCCGGCAATAATAACGTTATTCCAATCGAACCATAAATCGAAGATATCACCATTAAGCACTAATAATTTGGTATCGGAAGGCAGGTTCTGTAAAAAAGAAGTTACTCTTGCGCGCCTAGCTCTATCTTCTTCATTCTCATTAAATTTGATATGGGTGTCAGATATTATTATTATTCTCATAATTATTTAGTTAATAGATAGTATAAAATGTTTGTCCCAAATTGCAAGGCTTTCTCACGAGTTTGATCTGAGTTTTGGTGAGTTGAATAGTCTGCCCAACCATCAGATATGTTGGATTCATAAGTGTATAAGACCATTATCCTACCAAACTCATCCATAATTGCAAGGGTTTGAGGACGCTTGTTATCATGTTCATGAATCTTGGGAGTTCCCTGAGGAAATTTAAAGTAAGTATTAAAAAAGTCATGTTCCGGAGGTAATTCAACTAATTCTTGGTCAGGAAAAACTCTTTTTATCTCTTTTCTGAAAGACTTATCTAAGCCATAATCATCATCACAGTAGAGAAAACCACCTTTAAGGAGATATTCTCTTAAATTATCAATCTCCCTCTCTGAGAATTTTACATTTCCATGTCCGGTCATATAGATAAAAGGAAAATCAGGGAGCTCAGCATCAGTGAGTTTTATCACTTTTTCATTAAGAGAAAGATTGGTATTTAACTCTCTATTAGCGTATTTGGCTAAATTGGGCAATACCTCAGGGTCGTTGTACCAATCACCACCACCAGTATAATGGAGTCGGGCTAACTGCATCTGAGCAAAAGCCGTATTTATCATTAATCCTATGATTAAAAATATTATGATTCTCTTAATAATCTGCTCCTTAATAGAATTTTGTTAAATAAAATATGAGTGATGATAAAGTCAAGTATTTTGTTTGAAATCTGATATTCATCTTCGGAGCAATTGTTACTCTTGTTAATTTCCTTGACATAATCTTCATAAAATTATCAGTAGTCAGTATATTTAGAATAAGGAAAATGTCATGAATTATATATTTTGGGCTTCAATTGCTCTTTTAGGGTATCACATTGTTTTTTATCCTCTATTAGTTAGTTTCTTGTCAATCTTTAAACGTGACCGTAAAACAGAGGAAATTCTAGAATTCCCGCGAATTACAGTCTTGTGTCCTGCTTTCAATGAAGAAGAAGTCTTGGCTAAGAAATTAGACTCTTTTGTGAACTTAGATTATCCTAAGGATAAAATAGATTTGATAGTAATATCAGATGACTCAGAAGATAGGACTAATGAAATAGCCTTAGAATATGTTTCTAAGTATGATAATATATCATTAAGGATTCAGAAGCCTCGCAAGGGTAAGCCTAGTGGTCATAATATGGTAGAACCTGACTTAAATTGTGATTATGTACTTTCCACAGATGCTAATTCTATCTTTTATCCAGATAGTGTTAAATTTTTAGTTAGAACTATTCTTAGTGATAAGAGAATTGGTTTAGTAACAGGACAGTTAAAGTATATCACTAAAAGTGGACACAGTTCAGGAGAGGGAGCTTATTGGAAGTATGAGAATTTCATTAAGAAATGCGAGTCAAAACTTCGTTCAATAATCGTAGCAAATGGCTCAATATTTTTAATTAAAAGAGACTTATTTACCCAGATTAATCCTATCTCAGCAGATGATTTTGAACGAACCTTGATAACATTAAAAGAAAAGCATATTGCTAAGTATGAACCTAGAGCATTAGTTGAGGAGGAAGTTTCTGAAGAGAGTAAAGAAGAATTTAGACGGAAAATCAGGATTATCGCCGGAGAATGGGATGCTGTCAGACGTCATAAAGTATTATTCAATCCATTTACCAATTTCTATACCTTTTTTACTTTAGGATCTCATAAGATTTTGAGATGGATATTTTTTGCTTTTGTATTTTTGCTTATTGTCTCAAATGTAATCTTAGCCCTTTCAATGAATAAGTTATATCTTATAATCTTAGTTTTACAGATAGTATTTTATCTGATTGGAAGTTTAGATTTCATAATCAAAAATGGCAACAGTCTTAAAAAAATAACAAAACTACCAGGATATTTTATGATTATGATTTTATCAAGTTTATTAGCTTTTATTAGATTTGTAAGTGGGAAACAGCAGGCTACTTGGTCAACAATTAGAACAAATCAGTAGTTATCAGAGATAGGCTTTTAATAGCTCATAAACATCATGGGGATAAAACTCAGTTAAGCATTGAGGGACTTCTTTGAGATTGAGCCATGTTTCCTGAGGAGGGGTGGGTATTTTACTGCGCAGGATATGGCATTTATCTGATAAGGGGGCAGTTAATCTATCATCAGCAGGACCAAAGATTATGAATAATTGAGCTTTGAAACAGCTGGCAACATGTCCTAATCCTGAATCACTATTGAGGAAGAAATCGCATTTACTTAAGAGTGCAGCAGTTTGATACATAGAACATTTATTAGCAACAATAATACTTGTTTCAGCAACTATCTCTTTACCTAAATCCTCTTCATCAGGACCAATAAAAAGAAGCAAATCTAAACCTCCTCGCTCTTGAAGAATCTTAATAAGTTTGATATAATGTTCTTTTGGCCAACGGCGATAAAATGAATCTTTATTACATCCGGGATGAATCCCAAACAACTTATTATTTGTCAGACCATTAGTAGCTAAAAATTCATCAGCAAAGGCTAGATCTCTTTCATCTAAGCAAAAAAAAGGTTTTCTTTCAATATTTGGGGGAATAAACTGAGACAAAAGCTGGAGATTACCGTCCAATCTATGTTGTGCAGGGTTGAATTTATATTGCTTCTTGAAAACAAAAGCTGAAGGTTTACTTCTGAATTCACCAATGGGGTGATCAATGTTCAAAAGTGAGAGAAATAGCTGTGCTTTCCAGGGGGTTATTCCACTTGTCGCCATTCCATAATCATATTTTTCAAGCCTTAAGGTAGGAACTAACTTCAAGAAACCCTGAAGACTGTTGGATGCGAAATAGATTTTATGGGCTAAAGCACATTTTTTAAGAGGGACTGCTGCTGCTTTTACAGTAATAAGAAAGTCAATTTGAGCTTGAGGATACTTGTCTTTTAGAGCTTTCAAGGCTGGGGTAAACATAATCAAATCTCCTAATCCCCAAGTGTGGACAAACAAGAATTTCATTATCTCTCTCCCTGCAAGGCAATTATTGACTTTATTTTATCTGCCATAAAGGCAACCCCTTTTTCGAAATCGAATTCTTCTAATCTTTTAGCTCTTTGAGATGTGAACAAGTTTGAAATTGGGAAATCAAGGATTTTACTGAACAAGTCTGCAATTTCATCTTCATTATTACCCCAGCAAGTATAGCCACTTTCAGTATATTCAATGAAGTTTGCCATCTCACCTTCCTTGTTTGAAAAACTTACGATAGGCTTACACAAAAAGGCATATTCAAATATTTTGATAGATAAAGCCTCGGGATGTAGGTCTGGATAATAGAAATGCACTAAAACGTCTGCATTAATTAACTGAGGTAGTAATTGACTTCTCTCAATTCTGCCGTGGTATAAAATATTATCTTCAATATTAAACTTTTTTATCTTTTCTTTAGTCTCTTGATCAACATCTCCAAAGATATGCAGTTCAACTTTTTTAGAAGAAGATACTAGAAATTTCTTAAATCCTGCTATCATTTTTATAGGATTATAAGAGTCAGAATTAACACTTATTTTTCCCACATAGTAAAATGCTATTATATCTTTATTTTTTTCTAAAGAGTTTTGGGAAATAGTAACATCTTGATAATCGCTTTCAACATAACCATTATGAACAGGGAAGCAATTCTTTTGCTTGGGATATTCTTTTATGAAATAATTTGTCATAGTTTGTGATACAGAGAAAACACAACTGGCATTGTTAACACATCTCTTTTCCCAGAAAGTGTTTAACAGTTTACGGGTAGAAGTTTCAGGTTTAATCTCTCGGTGAAATGATATTTGGTCAGGCTTTAGCATAGATCGCCATTCATCACGATAGTCTAAAGAATAAGTTACTCCAGTAATTTTCTTTAAAAAATAACCGGTCAAGGCAGGCGAGTAAGGGCCTAGACAAATCATGACATGCTTTATCTGATGTTTCCTTATTAGTTTAACTGCTCTAGGAATAATCTTGATAGCCCATAGTAAATAGCTATCCGGAGATAAAATCATATCTTTCATAAACATCAAAGTTCTATTCTTTATCTTAACTAGCTTAGAATCTTTCCGATAAAGATTAACATTATTCTTTCTTTGATAAGAGATGGGATTATTAACTCTATGAATTTTAATTCTGGCATCAAGTTCTTTTAGAATATCTTCATGCCAATGATGCTTTCCTTCAAAAGCTGTTAAAACAATGGGAATAATATCATTGTCTGGTAAAAACCTGGCAACTCTACTTACTCTGAAAGAATCAGTTAACTGGTAAGGTGGGAAATAATAGGCGATATAAAGGATTTTGGTCATGATGTAATAAGTTCTTTGACTTGTATCGGTATATTCATTGATGATTTTTCTTTAGTAATAATTAGATAATAGTGATTCACAACAAAAATAGATAACCAGAAATAGGTGTTATAACCTATATGACCACTCAGATTAGCATTGATAAAGGATGTTACTACTAAGGCCGTCAAAAGGGCACTCTCTTTATTATTGTTGTAGATATAGAGATTAAAAATTCGAGTAGAAGTGATTCCTAACAGGAATAAAAAGAGTAATAGACCTATAATGCCAGTTTCTGAGGCAATTTCACTAAAGATATTATGGGGATAAACTAAATCATACTGTTTAAAACTACCAAATCCACCTCCTGTAACAGGGTTTTGGCTAAACAAACTGTAAGCTTGAAACTGAGCAATAATGCGAGAGTTGTTACTTTTACTTCCAGAACCTCCACCGAGAAACCTGCTGGATGATTGGTCTTTAATTTGATTATATCCAATCAATACTATCAGTGAAAAAACTAGTCCTAAGACTATTAATCTGCTCAGCTTCACTTTCAAATAGAATAAAAGGAAGGCAAACATACCTAGTATAAAAGCAATTACCGGGCCACGAGAGCCGGTGATAAAGGCATAATAGAACTGAAAACCAGATAGAATTATCATGAAAATTCGTATTAATAGATTTGATTTTTTGAGGATAAGATAAGCATTTACCAGAGTACCATAGAGTAAAAATCTACCAATCCAGATGGGATTTAATCCTAACACCGTAAATCTATTTAAGAAGAATTGACCGTTTAATAATTTGTAGCTTAATCCTGAAATTATACACAAGGTTATTAAGAGAAACCCTTGATAAAAGATAGCAGAAAAAAACTTACTCATCAGCTTGGGTTCGGTGATTAAAACCATAGTTATGTAGCAACCAAAGAGAATAAAGAAATAATAAAAGAGCTTTTCAATACCATAATGTTTATAATCAGATAATATTAGAGTTGAAACAAGTAAATAGAAAGAAAAGAAGATAAGCACTATCCGAAATGAATCTAAAGAAAACTTATGCTTTTCTCGTAAAACCAAGATTATCAAGAGAAATAATTGAATGGAATGGTATATTGTTACTGTTAAGGCTGAAGAGTGAACTCCGGTATAATAGAAGTAGCTGTTAAAAAGGAATTCTCTGGCCAGAAACATAAGTATAATACTAGATTTTAAATCATATATAGATAACCCTAACATGAAGATTACTATACTAATAAAGACAAAGTCTATAGTATTTATAATGGCAAACATAGCAATGGATGAGACTATTAGGAATATTAAGAATTGATATAACTTATCCTTCATTTTTCATCCCATTTTTAAGACTGAAGATTAATTTATAAGCCCTGTGTTTGTCAAATATGTATATGCCAAACAAGTAGACTATTGACATTGCTCCGAAAAGGAGATAGTTATTTATATTCGAAAATGTCCCTACTATTTGGATTAGAATAACGAGCATGGTTACTAGAAGAGGAAACTTAATATTATCAAGATAATTACCTATTGTTAGGGAAATTAAGCGAATATCTATACTTATTCTGATAATCCTAACCAAAGAATCAAATAAGACAAAGAAGACTACTGAACCCATAAAACCATAAGTATAAAAACCTATATAGAGTCCTATTAATCTAAAAGCAAGTAATGATATAGCATAATAAAAAGCTATCTTCGGTCTATTTTTTATTAAACATATTTGCGATAGAGGGTTTTGCAAGATATTAAAAAATGTCCCGATAGCGAGGAATTTCAAGGCATAAGCTACATATTTCCATTCCGGATTAAACAAGAGAATTGATAACTCTTCTGCAAAATAGAACATAAAGAAACAGATTGGTAAGCCTGTAACATAAAAGATGTACTGGGTATTGAGAACAATCTTTTGCATCTTATCATTCTCCCTATTATTAGAAAGGAAGGGAAACATTACACTTGTAACAGACATCACCAAGAGTGAAACCGGAATTGATACAAGCACCAAAGGCATTTGAAATTCAACAGCTAGGTTCTTACCCAAGAGACTTAGAACTAAGACTGAAGGGAGTTGCAAGGCCAGATTGATAATCGTGTTAGAGCCTCCGGTATAAAGAGTAAATTCTTTGGCTTTCTTATCAAAAGTGATTTTCTGCCTGAAATTACGAAAAAAGCTTCTTAAGCTCTTGCCAAACCAATTTAAGGAGAAAACCTCGACAGCTTCTGAAACTAGCATAGCGATAATTAAAAATTCAATTGTTCTACCAGTGAAATAAGTGAAAAGAATAATCAAACTATAAAGAGTCATCTGCCTAAACAAAATAGACATCGAAATTGCCTTAAACATAATACTTTCTGTATATTTTGCTGTGTAAATATTCTTCAGAAAGCTACTAATCGGGATGAGAATTACAAATAAATTCATCAACGGGATATTGGTATAAGACCGAAAGGTAAGAAGATATAGAAGAGGAAATGCTATTATGGCGGTAATACTAGTAACTAGAATAAACAATGACCAATATTTCTCACGATCTTCTTTTTTCTCAGAAATATAGAGGAGGTTTGTGCCTAAAGGTAATAAGGTAAAGACTATTAACACAATAGATTGAAGAGACCTAAAAACAGATAAATCTTCTTTCGGAAAATTCCTTGCTAATATTGGGGTAACTGCTAAAGCAATAATTCTAATTATGAGGTTAGAGGAAAAAACCCACATTCCTGACTGTAAAAACTTTTTCATTTAATGCTGATTATTCCTTTTATAAAGGTCATAATTGTAAATGAGAATAGTAGATAACAAAGATGTTAAAATCAGAGTAAGAGTTATTGTCAAAACTGGTTTAGGTTTAGAGTGTAAGCCCGGAAGATTAGGATAATCAATGATATCCAAGACTTCTTGATATCTTAATCTGTCTATCTTGGCTGATTCATGAATCAATCTTAAATAAGAGATTAAATCGGTATAAAGTTCTTGCTCATGAAGTAACTTGCTCTGAGTCAGGATATGCTTAGGTACATCTTGAAAGCTTAAAAACGCAGGATCATTATTAGTATTAGTGGTAAATAAAGCTAATTGAGTTGACAGCAAAGAATCCTTCTGAGCTAACTCCCTAGTAATATTACTAGCTGATCCGTAATTAGTATAAGCTATTTGCAAATTTATCCCGGTTGTTATTTTTTCCTGATAGATTTTAAAATAGTTCTGTAACAAAACCTCAAGCTTGGTGTTTAATTCAAAAGACATATTCTTTTCATCATAACTCATAATTTGAGCATCTATCTCTTCTTTTTTCTTTGTGACTTCTTCTATTCTAGACTCCAAGAAAACAATTAATACGTCTTTATGCTTATAATATTCATTCTTATAATAATCATTAAGTAATTCATATTGATAATTAACAATATCGAAAGAGAGGCGTGGATATTTAGACATAACATGGATGGTAACTAATTCTGACTCCTCATCATAGATAAAATTAGTCAGTTCTTCTTTGTATTTTTTTAAAGCTCCATCTCGAATCTTTAGACTATCAATCTCTGTAATCTCAAAATACTCTACAAGATTAAACTTGCTGATAGTTTTTAGAGAGAAATCATTAGTTTTCAGGAGATTAAAACTATACATATTAACTCTTTCAGGATTATTTACTTCAGTTGCTAAATATTTATAGTTTTTAATCTCTGAGTTAATATTTGGAATAAAAACATTTTCCAGTTCTAATGTTCTAAAGATACTTGTTGAATCATAATATTTTGTTCCCCAAATGGAGTAAGCTATAGCCATGAGGGTGCAAATCAAGATGATAGCAATTAAAAGTACTTTATACTTTTTTAGGGTCTTGATGATATCCGAACTATCAATAGCTATTTCAATCATTTTTTACCCCAGAATAGTTTCCATAATCCTAACCACTCTTTCTTCTCAGCTTCAGATTTTGAGTACCAGAAGAAAGCTAAGAAAGAAGAAATCAAAAAGCCTAAAAAGGTCGAAATTACAACAATTAATGCTCGTTTAGGCTTGGTTCTTAGTCCTGCTAATCGAGGTTCATCAAGTACAGTAATCAATTCATTATCTTTAATATGAGAAAAACGAGAAGCTTCATAAATCGGATAAAATGAAACCAATGTTTTTTCAATAATCTCCTTTTCAACCAGCAAAGATGCATATTTATTGGCTATTTCAGGCATTAATTCTAAGCCAATAATGTACTTATCTTTACTTTTATCATTAGTTTCTAAGCTTTTAATCTCTTTATTAATTAGCTCTTTTTGCATTTGAATCATTCTAACTTCAGGAAAATCATCTCCATACTGTGAAGTCATGATGTCAGCTTGAATATTTATAGTGGATGCCTGAGTAATGACAGTGCCATAATTGCTAATAATTGCCTTAGCTTGCTCCTCCATATTAAGAATATTATACTCCTCTTGGAATTCTTTTACCATAACAAGTAAGTTTTCTAACCGTAAATTATACTCTTCCATTCTTTGCTTAAAGAAGTTGTATTCAATTTCATTTTTTTTACTGTCTTTTTGTTTTTTTAACTCTGTACTTCTAAGCCTAATATAAAGACAAATATCACGTGAAAGCTCTTTATCCTTGCTTTCCACAGAGATAGCTAGTAGCTTGGATTTTTCATTGAAACTGGCTTTTATCATTTTACTAATTTTTCTAAGAGCCTTATCAATAGCCATAAGACTGTCAGCTTCTTCAATCTCATAATATGATATCAAATCATATTTTTTGATTAAATGCTCGGAAAACTGGCGTGAATTAATGATGTTTAGAAAATCAGTTTCGTCAGTTGATCCTCCAAGTAAATCACCCAATCCTGCTGAACCAAGTAGAGAACCAATATTGCCAGGTAGGTCAATATCTAAACCACCAGATGATGAATTAATCATAAATGTAGTGTTTGATTTCCAATATTTTGGAGTAACTAAACTATACACAATGGCTGAAATTGCCACAAGGGCCGTCAATATTATAATCAGTTTCTTGCCTTGAACTAAAGTTCTAACGATATCAACAATACGATGATTTTCCATTCTTATCCTTTATTCATTACCTTAGAGATTATTATTTCACTCATCTTCTCACTAACCTTATCTCCAAAAATTCCATATTCTGGGAAATCCGGATTAAATTTTTGAATCTGAGCTGTCAAACTTTCATTAATCTCAGTTATTAGTAAGTTTACACCCTCTGTAACAGTCTCTATCCACTCTGTTTCACTTCTCAAGGTGATACAAGGTCTCTTTAAGATACATGCTTCTTTTTGAATACCACCTGAATCTGTTATAATCTTAAGAGCATTCTCTTGCAAAATAAGAAAATCAAGGTATCCCTGTGGATCAATGAGTCTAACATTACCTAAGGTTTGTGTTAAGTTAGCCTCTAATATCTTTCTTGTTCTTGGATGAATTGGAAAGAGGACTTCCTTATCTAAGCTATTAAGTAATGTAAGAATCTTACTCAATTTCGCTGGATTATCAACATTGTAGGGTCTGTGTAAAGTAAGCAAATAGTAATTATTTTGTCTTAAGTCTAGTTTATAAAGAACTTCAGATTTTTTCTGTGCAATAGCAATATTCTGTTTTATAGAATCTGTCATGATATCACCTGTAAGATAAGTAATCTCTGATAAGCCTTCATCACTCAGGTTTTTTACAGCAGTTGGAGTTGGGGCAAATAGATAATTCGAAATTCTATCTGCTAAGATTCTATTAACCTCTTCAGGCATAGAACGATTAAAACTTCTCAAACCTGCTTCAATATGAACAAGGGGAATTTCCAACTTTGCTGCAGCTAAGGCACCAGCAAGAGTTGAATTTGTGTCCCCATAAATCACTAAGATGCAGTCTTTCACATCTAAGAGAATTTTTTCAATACCTTTCATCATCTCAGCAGTTTGATAGGCGTGAGAACCTTGATTGATATTCAAATTAAAATCAGGCTTAGGAATAGCTAAATCTTCAAAGAAAATTTTAGACATCTTCTCATCATAATGCTGGCCTGTATGAATTATAAGCTGTTCAGCTTTGGGTTTAATCTCTTTATATAAAGGTGCTAATTTAACGAATTGAGGACGTGCTCCAACAATATGTATAATCTTCATCTGCTTTTTCCTTACTATTTTTTTCCAATCTCTAAAATCAAGATTAAATCGTCAAGTGATTTTATGACTATGACTGGATATAAGGTTGCGAGGCTCTTTATCTAAAATAAGAATTTTGTTGATTTGTATTATTTGTGATAAATCTTTTTTCTTTCTCAAGTAAAGGGGAGACAGAAGATTTATTCCCGTTCCTGTAACAATTATATCAAATGTAAAATATATAATATAAATCAACCTAAAGGTCTATTTTTTATTTTTTTCAAAAAAAATATTGACAAATATCCTTAATCCAACTTTATCATTTTTAACTAAGTAGTTTTAGTACAGGAGTATTAATGAAAATTATTAGATTAGGTCTTATCGGGTGTGGAAGAATTTCCAAAAACCATTTCGAATCAATTAAACAAATTGAAGAAGCTCAGTTTGTTACCTGCTGTGATATTATTGAAGATAGAGCTAAAGATGCTCATGAAAAATACAATTTAGAAAGCTATTATACAGACTACATTGAGATGTTGGAGAATGAAGATCTTGATGCTGTAGCAATCTGTACTCCTAGTGGTATTCACCCTCAAATCGGGATTGAAGTCGCCAAGAGAAACATACATGTTATATCTGAAAAACCAATGGCCATTAGCATTAAGGATGCTGATTTATTAATCAAAGCCTGTGATAAATATAAAGTCCATCTTTTTGTTGTTAAGCAAAATAGACTCAATGCAACCATGCAATTATTAAAAAAGGCTATAGATAAAGGTCGATTTGGCAGAATCTATATGATTCAATCTAATGTTTTTTGGACTCGTCCTCAAAGCTATTATGATATGGCAAAATGGCGTGGTACCTGGGAATTCGACGGTGGTGCTTTTATGAATCAAGCCAGTCATTATGTTGATGCTATGTATTGGTTAATCGGGAATGTAGATTCTGTGATGGCTGAAACTGCCACTATGGAGAGGAAAATAGAAGCAGAAGATACAGGTTCTGTGATTATGAAATATCGTAATGGTGTAATCGGGACTATGAGTGTTACCATGCTTACCTATCCAAAAAACTTTGAAGGCTCAATCACTATCTTAGGAGAAAAGGGTACTGTAAAAGTTGGGGGAGTAGCCATCAACAAATTTGAGAAATGGGATTTTGAAGATTATGATGATGATGATAAATTAGTAGAGGATGCAAGTTATTCTACAACAAGTGTGTATGGCTTTGGGCATATTCCTTATTATCGCAATGTAATCGATGTCCTCTTAGGTAAATGCGAACCTTCTACAGATGGCAGATGCGGAAGAAAATCTTTAGAAATTATCCAAGCTTTATATATATCAGCAAGATCTGGAGAAAAAGTTAGTTTGCCCTTAAATATTTAATTTAATTATTTCTTGACAGAGTTACTAAAAAAATAAAAGTAAAAAATATAAAAAATGTTAGGAGGCCTATTATGGCAGTTAAAATTGACAAACCTACTTGTATCGGATGCGGTGCTTGTGTTGATGTATGTCCTGTTCAAGCACTTTCAATGGTTGATGACAAAGCAGTTGTTGATGAAGCAACTTGCATAGACTGCGGTGCATGTATCTCTGCATGTCCTGTAAGCGCAATTTCTGAATAATTATAATCAAATCTACATACGAGGCTGAAGCAATTCAGCCTCAATTTTTTTTAAAGCTACTCAAGGATTCATCAATTCTTCTTATCGATTCAACAACTCAACAACTCAACAACTCAACAAATGAACATTCTTCTTATCGATTAAACCCAAATAATGCAGTAGATCTTTGAGAATAGCACTATATTCTTTTGCAAAAGTAACTTCCATAATTTTCAGGAATATATATATAATATGCCTTCAAATTCTGTAAGTTATTTTGCTAAAAGAATCTGCACTCTTCTCTAAAGCTCTACTGCACCATTCGGGTTAAACAACTCAACAATTCAACGATTCAACCAAAAAAGCATGTAATGAATTTTTTAATCTTGACATCATAACAAGGAAATAAGTTAATATTTCTAAAAAAGATGAGGGTTGATGGAAAGAAGAGATTGGGATAAAAAAGAAAGAGTAAGAAAAATAATTCATGTCGATATGGATGCCTATTTCGCAGCTATTGAGCAACGTGATTTTCCTGAATTACGTGGTAAGCCGGTAATAGTAGGAGGAGCAGTAGGGGAGAGGGGTGTAGTATCTACCTGTTCTTATGAAGCTCGTAAGTATGGGATTCACTCGGCTATGCCTGCTACTACTGCCCATAAATTATGTCCTCACGGAATCTTTGTTCATGCTCGTTTTGAAGCCTATAAAGAGGCGACTGAACAAATTTTTGCTATTTTTAGAGAGTATTCTGATCTTGTGCAACCTATGTCATTAGATGAAGCTTATATTGATGTAACTACAAATAAAATGGGGATTCCCTCAGCTACCATAATTGCTCAGGAGATTCGGCAGAGAATTAAAGATGAAGTCCATCTTACTGCATCTGCTGGGGTATCATATAATAAGTTTTTAGCCAAGATAGCCTCTGATCTTAATAAACCGGACGGATTATGTGTGATAACTCCTAAAGATGCTCTAAAGGTTCTTTCTGGACTTCCTATAGGCAAGTTTCATGGGATAGGGAAATCTACGGAGGCTCAGCTTAAAAAATATGGGATTCATACCGGGGCAGATTTACTTAAGAGAGACTTAAGTTGGTTGATTGATAACTTCGGTAAAATTGGTTATCAGTATTATTACTTGGTTAGAGGAATTGATAATCGTGAAGTCAGTACAGATCATACTCGTAAGTCCATAGGAAAGGAGTCTACTTTCCGCGTTGATATTGATGATTTAAGGGTGTTATTTCAGCATTTAGAGAGAATAGTAGGAAGATTAGTGGACAAGATAAGCCAAGAAGAGATAGAGATTAAAACGATAACTTTGAAGCTCAGATATGAGAATTTTGAAACTCTTACGCGTGGAAAGACTCTCTCTGCCTATACTGCTAATTATCAAGAGCTAATAAAAGAGTGTAGAAGAATATTGATAGATTCTTATGATACAAATCGAAAAGTAAGGTTGTTAGGAGTATCTTTTACTACTCTTAAACACTTAAATGCTCAAACCTGGGAACAATTAATGGTCGAGTGGGAGAAATATAATGATAGATATTAGTTTTCTTGAATCAAAGCAAGTTTTTCGAAGGACATATTTAGTAGAGACTTATAACACAAGCTATTTTCAGACAATAAAAGTATCTGATTTATATAAATATTTACAAGATGTTGCATCTCAGCACTCAGAATCTATGAAAATTGGCTATGATGATTTAAAGGTAATAAATGGAGCCTGGGTTCTAACTAAGCAACTCTTAGAAGTAATTAGGTTGCCTAAGGCCTTAGAAGAATTCACTATTCATACTTGGAGCCATAAGCACAATAAGATAGTCGCGACCAGAAATTTCATTATAACAGATCAAAATAAGGCGATATTAGTCAAAGTAGTTTCAGATTGGCTGGTTCTAAACTTAGAAAAAAGACGAATAGTTCCCTTAAGTAAAATAAATATGGATTATATTCAAAGTTATGATTATGAGCTGTTTCCTCAGCCACTTGCAAAAATTGAAGTAATCGAAGATAATCTGGTAAATGAGTTTTCTAAGAGGGTTAGGTTTTCTGATATTGATCTTAACGGGCACATGAACAATACTGTTTATGTGGATATGGTCTTAGATTCTATGGCTGAATTCTTCAAGCAAAGACACAAGCTTAAGCAGATTAATACTAACTTTATTCAAGAAGTTAAATTTCTAGAGGAGATTGCTATTAGAACTTTTCAAGTTAAAAATAACCTCTTTCATCATAAAATCATTAGAAGCATTGATAATTGTGAATTGTTTACTGCTATAACCGAGTGGGATAAATAAATCATGATTAGAGGTGCTCTTATCCTTTATCTGTTAATATTAGCTACTTTTGGGATGGCTATAAATCAATATCCTCTTGATACAGCTTATCATTCCTGGGAGACTCTTAGTGATTCCTTATTACACTATCATCAAGCAGATAGGTTAATCTCTGATATCGAGATTATTGGAAATTCAAGTGCTGAAAATCTGCCCATATACGCTATTCATATCCACAAATCTAAAGAAATTAATAATAAAAAGAAAAAAATATGGGAACACCCACGGCCAAGTGATTTGAAGAAGGTTTTAATTATTGGCCAACATCATGGGGAAGAGCCTATTGGGGTCGAGATTGCTATGTCGCTTACCAAAGAGTTAACTTCAAATTCAGAGATGCAAGAAGTAGTTTCAAACTACTATTTTGTCATTATTCCCACGGTCAACCCTGAAGCCTTTAAAATTGTTAACAGTGGAATCTATCCTCTAAAAAGAAAGAATAATCGTGATACTAATCAAAATGGAGAATTAGATATAAAAAGTGATGGGGTTGATCTAAACAAAAACTACCCCAGTAACTGGGAAATTGCTGATTTAAATGAAG
The DNA here is from genome assembly GCA_016838885.1 of Candidatus Cloacimonadota bacterium. GTDB lineage: Bacteria > Cloacimonadota > Cloacimonadia > Cloacimonadales > JAFGVF01 > JAEKNW01. Next base: position 16,787 of record JAEKNW010000076.1, read on the forward strand.
CTGAAAGTCCCTATTACAAAGGGACTGCACCAGCTTCAGAAACAGAGATTCAAGCTGTAATTGCTCTTGCAGACAGATTCTCTTTTGATTATGCCTTTCTTTATCACTCCTCAGCCAATGGCACTTATCCTGAAATGGTATTCTTCCCCTACAATTGGGGCTCTGAGAAGAGTAAAGATTGGGATCAAATGCGGGTAATGGCTGAATGGTTAGTTTCAGAACTACCTTGCTTATATAAAGAAAATAGTTATCATGTTTACCTTGGAGAAACTAGGAAATATGGATATGCTCGTGATTATCTCTATCGCAATTATAATACTCTCTCTTTTACTATTGAAACTAGTGCTGTTACACCCTCAGGAGTTTCCCACTTTCTCCCTAATAATAGAGACTTAAAGCTCATAGTTGAAAAACACACATCTGCTCTCATTAATTTATTACGGAATATTAAACCCAAATAATGCAATAGATCTTTGTGAATAGCACTATATTCTTTTGCAAAAGTAACTTCCATAATTCTTCCGAATATATATATTATATGCGTCCGAATTCTGTAAGTTATTTTGCTAAAAGAAT
>JAEKNW010000077.1 GCA_016838885.1 Candidatus Cloacimonadota bacterium
GAGTGATCATGAAACCAGCTTATATTTTCTGTCTTTTTTCCTGTTTTTACTTTCGAAGTATCATCAAAAATTATACAATTATCATTTTCATTTGAAGGAGCACTTAGTTTAATGTATCTTAAAGCAACTTTATACAATAGATTTCTCCATTTATATTTAGGGTTGTTTAGCATATCATTAATAGGTGTTTTTAATTTTGTTATATTATTAAATTCAAGACCACAATGCAATGACTTTTTGTTCTCCAGAATCATGAACATAAAAACAAGCATCAATTCAATAATGGTATGACCTTTTTGTTTTACTATACCGACTTGCTTTAAAATGCCTTCAAATTTAAATGTTTCTAATAAATCTATTATTAATCCTGAATTTAAGCTTGACACTTTTACCTGTTTGTATTCTTTTAGCATATATACCTCGTTTTTTATAGTTTCGTTTATATCCGTAAACAACTAAACTATAATCATATACGAGGTATTTTTGTCAAGAAGTATTTTTATTTATTTTACTGTTATACAACAACTTAATTCATGTCGGAAAGATTAGTCCTATTTCTACCACCAGACTTGAACTTTAGCCTGAAAAACTATACTTCACTCCATTTAAAACACTCGCGATATGTGTCTTTTCTTCATTCACGATAAGATAAATTGAGTTTAGGTATTCCACCGCAATTCGTTGATATTGTTCTGCTTTCTTTTTGGTCTTAGCAAAAAGTAGTATATCATCAGCATAGCGTACTATCTCAATTCCTAGACTCTTCATTTCTTGGTCAAAGCTATCAAGATATATATTCATAAGAAGTGGAGAGATTACCCCTCCTTGTGGACTTCCTATCTCTGTTTCACTATACCTTCCTTCTTGCATAACACCAGATTTTAAGATTTTCTCTATCAACTTTAATAATGTTCCGTCACTAATTTTCCTATTTAATGATTGCATTATGAATTTATGATTTAATGTATCAAAACATTTTGATAAGTCCATATCTACCACAAAAGGAAGTTCATTTCGAACCATTAGTACTTGTGCTTTAGCTACCGCCATTTGACAACTTTTGTTTGGTCGATAACCATAACTTTGCGGATGAAAATCAGGCTCAAAAATTGGTTGGATGATGTTATTTATTGCCTGCTGTACGATTCTATCTTTTACAGTAGGTATTCCTAATGGTCTCATCTTACCATTTGCTTTAGGTATCTTTACCCGTTTTACAGGTGATGGGGTATAATTCCCACTTTTCAATTCTAAATGAATTTTCTCTAAGTTCTCTTGAAGGTCTTCTCCAAAATTTGATATAGTAATATTATCTATACCAGCTACACCTCTGTTCTTCTTTACCTTTAGAAAAGATTCATAGAGATTGCCTTTTGAGTAAACTTTATCAATTAAACTATACCATTTCTTCATTTAGTTTCTCCTTTTCACAATAAACAATATTCAATTCATACTTTCAAATGACAGTTAATTCAATGAAGACCTTCGAAGTTTTTAGCTATAAGCAATCTATATCAAAGATTTTACAGGTTTTGACTATTATCCTTTTTTTAACTTCATCTACTCAGTCTCGTAAGGTCGTGATAGAAAGAAGGTACTCACCACCGTCTATCCGAGCCTTGAATCTTACGATTCTCTTCCTTTCCTACTTTTAAGAAAATATCTCTTTAATTATGTTTATTCTTTGGTTTATCTTCATCCCTTCGCATGAGATATAACCTTTTGAGTTATACCTCTCAATATTACTTAGAATATTGTCTCTTTTGTTTTATCCTCCAGTCTGTCACCAGCTTTCATAGGCAAAAGATTAATCACTACTACGGAATCATCTGCCACCTGCTAAAGCTTGATACAACTCTTGCCTTTCAGCTTGAAGTCATAGTTACTCATTAAGAGACTTCAACAGGCTTCCCCAGTTAAGCTATCTTGCCTGAATGCAAATCCATCTGTTATAATCCATGTAGTCGACTGACATTCGGGCGTCCTTACTTTTTGAAAAGTTACCCACTACATGAACCAAAATCAGTTCACTTTCGCTATGTTCCACATTCTTCCTGCGTCTTACTTCAGCCCCTGCCGTCACCAGCAACGCCCTTGACCTCAGATTGACTTCCTGTCAGTTAGGTGTCAGGACTTCTTTCAGTCCATCGGCGCAGATAACATTCTGGGCAAAAAGAAAAAGGGCTCTTCAAAAAGAGCCCTATTCCAACAAACAAAGGAGTTACTTAAGGTTGTTGATAAATTAATTCTTCATTTCTGTAGCCTTCATTATTGAGATACCAATCAGGAAATAAAGTTCCTGATGATTCAGCCCAGCTTTGGAATTTATGATAAGCGTGGTTAATCTTCTTGGTCTCATAAGGGTAGTCCCAACTATCAGCGATATTGAGAGCCCAAGGATGATTATTGATAGTTTTATAGTATCTGTTTTGACTAATGTCTGAAGAGTCGTCATTAAGCCCGAAGAGATCTAAATCTGCTAGGTCAGTTGGAGGCCAATTAGCTAAATGGACTTCATGATCACGTTCTCTATCAACAAAGATGAATGGGTTATAAGGTTTAGCCCACCACCAAGTATTAATATTTTCTGGGATACCAAACTTAATATTGAGAGCGACTTTTACCGGTTGAACATAGGCTGTTCCGGCTTGAGTATTAATGAAATCGCTTTGCCCTTGAGGCATGAAATCATTAGTGTTATTAATGAATCTAATCACAGTTCTACTACCCTCTTCCAAGATTGGATTAAAAGCAGAGTGGGAAACAACTTCTGAATATGAGAGATCATCACTTCCATCGATAATAATCATTTCTGCAATATTATTAGAGCTAAAAGGAAATTCAACTGCAAAACCATTTTGTTTTCTAGCTCCAACAGCTCTTAATTCAAATTCAGCAATCAAATTTGTAGCATTTCCTGCAACATTCTTATGAAAGAAGATATTGTAGTCAACTACCATATCATTGAAGTCATAATCACCTTTTTGAGGCCATAAATCTTCAAAAACTAAGGTTGAATAAGAATAGTTATTGGTATGGAAAGCTTTGGTTGGATCACTAGGGAAGTCATCAAAAATATCTGAAATGCCATCACCATCTTCGTCATCAGGAGTATCAATTGGTGGTACATCATCGATACTAATTGATTCTATTGGATTAGCAGTAGCATAGAAAACCGCATCATTAAAATCATCATCACCTTGATTAAAGACTAAATCTTCAAAAGCAAAAAGTAGTTTTTCATATTCCGAGTCATAAACTAATATGCTTTGTTGATTATCATTAAGATTTAAATTAGTATTAGAGAACCAACTATTTGTTACAAGATTAGCTTGATTATTAGACCAACCGTTATCCATTAAAACCCACCCTATTACAGTTCCAGGTTGAAATTCACCCAGATATAACTTATCTCCAGGTACTAAACCTCCTCCACTGTTTACCATAGAGACATTGGGAAACAGAACTGTAATTAGATCAATATCATCACGTGATTGAGGTGGATTACCTTCTTGGTAAGTATAATAACCTAAGGAGTTTTTATGGCCTGCACCTTCATGAACAAAGGTTACCCAAACATCTGCAGCTTCATCTATAACCAAGACATTAAGTTGATTACCTTCAGCTAAATAATTCGGATGAAACTGGGGTACAGGCATGTTTTCAGGGAGTGTAGCATCTACTTTTACTAAGAATTCTGCTGGTAGAACATCACGTTCCATGTCATTAGGAACCCCTTGAGCATTATAGCTACTAATATATTCTAAGTCAGTTTTAGACGGACTTATAATTCTTTTATCATTACGTCCTTGATCTTCTAATCCGTAACCAAATTCATAATTAACACTATTATTGATGATTGGTAATTCAAGTGAAGACATATATCCCACAACATATACTGAGCTTAGATAAGTAGGTAAAGTTGTTGTTAGAACAATAAATCCGGTTGCTGAAGTTGAGCCGGTATCAAAAAGTTTGCCTCCATCAGCAGGAGCTTTATCATAAATCTTAAAAGGAATATTAGGGACTCCTTGTCCTTCTCCATTTTGCACTTGAATATTAATGGTAACTGAGTGAGTAGTTGAGTAATTAAAATTATCTTCTACTTGTAAATCTTCAAAATCTACCGGGTTATTTGTTGTATTATTTGATTCATCATCACTACATCCATACGTAAAGGTTAGCAGTACTATAGCTAAAATAGTAATTATTACTTTATTCTTCATATTGTCCTCTCAATGCGTTATTTTTCTGAAAATTTAACTAGCTTTTACATTATTGCAAATGTTTTTTTTGGATTAAACCCGAATGGTGCAGTAGAACTTTGATGAAGAGTGCTAGATTCTTTTAGCAAAATAAGTTACAGAATTTGAAGGCATATAATATATATATTCTTGAAAATTATGTAGCTTACTTTTGCAAAAGAAGATAGTGCTATTCGCAAAGGTCTACTGCATTATTTGGGTTAAAAAGGGGACTACAAATAGTCCCCTTAGTTTCTTCTCTCCATTAATCTTGTTCTTCATATATCCTTTCAGGATTACGATACCCGGGAAGGTCTTTATACCAGTCAGGATAAAGTGTTCCTGATGATTCAGCCCAATCCTTAAACATCAAGTAAGCACCGGTTACCTTATTCTTTTCATAAGGGTAATCCCAGCTGTCAGCAATATTCAAAGCCCAAGGATGATTCTCAACTGACTTGTAGTATCTGTTTAGACTAATTACAGAAGAGTCATCACCTGTTGCGAATAAGGCTTCATTTACTTCAGGAGTTGGTGAGTAATCAGGTAAATGTATTTCATGACTTCTATCTCTATTGACGTATATAAATGGATTAAAAGGTACATTCCATTGCCAATCTAAGATATTTTCAGGATTTGTTAGTTTTATATCTAAAGCGAATTTAACAGTTCCCAAGAAAGCTACATCTTTTTCAGTATTGATAAAGGTATCTCCAAGAGGTTGAATTAAATCCATAGTGTTGTCTATATAAACGATAGTTGCATTTGCTCCAGCTTCTAATTCAGGAGTAAAATTCATATCTGATAGAATGTTTGAGTAAGTTAAGGGGTCAGTTCCATCTATGATTGAATAAGATTCTATATTGCTTGATGCAAATGGGAACTGTACTGCAAAGCCATTTCTGTAACGAGCTCCAACTGCTCTTAATTCAAATTCAGTTATTACATTTTTGATTTTATTATCAGCATCTTTATGGAAGAAGATGTTGTAGTCTATCACTAAATCATTAAAATCATAATCACCTTTAACTGGCCATAAATCTTCAAAGGCTAAGGTGGACATGCTGTGATTATTTGTTTCAAATGCTCTTTCAGGATCTAGAGGGAAATCATCAAACATATCAGGGATTCCATCTCCATCTTGATCACTTGGGATACCCATCGGTGTAACTTCTGAGGTATCAATTGAATTGACAGGCTCAGCTGAAACAAAGAAAAGTGCATCATTAAAATCATCATCGCCTTGATTAAAGACTAAGTCTTCGAAACCGACAACAAGCTTCTCATATTCATCATCATAAAAGAGAACACTCTGTTGATAACCTGTGTGATTCAAATTCTTATCTGAATACCAAGTATTAGTTACTAAATTAGCAACGCCATTTCTCCAACCATTAGACATTAAGACCCAGCCAATAGCTGTTCCCGGTTCATGTTCTCCAATATAGACTTTATCACCGGGGACTAATCCTCCCCCACTTCCAACCATGGAAACATTAGGGAACACAACGGTAATTTCGTCAATATCATCGGTTGTTAGAGGTGGATTATTGACATCAAAAGTATAGAAACCAAAGACGTTTTTATGACCGGCACCTTCATGCACAAAAGTAATCCAAATATCAGCTGTTTGATTAATGATTACGGCATTAAATTCATTACCTTCGTAAAGATAATGAGGTTTATTATCAGGAACTGAAATTCTTTCTGGTAAGGCAGAGTTTACTTTTGATAAGAAACCTGCAGGAACTGCTTCAAATCCCATATCAGCTGGAACACCATCAGCATTATAAGGTGAAAGATAGGTTAAAGTAGATTTATCTGGTGTGATATACTCTTTATTTGCTCTAGAAGCATTGAAAGAATTTGAGCCAAATTCATGCATTGCATATCCATTATTAATTGCTACTTCAACTGTTGACATGTAACCTTCAACAAACAAAGTCTTAACATAGGAAGGAACAACTATCCTTGAACTATAGACTCCATTAGCTTTGGTTGAACCGGAATCTAATAATCTTCCTCCATCTTGAGGAGCTTTATCATAGATTTTGAAAGGTATTTGACCTACCCCTACATCATCGCCATTAGCAACTCTGAGCTCTACATTAACATTCTCAACAGTCGCAAAATCAAAGTTGTCATCGATTTGCAAATCAGCAAAATCAATCTCTTCAGTACTACTACTATTGCTACTAGTAGAGTTTTCACAACCAAATGTTAATAGCAATATGGACAAAATAGCGATTAAAATTAAGTTTTTATATTTCATATATCTCTCCATTTCTTAGTTTTTCATCTAAGCAAAATATAATACAATTGTATATTTTGTCAAATACTATTTTCAAAATGAAAATATATTCTTGTTAATAGGACACTTTTTCTCTTTATTTGTAGGGATTCGGAGAGTTAAACTTTTTTTTACTAACGAAAAAAGTCTTCTTATTAATTGACTCAGGTTTTTGGAGTCGGTTCTTTCTTAAAAAAAAGATATTAATTCTTGCCAACTTTGTGCTTTTTATAAATAAATGTTTAAGCTTGGAATAAATATTGAATAAAATAAATATTAGAACTATAACTTGAGGTGTGATGAAGACTATCAAATTAATTGTTGTTATTTTATGTATCATGAATATAAGTACTTTGTTATTTGGAAGGATAATTGAAGATGAAGAAGCAGTTATATTAAAAGTATTTGAGTTACCAGATCCGCGTAAGACGGATGCTTATACTAAATCTAATATTGCTGTGATCGAAGCTTTTAAACAGAAATATCCCCACATCGAATTACGTTCTTTTTCCGGGATTAAGATAGATGGTATGGATTTAGATTCAGGTCCTTTAATGGCAATTGCAGGTGGTGTTGCTCCTGATATCATGTATGTTAATTTTAGGCAATCCGATACCTATATTCAGAATAACTTCTTATATCCCTTAGATGAATTCATTGATCAAGAGAAGCCTGAATTATTAGATTTAAGAGTAGAAAAACCTGTTTGGCAGGTTATCAAGAGAGTAAAAAAGGGTGATGACGAGGAGAAAGTTTGGATGCTTCCTTACGAGACATTAGTCCGCATTTTAATGTATCGTAAAGACGTCTTCAAGCGAGCAGGGTTAGACCCCAATCAGCCTCCAAGGAACTGGCAAGAGTTTAAAGAATATGCTCGAATCCTCAGCGATCCTGCTAATGGCAACTATGGAACTATCCTAGCTAGTGGACCTCAGGCAGCTTATGATTGGTTACCATTTCTGTGGGCTGCAGGAGGTGATGCTGTAAAGTATAATGCTGATAAGGAAGTTTGGGAAGCAACCTTTGCCAGTCAAGCCGGAGTTACAGCCATGGATTTCTATTTAGAGTTAACTACTACTGAATGGAGAGACAGTAATGACAGAACCCAAAAGGGTTTTGCTATTAGGGAAGGAGAATGGGGTTATATGTGGAAAGATGGCAAGATTGGCATGCGGATGGATTATCTTTCTCAGCAAAATATGTCAGGTGAATATGACCCCAATTTATATGGTTTCGCCCCCAGTCCAGCGGGCCCTTCCGGTAAAGGAGGAAGTGAGATTAATTGTCGGATGATGGGTATCTTCTCAGAAGCAGGGATAAGTAACAATGCCGGATTAGGAGATAGAGAACCTGAGAGAGTAAGACAAGCAGCTTGGGATTATATAAAGTTTTATGATAGTGAAGAAGCACGGCAAATTAGATTGAAAGTAATGATTGAAAATGGTTATGGCAGGATGCAAAATCCGGTTTTCCTTAAGAGATACGGCTATGAAGAGTATTTAAGATATGCTCCAGCAGGTTGGTTAGAGACTTTTGAGACAGCTATGCGAGAAGGCAAGCCTGAGCCTTATGGGGATAACTGTCAGAAAGTCTATGAATTTATGACCTACCCTTTAGATGAATTAATCAAGTTAGATTTAAAGGGAGATTTAGGTAATATATCTTCTGTCAGAAGAGAAAACATTATGAATGTCTTGAAGAAGGCAGAACAGAGAACTAATCAAGAGATGATAGGGACTTTACCTGAAGATGTTCAAATCAAAAGACAAAGAATAGCCGGAGTAATAGCTGCTTTAATTTTACTTACCTTCGCCTTTACCTTGTGGAGAGTATGGAAGATATTAACACCTGAAGCCAAGGTAAAGACTAAGAAAAATAACAAATATCTATTCTATATAACTATATTGCTTGCTCCTGCTATCATAAGTATATTAATGTGGAAATATATTCCCATGATCACAGGTTCATTAATGGCAGTTCAGGATTTTAAATTAGTGGGAGAAAGCTCTTTTATCGGAGTGGAGAATTTAGCTGAGGTTCTCTTTGATTCTACTTGGTGGGCATCAGTAGGCAGAACTCTCTACTATATGGCCTTAAGTTTAGGATTAGGATTCTTCCCTCCTATCATTTTAGCTATCTTGTTACAAGAGGTTTCCCGAGCAAAACTTATCTACCGGGTAATCTATTATCTTCCAGCTGTAATAAGCGGAGTAATAGTAATTTACTTATGGAAGCTTCTCTATTCTCCCGGAGATAATGGAGTCTTGAACCAACTCGTAATGGCAATAGGATTACCTAAAAGTATGTGGATTAGAGATGAATCATTGGCAATGTTGTGTGTAGTCTTACCGGGAATATGGGCAGGCATGGGGCCTGGCTCTTTAATCTATTTAGCAGCCTTGAAGAATATCCCCAATGATATGTATGAAGCTGCTGATATTGATGGAGCAGGTTTCTTTGCTAAAATCAGGCATATCGTATTACCAAGCCTGAAAGCTCTAATAATAATTCAGTTCATTGCCGCCTTTATCATTGCAGCCCAATCTAGTGATTTCATCTTAATCATGACCTTTGGAGGGCCTAATGAAGCCACGCGTGTAGCTGACCTCTTAATCTTTGAAAAGGCTTATTTGTATCTTAAATTCGGACTTGCCACTACAATGGCTTGGTTGTTAAGTCTGTTAATGATGGGATTTACTATCTTACAAATTAAATATATCTCTAAGATGGAGTTTAGGACAGCTAAGGGAGGTGATGAATGAGCATAATTGGTAAAGTTGGAAGAAATAGTAAAAAAGTAAGAATCTTAAACTTCTCAATTCACTTTGTCTTAATCCTTGGTGCTTTAACTATGATTTACCCCTTCTTGTTAATGATTTCCTTCTCCTTCAAGAGTAATGTCGATAGCACCAGCTTAGACCTTATTCCTGCCTTTATTTATGAGGAAGAAGCCCTCTATAAGAAGTATATTGAAAGCAGATATAATGAAGAAAGCTCTAGGTTAATGGACAACTATCCCGGAAACTGGATTTCTTTCGCTGAAGTTACTTTACCTCAGAATCCTAATCAAAAGATCTATCAAGAATGGAATGACTTTCTAACTTCCTATAATCCAACTCCTTATCAATATTATGTAGCTGAGCATTATGGACGAGGTATTTATCCTTACGCTCAAAGGATTTTCAGAAAAGAGTTAAGAAATGAGAACGACAACAGTCTGATAGAGTTCAATAAAAAATATAACACAGGAGCTCAAAGCTGGGAAGAGATAGTAGTGGAAGAAAAAGATATCTATCGAAGAAACTTTGTTAGTTCAACTACAGGATATCTGGGGAGATTTAGAGACTTTAAAGTAAATACTCCTCATTGGATGAGATATTATGTCAATCAGGAAGGGACTTTTATCAATTCGGAGCTAATCCCAGAATATGGAGATGATATTTCGGATTTTAATAATGCCAACGGGACTAATTATCAAGCCTGGGCTAATATCCCAATTCCTCAAAGAGTGCCTGAAGAGAATCATTATTTAAGAGATGAATGGATTCACTATACTAAAAGAGTTATAAATATTAGACATCTGAAGATTAATCCTCAAGCTGAACCCCTTTTCCAGGCTATGTTAGCAGAGAAATATAATGAGATTAAGACTTTGAATAAAACTTGGCAAACTTCTTTTGCAGATTTTAATAATATATCTATACCGGACCCAATTCCTGATAGTGGTGCTCTTGTAGAAGACTTAGCCCACTTTATTCAAAATGTAGCTCTTCCCGAAGATATCTATCTGAATAGTATTTCTAGAGAATTTCAGGACTTTCTGACTAAGAAGTATAGCAGTATTGTCAGTCTAAATAAAGCTTTAACAACTAATTATAACACTTTCGAAGAAATACCCTTCCCGGTTGAAGACATAGATTATTATAGTTTTTATGAGAGAAAGTCAGAGATTCGTAGAGAGTTTCTCTGGCGAAACTACGCCATGGCTCTAGATCAGATGCTGTCTGATGCCAGATCCTTACGTAATACAGGAATCTACGTTCTCCTCTCTATTCTTTTAGCGATTACTGTGAACCCTTTAGCAGCCTATGCTCTCAGTCGATTTAAACCAAGATTTAGCTATCAGATAATTTTGCTCTTTATGCTTACAATGGCTTTCCCTGCCATGGTGATGGGTATTCCTAACTTCCTAATGTTAAAGAACTTGAGTATGCTTAATACCTTCTGGGCTTTAGTATTACCTGCTGCGGCTGATGGCTATTTCATCTTCTTGCTTAAAGGATTCTTTGATAGCCTGCCTCGCGAACTTTATGAAAGTGCCAGCTTAGACGGAGCTAGTGAATTCAGATTATTTTGGCAATTCACTCTCTATTTAAGCAAACCAATTTTAGCTGTTATTGCTCTGGGTGCCTTTAACGCAGCCTATAGAAACTTCCTCTTTGCCTTTTTAGTTTGCCAAGATCAATCTATGTGGACTTTAATGGTTCATATCTACGAACTTATGCAAAGAGCCAGTAGCGGAGTAGGTTACGCAGCCTTAGTTATTGCTGCTATGCCAACCTTGGGAGTCTTTATCTTCTTCCAGAGAATTATTATTGAAGGTATTGTGATACCCATGGAGAAGTAGAGTGATAGAGTGATAGAGTGATAGAGTGATAGAGTGATAGAGTGATAGAGTGATAGAGTGATAGAGTGAGTCAGAGCCCCTACCTCTTAGTCCCCTCTTAATCCCGAAGGGATGGTGCAAGAGGGGTGGCATCCTACGAAGCTTTAGCGAAGTTGGATGACGGGGTGTTAAAAAAAAGACTTAGCCACCGAATACACCGAAAACACAGAAAAGAAGAAAGAAGATCCTTAACACAGAGGACACAGAGGACACAGAGGTTAAGAGGAGTTTCGCAGAGGTTAAGAAAAAAAGACTTAGCCACCGAATACACCGAAAACACAGAAAAGAAGAAAGAAGATCCTTAACACGGGTATAAGATACTTAATGACCTCTTCTTGGTGTTTTTGTGAGATTTTGTGTTTTTGTGTTTGAAGTTGTGCTTTTGTATTTAAATTATATATTAATATTAAAGGAATAAATTATGGTAAATGAGAAGATTTATAAAGAGAGAATCCAGCATTGGATCAAGAGAGTTGGCGATAATGTCTATTCTCAAGCTCAGAAACTTAAAGCAGAGTTTATCTATGATGCTAAGACACCTATCCCCTATTCTGAGCTAGAAAAATATACTTGGAAAGATATCAAAGTTGGTGCCAAGTGGGCAGATTTATGGGGGTGTGGTTGGTTCAGATTTACCGGCAAAGTTCCTACTATCATGAAAGGTGCTTTTGTAGGGGCTTGGCTTGATGTTCAAGGTGAAGCATGTCTATTTAGAGCTGGGGTTCCTTATCAAGGTTTGACTAATAAAATAGATTGGAATCTGCAGGCAGGTAAGTACTTCGTCCCTCTATTCCCTCAAGCTCAAGGTAATGAAGAGATAGATTTATTAATAGAAACAGGGGCTAATGGTCTCTTTGGTGAAGATAAAAAAGAGTATAAGTTAGAGAGGGCAGACATAGTAGTTTTTGATTCTCAAGCTTATGAAGTCTGGATGGATATCAGAACTCTCTTCTCCTTATGGGAGGGATTACCTGATAATAAACCACGCAAGAAGAAGATTCTTTACGGTTTAAATCAAGCCTGTAATCTCTGGAATGATGGCAGAAATAAAGAAGCATGCTTAGAAATAACTAAAGAACTTCTTTCTCTTCCTGCAGAAGCTTCGGCTCTAACAGCCTGGTCGATTGGACATGCTCATATTGATATTGCTTGGTTATGGCCTATTAGAGAGACACGCCGTAAGTGTGGCAGAACCTTCTCAACAGCCTTACGATTTATAGAAGAATACCCTGAATATATCTTTGGTGCTTCTCAAGCTCAATTATATAAGTTTGTTAAGGAAGATTATCCCCAACTTTATCAAGAAATAAAAGACAGAGTAAAAGAAGGAAAATGGGAAGTTCAAGGAGCTACATGGGTAGAGATGGACACCAATATTCCTTCCGGTGAATCTCTGATAAGACAGTGTTTGTATGGCAGGAAGTTCTTCCGGGAAGAGTTTGGTAAAGACCTTGATTATCTTTGGCTCCCAGATTGTTTCGGTTACACAGGCTCACTTCCCCAAATACTCAAGAAGTGTAAAGTTACTAGCTTCATCTCCCAGAAGCTTTCTTGGAACGACACTAACACCTTTCCTCATCATACTTATCGCTGGCAGGGGATTGATGGTTCAGAGGTCTTGTGTCATTTTCTTCCAACCAATGATTACAACTTCAGCAATCTTCCCAAGTCTTTCATAGAGTCTGAGAACCGATTTGCTCAAGCAGATATTTCTGATGATTTTCTTAATTTATATGGAATTGGTGATGGCGGTGGCGGACCTTCCAAGGAGCATATTGAGTTAGGGCTTAGACAGCAGAACTTAGAAGGTGCACCTAATGTCAAATTCTCATTGGCCCAGGATTTCATTAAGAAGATTGAGCAATTGGATAGAGAGAAACTACCAATATGGCAGGGTGAGCTTTATTTTGAGCTTCACAGAGGAACTTATACTACCCAGTCATTGATGAAGAAATACAACAGGCAACTTGAACAAAAGATGCAACTGACAGAGTTTTTGAGTGTCTTATCAGGCAATAATACTAATAGTTATTTGCGGTCTATTTGGCAGGACATCTTGCTTAATCAGTTTCATGATATAATCCCCGGTTCATCGATTGCTTGGGTTTATGAAGATGCTCATGCCCTTTCGGAAAAGAATTTAAAGAAACTTGAGCTCATGCAAAACACCTTAACTTCTAGTCTGCTTACAGGGTCTGCTTCCGGCACTAATCTTATTGTTTTCAATAGTTTGGGCCATGCTCGCAAGGAGATTATTGAATTTGCTTGTGAAGAATATTATCAGGTATATGATCAGGAGGACTTGCTTAGCACTGCCTATCAGAATGGGACTATTTACTTTGAAGCAGAGATTCCTGCTTTAGGATACAAGGTTTTTTATTTACGTCGGGCAGAATATGAGGCAAGTCATCAAGAGGATTCTGATATTGCTTTGGAAAACAGCCTACTTAGAGTGGAGTTTGGAGAGGGTGGCGAGCTTACTTCTATTTGGGATAAGGTAAGGCAAGAAGATTGTTTACAGGCTCCTGCTAATGCTTTCAAGCTCTGGGAGGATTTACCTAATAATTGGGGAGCATGGGATATTAATCACTTCTATCGTGAGACCAAGCCTCAATTACCCGTCTTATTAGAGAGGAAAGTTATTCTTGATCATAGTTTGAAGAAGTCTATTTACCAAAGATTAAGTATTGGGAATTCAGAAATCGAGCAGATTATTTCTTTAGCCAAGGATTCAAGTTTGATAGAAATAGAGAACAAAGTTGATTGGCATGAGAAACATAAGATGCTGAGAGTTTCGGCTTCACCTGCCCTTCATAGCCATAATGTAACTTCGGAGATTCAGTTTGGTTTAGTGGAGCGACCAAGCCATAAGAATACTAGTTGGGATTGGGCGAAGTTTGAAGTTTTGGCCCATACTTTTATAGATTTGTCTGATCATAATCATGGATTTGCAGTCTTGAATGATTGCAAGTATGGTCATTCGGTTCAGGATAATAGTCTGGAAATCAATCTTTTAAGAAGTCCTGCAGATGTTGATAAGGAAGCAGATTTAGGGCTTCATACTTTTACTTATGCTTATTATCCTCATCATAAATCATTGGCAGAAAGTGCTGTAATTCAACAAGCCCATTCTCTTAATCAGAAGCTTCTTTTACTTGAATCTGATATACTTCCTGACCATAATCAAGTCTCTCTTTTTTCAACTGATACTCCTGCAGTGATAATTCAGACTGTAAAATATGCTGAAAAGGGTCATGATATTATTTTAAGATGCTATGAATCAAGGGGTTCTAAGCAAAGAACAAAGCTAAGTTTCTTTGGTGATTATTTAACTGCTTATGAATGTAATATGTTGGAAGAGAATGAAGAAAGACTGCAAATTAATAATCATGAGATTAGTCTGGAATTTACAACTTTTGAGATAAAAACAATCAAACTAAGTCTTGCAAAGGAAAAACATGAAACACATTAGAAGCCTGATTCCCTATCCTGCCAAAATCACAGTAAAAGGGGAAGATTATTTCGTCTTCTCCAAGTTTGCTATAGAAATTCAAGCAGAGGAATATCGCCAGCTTATCGAAAAGGAACTGGTGAAAACTCCCAAGGCGCCAAGCAAGTCTTCTTCAACCCGGATAATAGTAAACTTAGATGCTTCACTTCTTTCTCAGGAAGCTTATAAACTCATTATCTCTGACCATAGAATTGAGTTTAGGATTAGAACCAATTCAGGACTTTTCTATGGACTGCAAACCCTTATTCAGCTCATAAGCTTCAATCATAACAAGCTTTATAGTCTGGAAATTGAAGACGCCCCTGCCTATGAATGGCGTGGACTTCATCTTGATGTCAGCAGACACTTCTTTACTATTGATGAGATATTCACCCTTTTGGATAGAATGGCAGAACTTAAGATGAACAGATTCCATTGGCATTTAAGTGATGATCAAGGTTGGAGAATCGAGTCTTTTAAGTATCCCAAACTTACTAGAATAGCTTCTCTCCGGACAGAGCAAGATGGTTCATTATATGAAGGCTATTATAGTCATGAGGAAATAAAGCAAGTGGTTGAATATGCTTCTTACAAGCAGATTATGGTGATTCCTGAAGTTGATTTACCAGGTCATACGCAGGCTATTTTATCAGCTTACCCCCACTTATCCTGTCATAAGAAGCAAGTGCCTGTCTGGAATGAATGGGGAGTTTCGACCAATGTTCTCTGTCCTTCCCAGCCTGAAAGTTTGGCTTTTATTGATGAAGTATTAGCAGAGATTATCCCTTTATTTCCTGCCCCCTATTTTCATATTGGCGGAGATGAATGCCCCAGTGAGCAATGGGAGAAGTGCCCTGTCTGCCAAGCCAAAGTTCTTCAGCAAGGCTATTCTTCTTTTAGGGAATTGCAAGGGGAATTTAATCAGCATTTAGCAAGCTTCTTGGCAAGTCATAACAAGCAAATGATAGGTTGGGATGAAATAGGAGATGCGGGTTGTCCCTCGAATTCACTCTTGATGTGTTGGCAGGGAGATGCTTCTAAAGGGGTTAAACAGGCTCATGAACAGTCTTTAAAGTATATTCTTACTCCTAATCATCCTTATTATTTAGACTGGAAACAGAGTAATAATCCTGATGAACTTGGTGCTTTTGGCATCGCTTCTCTGGCTGATATTTATAATTACGACTATCCTTCTTTGCACTCTGACAGGATGCTGGGTATGCAAGCTAATATCTGGACTGAAAGAATAGAGACCCTCACTAAATTAGAATATATGGTCTTTCCCAGACTTGTGGCTGTGGCTGAAAATTGCTGGACTCCTTACCAAAATAAAGACTTCAATCGCTTCCTTATCTATCTTAAAAGATTCCTTGACCATTATGACCTGCTTTATCTTAATTATTGCCCTGCCAATCTTGATAATGCTTCCTACTTCCTCAAAGAAGAGATTATTACTCGCGACTGCCTAAAGTCTGACCTGCTCGAACTTACCGATGTATCTTCCATCTTTAATCCAGGTGCCATCAAGCTTGATGATAAATTCTATCTGCTGATGAGAGTGCAAAATAGAGGAAGAGAGACCTTCTTAGTTAGGGCTGAAAGTGAGAATGGAATAGACTTTACTCTGTCTGACCAGCCTGTTATTATCAAGGGAATGCAAGGACTTGAATCTACTGTTAAGCATATTTATGACCCGCGAATCACTGTCTTTAATGACCAAATTTATGTAATGACTGCTCTTGATACTAGCCAAGGATGCTATTTAGGACTCTTTGTCAGTCAAGATTTGCACAGTCTTACTTGGTTGGGATTTGTCTCTGAACTTGATTCACGCAATGGTGTCATCTTCCCTGAAAAGATTGCAGGCAGATACGTTCGTTTGGAAAGACCCAATAAAAGCATCTTGGCTAATGGAACAAAGTCCGGTTCGGCGATTTACTTGTCCTATTCTGATGATCTGCTCAAGTGGGATAACCATAAGTTGGTCATGCAAGGAAATTCTCACTACTGGGATGAACTTATCGGCTCTGGTCCTGTTCCTATCAAGACTCGCTACGGCTGGCTTCATATCTATCATGGAGTCGCTACTCACTTCGCTTCCTCTAATATCTATCAGGCCGGCTTCTCCTTCTTAGACTTAGATGATCCAGCTAAAGTTCTCTTCCGCTCTAAATATAACTTCCTGGAACCACGCGAATACTATGAATGCGTCGGGCAAGTTCCTAATGTTGTCTTCCCAACAGGACTCATAGCCCTCGATTACGATGAACAAGGCTTTGTAGATGATGATAGTAAACTCTTTCTCTATTATGGCTGTGCTGATACTTCCATTGGCCTTCTACAAACTAACTTACGCTTCTTTATTGAAAAAATGCTCATAGAAGAAGATATTTAGCCACCGAGAAAAGAAGAAAAAGAAGAAAGTCTATGGTATAATATTTATTTTTTACCACTGAGACACAGAGGGCACAGAGTTAATTTCTTGATTATTTTCTTCTCAGTGTTCTCTGTGGCTCTGTGGTT
>JAEKNW010000078.1 GCA_016838885.1 Candidatus Cloacimonadota bacterium
TCAACAAATTATGTCAAGAAAACCTTAAGATGGGCAATATTATTGACTTCTTTAAGGATAAGCTATTAGAGAGAGTGGCTTGATGGTTGAACAGTCTCCTCTAAATTATATATAAAAAAAATATTTATTTACTTGACATATCAAGTTAGTTTTGCAATATTCAAAATTATTATCCTTAAGGGGTAAAACGCAAATGAGATGTGATACAAAGGTTGAATAATATGCAACAAATAATTATAGATAATAAGCAAAATGGTATTCTGGGAGATGTTATTGAAGAGGTTCTTGAGCCTGGCTCAAATATTTCGATAATAACTTCTTATTTTACTATATATGCCATTATTCAACTATTCGATGAATTAAAGAAAACAGGGATGATAAGATTTTTATTAAGCCAGGATCCTTTTTCTCAGGAGATAAACAATATCACTCCTAAGATGTTCTTGGGTGATAAGTCGGAGATAACATTCCAAAATAAATTAACTCTTTATAAGATTTCTAAAACATGCTATGAGTTATTAATGATAAAAGCTGAAATTATGGCATCAAGGCAAGCAGGAGTAATTGGAAATAAAATATTATACATTGAAACAGATAAGTGTGCTTATAGTATAATGACTCCCAACTCAGATTTTAATACTACTGGCTTAGGGTATATTCCTTCTAATACATTTGTAATGAATTCTTTTATTTCAGACCCATCCATTAATATCCAGTTTAAACAATATTTTGAACAGTTTTGGAATAACAAATCTCTAGTAAAAGATATTAAAGAAGATGTCCTACAGATGATTAAAAGAGGTTTTAAAGATTATTCACCTCAAGAACTTTATTATTTTACTTTATACCACATTTTTAAAGATAATTTAAAAGAATCAAGCGAAGAGAAGATAGTTAAATCTAAAACAGGATTCAAAGATACATTAGTTTGGAATAAACTTTATAATTTCCAAAGAGATGGTGTTCTTGGAGCAATTGATAAAATTGAAAGATATAATGGATGCATAATTGCTGATAGTGTAGGACTTGGAAAAACATTTGAAGCTCTTGCAGTAATAAAATATTATGAGTTAAGAAATGATCGTGTGTTGGTTCTTTGTCCTAAAAAGTTAAGAGAGAACTGGACTATTTATACTCTTAATGATAACAGAAATATTCTTTTGAAAGATAGATTTAACTATGATGTTATAAATCATACAGACTTAACAAGGGATAGTGGTTATTCTGGTGAAATTAACTTAGAGAATATTAACTGGAGTAATTATGATTTAGTTGTTATAGATGAATCTCATAATTTTAGAAATGGCTATTCAAACTCTTCTGAATTAAGGCTAACTCGTTATAGTCGTTTAATGAATGACATTATTAGGTCAGGAGTTAAAACTAAGGTTTTAATGCTATCTGCAACTCCTGTTAACAACAGAATGAATGATTTAAAGAATCAGGTTGCTTTTATAACAGAGGGGGATGATTTAGCCTTTGAAGATAAAGGTATATCCAATATCTCAGTGGTAATGAGACAGGCTCAAGTCCAATTTTCAAAATGGGTGAGAGAATCAGAAAGAAACAACAATGTCAAATCTTTAATAGAAACTCTAGATGCTCGCTATTTTAAATTACTTGATTTACTTACTATTGCTAGATCTAGAAAGCATATCCAAAAATACTATGATCTTACAAGAATAGGTAAATTTCCTCAACGACTAAAACCAATAAACATAAAATCTGAAATAGATTTAAAAGGTATCTTTCCAGAATTAAAAACTATAAATAGAGAGATTAGAAAACTAAATCTTTCGGCATATTCTCCCCTCAAATATGTTCGTTCAGATAAGAAAGATGAATATAAGGAGAGATATGACCTTAAGCTCAAACAAGGAAGTGTTTTTTCTCAATTAGATAGGGAACAGAGCTTGACTCATCTGATGAGAGTTAACATGTTCAAAAGAATGGAAAGTTCTATTAACTCTTTCTCATCGACTCTGAATAACCTCTTGCATAAAGTTAATTTCCTTTTAGATAAGATAGACAAGCGTTCTGAAGTTCTAGGCACTGATTATTCGATAACTGATATAGATTTCGATGATCCCCAAATCGAGGATTATCTTATCGGGAATAAAGTTAAGGTCCTTATCCAAGATACGGATATTATAAAATGGAAACAAGACCTTCAGGAAGATAAAGAACGATTGAAAAGAATACTCTCAGAATCTTCTCAAGTTGATAGTTCTCGAGATGCCAAACTTCAAAATTTAAAAGATCTAATCAGAAATAAGATCAATAACCCAATAAACCACAACAATAAGAAAGTTCTTATTTTCACTGCCTTTACTGATACAGCATTATATATCTATCAGAATATTGAAAAATGGGCTTTAAAAGAGTTCAATCTACATTCTGCTGTTATAAATGGCTCAAAAGATATTAAGACTAATTTAAAAGGAGTTAGGAACGAGTTTAATGATATCTTAACAAATTTTTCTCCACTTTCTAAGGAAAGAGACTTAAGGAAGAAAAGTATAGATAGAGAAATTGATTTGTTAATAGCAACAGATTGCATTTCTGAGGGACAAAATCTTCAAGATTGCGATTATATGGTAAATTACGATATTCACTGGAATCCTGTAAGAATTATCCAGAGGTTTGGAAGAATTGATCGGATAGGTTCTCTTAATAAACAGATTCAATTAGTGAATTTTTGGGCAAATATGGAGCTTGATGAATACATCAATTTAGAAGCACGAGTTAGTGGAAGAATGATTTTATTGGATATTTCTGCTACAGGGGAAGAGAATGTTATTGATGCTAAAACAGAGATGAATGACCTGGAATACAGAAGGAAACAGCTAGAACAATTGCAAGATAGTGTTATTGACTTAGAAGATATTCAAGGTGGAATATCAATAACAGACTTAACCTATAATGATTTCAAAATAGATTTAATCACTTATCTTAAGGACCACCAAAGCGAACTTGAAAACACACCAACAGCAATTCACGCTTTAACAAAAATTAATGACCCTGATATACCTGAAGGTGTTATTTTTTGTCTAAGGCAAACTAAAGATTCATCCGAAAAGAATAAAACCTACAATGCTCTAGATCCTTATTATCTTGTTTTCATTGATTACAATGGGGATATCGTCTTCTCTCTGGCACAAAACAAACAGACTTTAGATTATTATCAAAAACTCTGTACTGGGAATGTTGAAGTATGTACTGAATTGATTCAAAAATTTAGAGAAGAAACAAAAAATGGAAAAGATATGACAACTTATACAGAAATGCTTGCTTTTGTAGTTGATGATATCTTAGGAATAAAACGCGAAAAAAGTATTGCATCAATTTTTAAATCTGGGGGTACTACCCTCACAACTACTACTTCAAGTTCTGTAAATAGCTTTGAAGTTGTTTCTTTCTTAATAATTGGGAATTAAAAAACACTTAGGGGGTATAAAATGGCAAAGACAGTGCTTAGTGCATTTAATGAGTTTATGAAGAATGAAGTTAATTTAGATAGTGATAATACTAGAAAAGCTCGAGTTAGTAGAGATTGGTTGGTGAATCAAATAAATATGTTTCCTGAAAACAATTCTGATTTTCCGGTGATATATGAAGAGAAAAGTATTTTTTTTGGGTCCTTTGCAAGAAAAACTAAAAAAAGACCTCTTGATGATATAGATATAATGATAGCTTTAGAAGCTCAAAATTGCACTTATTCTGAGTTCACAGATAGGATAGAAATAAATGTACCAAATAATTTCTCAGTATTTGAAAAGTATTGTGACAAATGTTCGTTCAAACTAAATTCTATTTCATTAATAAATGAGTTCAAAAACAATTTACAAGATATTTCACAGTATTCTTGTGCTGAAATAAAGCGAAACCAAGAAGCTGTTACCTTACAGATGCAATCCTACGACTGGAATTTTGATATTGTCCCTTGTTTTATTACTAAAGTAGATGAGAATAATAGAAATTACTATCTAATTCCAGATGGGAAAGGTAATTGGAAGAAAACGGACCCTCGCATAGATAGAGATAGGGTGACAAAAATTAATTCTACAAAAAATGGCAAAATACTTCCAGTTATAAGAATAATTAAATATTGGAATAAGAGAGCTACTATGCCTAGTATTAGTTCTTACCTACTCGAAAATATGATTCTTGATTATTATGAAGGTAGCAATGAGGATGTGAGTGAACATATTCACATAGAAGTTAAAAAAATATTATCAGATTTAATATCAAGAGTTTATCATTATGTAAACGATCCAAAGAATATTCAGGGTGATATCAATAACCTTACGATGGATGAAAAAAACAAACTTTCTTACAGAGCAGACCGTGACGATAAAAAGGCATTTGAGGCTATAAAACATGAAAATCGGGGTGATATGGAAAAATCTATAAGACAATGGAAGGAAATATTTGGCATTTCTTTTCCTGAGTATAAATAAATGAGTTTACCTATGAATAATATAGTTGAAAGACAAAACCGATATGAAAATATACAAAAAATCGCAGCATTTAGACAAATTTATGAAGATGCTAAATTTTGGCTGAAAATACAAACCATATTATCTGTTCCAATAGTAATTATATTAAGCATAATAGCAATATACATTAACGAAAGTTTTCAAAATGAAGTTACAATAATATTTGCAATAACTTCATTTTTAATTACTGTATTGAATGTTACTTTTTTTCCTTATATTATAAAAAAGCTTAAAACAAAAGCTGCTTTAGTGCAAGAGTATTTTGATTGTACTGTTTTAACAATTGAGTGGAATTTTGTACAACACCGTAATAAACCGAATTCCGAAGATATATTAAAGTACTCTTCAAAATACATAAAAAAAAATATAACTGCTAAATTTGAAAACTGGTATTCTTATAAGGTTACAAATCTACCTTTACCTATTGCAAGAATTGTCTGTCAAAGAACAAATTGCTGGTGGGACATTGAATTAAGAGAAAAACTAAATAACTGGATCATAGGTTTTAATTCGGTAGCTTTCATTTTTCTGATTATTTTGTCTTGTTTTAATAATCTAAATATTACGACAGTTATAACAAATGTGGCTATTCCCCTGATACCTTTAATTGTTTTTAGCTGTAGCTGTTTTTCCGAAAATAAAAGCACTATTGATTCTTTAAGTCAAAGAAAAAACTACATTGAAGAAGTTATAGATAACGTATTTAAGAATGAGGACAGTAAGGACGATTTAGAAATAATATCAAGGAATATACAGGATATCATTTTTTCAAACAGAGCAAATAATTTTATAATATTAACTTCAATATATAAGCGTTTTAAAAAAAACATGGAAGAAGGTATGAACTTTTCAGTAAGTGAATTTATAAAAAAATATGAAGAAAAAAATAATTATTGTTAGAAAGGATCTATAATGAAATTAGATATTGATTTGGTTAGAAAAATATTACTTACAATAGAAGAAGCACATGAACCTATAGAAAGTAATGATGCCATTAAATTTGAGAATTTAGACGCAGAAGTTATCGATTACCATTTAAAAAAAGTGCTATACGCCAATTTAATCACGTCTAGAATGCAAACAAAAAAAGATGTCAGCCCATTTATGCTCATAGAAATCGAACTAACATGGGAAGGTCATCAACTTATTGATCTAATTAGAGAAGAATCTTTCTGGAATAAGTTAAAAACAAAAGTTATATCCTCTGGGGTTGGTATTTCGATTTATGCTTTAAAAATTGCTGCACCAAAACTAATAGAAAGCATGATATCCAAATTATGAATTCTCAATTATCAATTATGAATTATTTAAACATTCCTAGCAGATGTTTGATAAATCAAAAAATTACTAAAAAAGTATTACTTGAAAATACTGAGTTAAAAGCATCTTCTAAAAAGTTAATAAGTAATGATATTCAGGAAATGCTAATTGTTGCCTCTATAACTCCTGAAACTGCTAATATTAATACTTTTATAGATGCTACTTACTGTTTCGACGAAATACTTTTCTTGCAAGTAACCCTAAGAAAGAAAGATTCTTACTCTAAAGTGGCAGAACTTTTACAGTCTATAATTCCTTATTCTATACTTATTATATTTCAATATCAAATTGAAGTTTGTTTTAATATAGCTGAAAAGAGAATTAATCAGGTAGATAGAGAAAAACGTGTTATAGAAAACAATACCTTTACTGAATGGTTAAAGGTTGATGATGAAAAGCTTAATAAGTTTATTGATAGTATTGCTTTCCCAAACTTATCACATAATAATCTAAAAACTTTTTATGATGATGTGGTTAGTAGGCTCTACAATCTTAATACTTCAAAGATAACTGGCACTTTTGAAGTGAAATCAAAAGATGATACCAAAGAGGATATAGTTATTCTAAGAAAAATCAAAGAAATTAATGCTGAAATTTTAAAACTGAAGAATAATTATAAAAAAGAAATTAATTTTAATGCTAAAGTTAAGTTGAATGTCAAAATAAAGAAGTTAGAAAAGATTATAATGGAATTAAAGAAAATGTTATTAATCTAGGAGGAATGTTTGATTAATCAAGTAGTATTACTAAATCATGATCAGGTTAATAAAGATTATACGATAATACCTATGAAAGAACTACATAGGGTATTATTAGAGAACACAATTAATGGAATACCTTCATTTATAGCACATGATATGCATAGGTCGTGCGGATTTATACTACCTTTCGGTTTGTTTCTAAGTCCAAATATTGCATTACTAAAGGGTATATATGCAATTCCTGAAAATGATATTGATAGTTCTCTTGTCAATAAATGGACTATTTCTCTTCTTAACAAAAAAATATATGATAGCGCTTCCCCCTTTTTAGATGATTTTAACAAAATTATTAGTACTTATATAAGTACCAAAGCAACTATCTATCACAATGGTTGTGTTTTTTATTATGATCAAGACTTGTTATATAAAGTTTTTCCAAAGTTGGAAAATAATCTAGATAAACATAACCTTGTTTATTTGAAGGATTTATTGAATGACTTTGAGTATATGGGACAAGGAATATTTAAAGACAAGAATTCCAATTTTGCTATCTTTGCTAACAGGTTATTCCGAAGAAATGCTTCTTACTTAAACAATTTCCATTTTTATTTTTTAGATGAGTTCATGAATCAAGCTTCTATTTTAGATGTTAATTTACGAATATCCCTAGATATTAATATAGTTGGTTTTGCTCCAAGTTTTGTTAACCAATTTGAGATGGAGTATTTTTGGGGTCCTAAGTATTCAGATGATATCAGTAACATTGAGAGTGGTATCACTCGACACGAATGTTCTTCAGGACAAAAACAATATTATCAAATATCCAGAAATGAATTTTGGTGGAAAGATAATATTGAAAATGGTTTATTAAAAAAAGAACTAGAGATTGAAGAATTAAGAGATAAACCTTCTATTGGTATTGATGCTGATACTTATTGCTGTAGGTATATTCACTCAATCTATGATACAAATAATGAATCTTTTGAACATTTTGATGGTGCCGTTAGAAGTTAT
This sequence comes from Candidatus Cloacimonadota bacterium, assembly GCA_016838885.1. Taxonomy (GTDB): domain Bacteria; phylum Cloacimonadota; class Cloacimonadia; order Cloacimonadales; family JAFGVF01; genus JAEKNW01. The sequence continues at coordinate 7,535 of JAEKNW010000078.1, forward strand.
AGTGAAGATAAAATGATTTATAGACTAGACAATAGTATGAATAAGGCAGGTAAAGATACTCAATATACGAAATTATTCAGGATTGATGGAAAATTAGAGTTATCTAAATGGAAATCATTAATCACATCATATTATCAAGATAATCCTCTACTATATGAATATTTTGGAGTGTCTGAAGAAACTGATGAGCAAGTAGAAGAAACTGACACTTCCAAGATCAGCACAATAAATCCAGTTCCTTATTTTATTAATAAAAGATCAGGGTTTAGGATTTTCGTATCATACCATAATGATCTTCCCGATGGTAATGATTATGATATAAGTTTCATAAATTTAGATGAATTATTAATAGATGGTAATAATTATAAATCAATTGAGTTTGAAGCATTAGAAATAGTTAAAGCAATTAAAAGGTTAGGAGCAACATTTTACGTTCCAGATGATGTTATATACACTTCAGACGAAGATAATTATATCAATTTTCCTACAATTTATCATTCTAATCAAAATCTTAAGTCAAATTTAGAAAGGACAATAACAGCGTATATCAATATTTTCACAAAGATTAACGAACATAGAGAAAAAATTGTTTCATTCAGTTTATCTTGGAGACTAGAGGATAAAACTATTACTTTTGCAATATTTGGTAACACAGCTAATATTTCCACATGGTTAAAGACTATCAGAGAATTACCAACTTCAAACAATGAAGTTTCATATTGGCTTGAGGCTCAATACAAGTATCTCAAACAAAATTTCAAAGATAGTGAAAGCTCAACTATCTATGATAACTTAATTAAAAAAGATGGTGTTTTATATATGAAAAGAGTGCGAATAGATAGAAACTTGCTTAAGTTTGATAAAAATAATCCAAATAAGTTTAATGTTTGTATTCCCAACAGCCCAGAATATAATTATATAAGGAAACTTATTGAAAGAAACATGCTTATTACAGCAACCACATTTATTATTAATAAAGCTAAGTGCAGTAAGACACAAAGTGACTATATAAAATCAAATACATCTTCATTACTAGACGATGATGTAAAAGTAGTTTTTGAGGAGATGGAAATTGTAAGTATTAACTGGACTATTGAACCTTAATCACCCCTTCTTCCCTAAGAACCTCTTGAGTATCATCTCGATTTTATCCAAGAGATTATTAGTCAAACAAGAATAATGATAATTATTGACAAGGTATTATGGTAATTAATAATGCAAAACTAATAGTAATTATCAATTTTTAATTATGCATTATCTATTATGAATTATAAATTATGAATTAAAAGAGGAGATAGTATGGAAAAAATGCAAGGTACAAGTAAAGACCTACTTGCAGAAAACATAGAAAAGGTAAAGGCTCTTTTTCCTGAAGCTTTTACTGAAAATAAAATAGATTTTGAAGTTTTACAAGAGCTTCTTGGACAATATATTGACAAGGAAAAGGAAAGATACTCATTTACATGGGCGGGTAAACAAAAAGCACGCCGAGAAGCACAAAAAGTATCTACTGGTACACTTAGGCCTTGTAAAGAAGAGTCTGTTAATTTTGATACTACTGAAAATCTCTATATCGAAGGTGATAACCTAGAAGTTCTTAAACTTCTGCAAAAGTCTTATCATAATTCTATTAAAATGATATATATAGATCCTCCTTATAACACTGGAAAAGACTTTGTTTATAAAGACAACTATCATGATAATCTTAAAAACTACAAAGAAATCACAGGACAGTTAGATTCTGAAGGTAAGAAACTTTCTACTAATAGTGATTCTGCTGGACGATATCACTCAAATTGGTTAAATATGATGTATCCTCGCCTAAAACTTGCTCGTAATTTACTTAAAGATGATGGAGTAATTTTTATAAGTATTGGAGTAGATGAGTTTTCTAATTTAAAAAAAATATGTGATATTATTTTTGGGGAAGATAACTTTATAGAAGTATTTTCTTGGGTTAAGACTTCAACGCCACCTGCACTTTCAACTAAATCAAGAAAAACTAATGAATATATTTTATGTTATGAAAAAAATAGAAATAATAGGAATTATCAAGGTGAGAAACTTTTAGGAGGAGATCAACCATTATTGAATTCAGGAAATAATGTTAGAAAGTTAATATTCCCTAAAAATATAGTATTTTTCAATACAAATATATTTGAAAATGGTATTTTAGAAAAATCTAAACCAGATAGAGTAGAGTTAGTTAATGATATTGAAATCATTGATGGGTATTCTTCTCAAGATATTATTTTAAGAGGTGAATTTAAATGGACACAAAATTTTCTTGATATAGAAATAGAAAAAGGAACTACTTTTGTTATAAAATCGAAGAAGTTATCAATAAGATTCATTAGAGATGAAGAAGGTTTTAAAAGACCAAACAATTTTATCAGTGAGAAATATTCAACTCCAGTAATTAACAAAAAAGATCATAATGTTGGAACTAATGAAACAGGAAGCTCAGAATTAAAAGGTATCTTTGGCATTTCATTATTTGATAATCCGAAACCTATTTCACTAATTAAATATTTAGTTAATTTTATTGTTGATGATAATGATATCATCCTTGACTTCTTCTCAGGTTCAGCAACAACAGCACATGCAGCATTAGATTTAAATAAGGAAGATGGTGGAAATCGAAAATTTATTATGGTTCAACTTCCTGAGCCTACAGACGAGAAAAGCGAAGCTTTCAAAGCTGGATATAAGACAATTGCAGAGATTGGGAAAGAAAGAATCAGAAGAGTAATTCAGAAAATGCAGAATTCAGAATGCACAATTGATAATGAAAAGAAATCAATTGATAATGGACAATTGAAAATTGATAATTTAGAGGAGTCTAAAAATTCTGAATTATCAATTATGAATTCTGAATTAGAAAAAGACCTTGGTTTCAAAGTTTTTAAATTAGATACATCAAATATAAAACCATGGAATCCTCAAACTAAGGATTTAGAAGCAGATTTGCCAAATGTTGTAGATAATATTGTAGAAGATAGAACAGAAGAAGATGTTTTATATGAAATCATGCTTAAATATGGTTTGGAGCTAACTCTTCCAATTGAGAAATTCATAATTCATAATGGAGAATTGAAAATGGAGAATGGGGCATTAGATGCTAACGATAAGCAAGATAAAGAATTATCAGTTATGAATTCTCAATTTTCAATTTATAGTGTTGGGATGGGGGCTCTGATAGCCTGTTTGAATGATAATATTACTCTTGAAATAATAGAAGAGATCGGAAAGCTAAAAGAAGAAATTAATCCTGAAAAATGTAGGGTTGTCTTTATAGATAAGGGCTTTAAAGATGATGAGATTAAAACTAATGCAATGCATATTTTAGCTAGGTATGGGATTGAGGAAATACGATCTATTTAATGCATAATTGAGAATGGATAATTGATAATTGATAATGGAAACAACAAAAAACACGAATAAACTTGGAAATAATTGATTAGGATAATTATGGATATTATAGCACCTATTTGTATTAATTTTAGATTGCTTTTTGACTATATTGAATGGACAGGATGGATGAATCCATTGATATCATTGATTAGCATAATAATTGCATCATGGACTGCATTGTTAACTAGAAAAGCTCTAGTTGAAAATAATAGACCCATGATTATTTTTTCTATAGAACCAGGAGAAAACATAAAGGCTCTTTATTTTGTTATCAGTAACACAGGAAATAGAACAGCAGATAATGTAAAGATTACTATTAGCCCTTTGATAACATCGATTACTGCAAAACAAAATAATATACCTCTAATAATGAATGAAAATGGAATTATTAATTTATCAGGATTATACCCAACACAAACTGTTAAATCATTCTTTGATCATGCTTTTTTAAGATATGAAAACAATGATGAGAGAGATAAATTAATTGAAATAGCTGATGTTGAGATTAGTTATCAATATGGTAAGCGGAGTTACAAAGAAAAAGCACACATTGATTTTTCTTATATAAAAAAACTCACCGATATCAAGAAAGATACTAAAACAGAAGATAATCTTAAGAAAATTGCTGATAGCTTAGTAGAAATTAATAAGACATTAAAGGATAATCATGAAAATAAAATTTGAAAGTAATTTAGAGTTTCAGAAAGAGGCTATAGAGTCTATTACTGGTATTTTTGAAGGGCAGGAGATTTGTAAAGCTAACTTTACGGTTCTTGCTCCAGTTAAAGAGTATGAGACCAATACTGACCAATATTTAATTAAGGAAACCCAAGAAGTACAGGGATTCACTAACAAGCTTAGTTTGCTTGATGACGAGATCTTAGAGAATGTGCAAAGGATTCAGTTGAAGAATGGGTTAAAACAATCTCAATTAGAAGATGTTAAAGATAATTATAACTTCACTGTCGAGATGGAGACTGGAACTGGAAAAACCTATGTTTATCTTCGGACGATTTTTGAACTCAATAAATTGTACGGTTTTACCAAATTCATTATAGTAGTACCTTCGATTGCAATCAAAGAGGGAACCAATAAGTCCTTAGAGATTACTAAAGACCATTTCAAAGGCTTATATGATAACACAAATTATGATTTTTTTACTTATGATTCTCAATCTTTAGAACAGGTTAGATCTTTTGCTACTAATGATTATATTCAGATTATGGTAATCAATATTGATGCTTTTAGAAGGAGTTTTACAGATCTAGATAAAGAAGACAAGGCTAACATTATTCATCGTGAAAGTGATAAATTAGGACATGCTCCTATTGAATTGATTAAAGAGACTAATCCTATTGTAATAATTGATGAACCTCAAAGTGTTGATAATACTGAAAAATCTAAAGAAGCTATTGCTTCATTAAATCCCCTCTGTTGCTTAAGATATTCAGCTACCCATAAAGAAAAGTATAATATGATGTATAAACTAGATTCTGTCGATGCTTATGAAAAGAAATTGGTAAAACAGATTGAAGTATCTTCTTTAGCAGTGCAAGATAGTCATAATGCAGCTTATATAAAATTACTTAAAGTAGATAATAAAAAATCAGTAATCACAGCTCAGGTAGAAATCGATATTGCTGAAAAAAATGGGGTAAAACGGATTAAGAAAATTGTAAAGAAGAACACTGATTTAGCTGAACTTACTAAAAGAAGTATCTATTCTGGTTATATTATTAATGATATTTATTGTGAAAAGGGAAATGAGTACATTGATTTTACCTCTAAAGAAGATGTTCTTTACTTAGGAGCTAGTATCGGTGGCATTGATGATTTGCAGATAAAGCAAAAACAGATAGCTACAACAATTGAAAAACATCTTGATAAAGAACTTATCCTCAATCCACAAGGGATTAAAGTGCTGAGTCTTTTCTTTATAGATAAAGTCTCAAACTATCGTTTTTATGATGAAGACAATAATCCACAACAAGGTAGATATGCTAAGATATTTGAAGAAGAATACAAGCGATTAAGCAAAAAGCCTAAGTATAATACTCTATTCAAGGAGATTAAAGATCTAGATGAAGAAGTTGATGCTGTACATAATGGATATTTCGCAATTGATAAAAAGGGGCATCTTAAAGATTCTAAAGGGAACACACAAGCTGATGATAATACCTATTCGTTAATAATGAAAGATAAAGAGAAGTTGTTAAGTTTTGATTCTAAACTAAGATTCATATTTTCTCATTCAGCTTTAAAAGAAGGTTGGGATAATCCGAATGTATTTCAGATATGTACTTTAAATGAAACTTCTTCAGAAATGAAGAAAAGGCAAGAAATTGGACGTGGTTTAAGATTATGTGTAAATCAAGAAGGTAATCGAGTTCATGGCTTTGAAGTCAATACTTTAACTGTAATGGCAAATGAATCCTACACTGATTTTGTAACAAAACTTCAAAAAGAGATTGAAGAAGATACTGGAATTAGGTTTGGTCTCTTAAATTCACACTCTTTCGCTAATATTATTCTTGGATTGGATGGGGATAATCCCCAATATTTAGGGGAAGATAAATCAAAGGAACTCTGGAAATACTACAAAGATTATGGTTATATAAATAACAAAGGTATGGTCCAAGATAAACTAAAAAAAGATTTAAAAGAGAATAATCTCAATATACCTGAAAAATTCTTAGCAGTAAAAGGTCAGATTGATAAACAATTAAGACGAGTTGCAGGAAGTCTGAATATCAAGAATGCTGATAATAAGCAAAAGGTAAAAGTTAACAAGAAAGTATTGTTAAGTCCTGAATTTGAAGAGATTTGGAATAAAATTAAATATAAAACAACATATCAAGTTAATTTTGATAGTGAAAAATTGATTGAGGAATGTGCCAAAGCAATAAGATCTCAGATAGTTGTTGGGAAAGGAAAGTTTATTGTCTCAACTGCAAAAGTTGAAATCGAAAGAGGAGGCTTATCAGTAGGAGAAACTACTGATAAAACTCTGATTATTGAAGACTATGCTCACAATCTCCCTGATATTATTTCTTATCTGCAAAATGAAACAAATTTGACCAGAAAGACTATCTATCAGATTTTAATAAAAAGCAATAGATTAGAGGCTTTTAAAATTAACCCTCAAAGATTTATAGATCAAACAATTAAGATAATCAAATCTCAAATGAAACACTTAATTGTTGATGGTATCAAGTATAAAAAAATAGGTGATGATTGTTATTATGCTCAAACATTATTTGAAGAACAAGAACTATTTGGACATCTTAAACAAGATATGATTGAAAGCAAAAAATCACCCTACGATTATGTAGTATATGATTCAAATGTAGAGTCTGAAATATGCCAAGATTTTGAAAATAGTGATAATGTAAAACTATATGCGAAATTACCAAGTTGGTTCAAAATCGATACTCCACTGGGAAGCTATAATCCAGATTGGGCTGTTCTTTGGGAGCAAGATAGCAATGAGAAACTATATTTTGTAGTTGAAACAAAAAGTACTCTTGACCTTTTCGAAAGGAGAGGAAATGAAAATGATAAGATAAGCTGTGGGAAAAAACATTTTGAAGCTCTTAATAATGAGGTTGATTTTGTAGAGGTAGAGAATTTTGAAAGATTGAGGGATAAGGTGAGCCAATAATGGATGTGAAGGAAATACTCCCATTCTTAATTGTAAAGTATCAAAAATATAAAAAAGATAAAATTGCAATCATCATTTTAATTGTAATAGAAATAATATTAATATATAAAATCCCATTAAATAAGTTAGAGAGCATTTTGAATTGTCCAGAAAAGGTGAAATTTATTATAGACTATTTTTCATTTATATTTTTTTACCCAGCATGGACTAAAACTATTCTTTTTTTAGTATTAGCAACTCTTACAATTAGATGGTGGTTATTTAACTCAGGGAGATTGGTTAAACCATCAGATCGTTTTATAGTTGCTTTTGCTTTAGAAAGTGATGATATAGAATCAAGAAAAATTCAAAAAAAATCTTTAAAGAAACTAAGCAAAAAATTAGACGATTTAAAAGTTCTTGAAAATTTCAAGTTTATTGAGATTGGAATTGACCTATTCTCTACTAACTCTGAAGCTGAAACTTACATAAAAAGAAAAGCAATATCTTTAGTAGTACATGGTAATATATCAACTGAAAAAGTAAATTCAAAAAAAGTATTTTCTTTGAAAGATTTTAAATTTAGCTATCAGTATCATTGCTCCACAAGTAATAATGAACTCAAAAATCGAATAACTAATGATATAGATTTGATGCTAAGTCATCGTAATTGGATTATTGAAGACGATAATTCTCATAAGGGTTTTGAAACTATCACTAGGAATTTTGTCGAAGTTCTAGTATCTATTATTGCTATTAGTTCAGTGTTTAACAGAAATTTAACAACTACCTCTATCACTCTTCTAGAGAATTTAATTCCGTACATGAATAAGTATTTAACTCCTAATTCGGTTAAGTTTGATATTGATAAAAATAAATTAAGTATACCGCTTCATTTACTTAGATGTAATAGACTAAAGTCGATTTTGGTTGATTCTTATTCTTTTCTTTCATACTCTGAGACAGTGAATAAAAATTATAAAAACGCTATAGATATTATACACAAAGCTATAAATTTTGGTTCAAATAAGTCATTATTTAATGCTACTTTATCATATTGTTATTATAAAATTGGAAAGGTAGATTTAGCTAAGCAATACAATGAAAACATGAAAAATGAAAAGGATCAAAAAACTGAATATTACACTAACAAAGCATTTTTTGCAATAATAGACAGAGATGTTGAATCTATGATTAGTTACTATGATAAATTAAAAAATAGAAAAAAATATGAAGGTTATTATGAGAAAATTATAAATTTCTTGAAAGAAGAGAAAGGGACTAATAATAATGAGTTATTAGATTACGGTATCGCAATATTGACTTACTCACATATTTGTAAAGATAAAGGTAGAAAGTTACTTATTGCTTTCATAAAAGATTATGGATATCCAGAAATAAGAAAAAAAATAGGTTATATCTTGAAACTCAGCAATGGAGAACCATCTTCAACAACAAAAGATATATTGTGATTTTGTTTGTTTATGCTGTCTTAGGTAGTGTTCATGGCTAAATATATTCGACTAAAGTTCAAGTCTAGTGGAAGAAAATTATTTAAGAATAATTTTTATCATTAGTTTGATTATCCATAATATCCCTGAAGGGGATTAGTAAATTAGCCTGGGGTAAGCTCCTATAAAGACCGTCACCCCAGGTGCAATAACCGAAACTAAAGTTATAACCCTGTAAGGGTTTAAATCTTTGGTATATATTGTTATTAAACCCTTACAGGTTCACACTTTTTAAATACATCATAACCCAGGGTTGTAATTCCGTCAGGATTTTACCCTGGGCTAATCTATTAATCCCCGTTATGGATATAAGACTTTTCCCGTCAGGATTAAGTCTTATTTAGCATAGAAACTTCTATTAGTGGTAAAGTATAAACCATAATTTACTGGAATGCAATAATAAGGTGCAACATAATGCTAAATAATTTCCTCCAGACTTGACTTGAGCCATATATTCTAGTATTAGCATTTCCTAGATAAGCTTTGCCGAAAAATCTAGTATTCTTCAGCAAAATTCTATTGCATCTTTCTGGTTAAATGTAACTCCATCTTGATATTTGCAGAAATCTGTTTCTAGTGAGATTTTTTTTCTTTCTACCTGATACCCACTTTACTTGAGAGAGAACCATAAATTATGCATTAGAGGAAAATATGGAGTTAGTAGGGACTACAAATAACTTTAATTCGTAAAGGTAATATTTATAGGAGAATACTATGAAAATGTAAATTATAGACTTAAATTATTTTTAACTATTTTTCAAAAACCGGGACATTTTGGAAAAAGTGGACCCTATATACATCATACGTTCCCGAAATCTATAACGAGGGATATTTCACACCCAGTTTCTCGTAGAGATCTTTTTGCTTTTCAGTAATCTCTCCGATTACCCGTCCTTGTCCAGGCACCTCTAATAGCTCTATAACATCAAGTTCGTC
>JAEKNW010000079.1 GCA_016838885.1 Candidatus Cloacimonadota bacterium
AAACTATTTAATCCCTTTCAGGGATATATGATGAATCACTATATTAGTGAAATATTCTCATTTTCCTATATTATTTCCACCAGACTTGAACTTGAGCCAGATTACTTAGCCAGCTCGATTAGCATAAAGTGACTGTTCCCTTTGGCAGTAATAGTCATATCTTCATCTTCAATCTCAGCACCATCACCTTCATAAAGATTAAGATAATTGATGATACTAGACCCTTCAATCTGGACAAAGTAAACTTGTCTATTATCTTCTAACTTGAAGCTAATCTCCTTCTTACTTTCCAGATAAGAGACAAAGATATTTGCATCTTGCTGGATCTTAACTTGGGCAGTCCCTGCTTGTGATGAGACAATTGGCATCAATTTGTTGATTCTATCATCCCAGTTATAACTTTCATCTCCATAGTTAGGTGTTAAATCATGCTGATTGGGAAATATCCAAATCTGAAGCAACCTGGTAATTTCACTTCCAAAGTTATGCTCACTATGCATTACTCCTTTTCCGGCACTCATATATTGAACCTGACCCCGCTTTACAGCTCTTTTATTGTCCATAGAGTCTTGATGGGTCAATTCGCCAGACACTACATAAGAGATAATCTCCATATCTTGATGAGGGTGCATGTCAAAACCAGTATCAGGGGCTATCAAATCATCGTTTATTACTCTTAAATTACCAAAATGAATCCGCTTAGGATCATAATAATCAGCAAAAGAGAAGTGAAATCTACTTTTGAGCCAACCATGGTCTGCATTTCCTAATTTATCTTTTCTATATATTTTTATCATTATTAACTCCAGTTTTAATTTAGAATATAGTTTGATTTAAAGGAATAGCAAAGACTTGTCATTAATTATAACATTATAAATTTGCAATTCACCTCAATAATATTACATCATAATTGACAAATAATGAATTAGGAGTGAAAAATGCATGTATAAATATAAACATTAGAATTAATTGATTGGGAGGAATAATGAGAAAGGTCATGCTTATAGTTGTTATAACAATGTTAGGCTCTTTATCGGGTCTGTTTAGTCAAGTGGTCTGGGACCAATCTGCTTGTTTATATAGAAGAAGTATGAGTTCAATAATTTTTAAAGAAAACATTCCTGAGGGAACAATAATATTTTATTCGCTAAATAATCAACTCTTTTTAGAAACATATTCTCCAACTGGAGACCAATTATTAGACCAAGCTATTGACCTCAACTTTCAGATAGATGAAGAATCACTTCTTGAAGTTAAAAAAAGTGCAGATGGTAACTTTTTATTATATTGGAAAGATGATATCAGGCTATTTGTTAAGAAGATATCAAGCTCTGGTTCAGATTTATGGGATTTACCCTTAGAAATATACACTCTTGAGTATGGTGATGGAATAGTAAAAGAAGTTCAGCTATTGGAAGATCAAGATGATATGTATGTACTTGTGAATTATGGGTCAGTATATTACTATGATTGTCTGACAAATTATAAGATTAATCTTGTTAACAATATACCATATATAATAAGTCAGAATATTATCTACGAGGGTGAAAATCTAATGTCTTATACTGGAGCAATAACAAGCGATGGACTTACATATATGTGGTTACAGCCTGACGAGAGTAAGCTATTCTTAAGAATAGGTGATACTAATCATGAAATAGATAATTACAATTCTTATGTTTCTGGTGTCTTTGACGACAATTTATATAAAACATGTAAGATATTAGAGCTAAGTAATGATAAAGTACTTTTTGGATTAATTACAGAAGCTTCTGCAAACTTATTTAGTAGTATGGGACAATATCCTGATGTCTTTATCTATGATAGACAACTTAATGATTTTACTAATATTACTTTAGAATTTCCTTTGATAGATGTGCAAAAAATCTCAGAAAATGAATTCTTAGCTGTATCTATAAGTGAGGTTCTTCGTTTAAGTGAATATAACATTGAAGGAAATCTAATAAATTCAACTTATCACTATGACATATTCGGGTCGCTTTTTGATGGATTTAATTTTATTCTTGATCAAATTACAAGTGTAGATAGTGAGATAGTAGGTGAAAACTATAGGATTGTATTAGTAAGTAAAACAGACTATTTACAAGCAAATTATGGAGTCAAAGTAGGCTTTTATAGTTATAATCTTAATGATAGTTCTCTGATTTTTGCTGAGGATTATATATCTGGAGACTGTGGTGAAGATTCTGCCCTTTTTGCTAATCTAGGAGCTATAAGTGCTTCATTTATTATTAATCATAGACTTGGGCATTATTCTGCTTATAAACAACATTTTATTGCTTATGAATCGGCATCTGATGCAATTTCAAATCCTCAGGAAATAGCTGTGTCATTTCCTTATGAGATAGACAAGGTCAATTCATTCATTTGGAATGATAATAATAATGCAATAATGTTTTCAAGGAATTGTTTTTTGGAGAGTGGAGTAGATGAAAGTGGTATGCCAGCAGGAGTAGAAAATATTCTTACTGATTGTGGAAATAGTAGTTTGCATAGGATATCAGAAAATAGTTATCTAGTTTATTATAATATTTATCATTATGGTACAGGAGTTAGTGTAAGTCAAAGAGCTAAGTTATTCAAAGAAGATGGAAGCATAGAGACAATGATACTCCACAGTGGATTTGGGGGAGATTATTCTTATGATTATTTGACTGATATTGAAGAGGGTAATGGCTGGTTTGTTTACAAGACTTCTGATTGGTGGGGAGCAGATTATGATTTTAATAAAATAGAAAATGGTAATATGCTTGCCATTTCTTATATACCCATTGAGAATTTAGACTTATTAGCAGTTGAAAACAATTATCTTATAAGTAGGTATAATGGAGACTTCAAGATTACTAAGATAGACGATGAGGGGGAACTGGCTAATGGTTGGACTGCTGAAGGTCAAAGCTTTACTGATGATTATAATTATATCTCGAGAAATAGAAATATTTCTTCTTATCAAAATAGATTACTCTTCTCATATTCCACAAATGATACATACAAAGTCTTTGATATTAATCTGGATGATTTGTCTCAAACAGTTAACTATACTTTCCCTTGCACTAATAATAACATTATTGAATCCTATGTAATTGATAATAGATTTTATAAGTTCCATAATAATAATGATGAATTAGTTATATCCTGCTATAATTTGGATAATAATTTTGAGGAAGTGTGGCAAGAAACATTAGCTGAGTATGTTAGTGACTTTTCTCTTAAAGCTTTGGAAGATAGATTTGTGCTTGCTTACACACAAGAGATACCTGGTAGTCAGAGGGTGTATTTAAGGACTATTGACTTTCAAGGTCAATTAGACCAATTTCAAGATGGCTTTGTGCTACCATTAAACCTAACTTATCAATATAAACCAGCAATAAGTGTTTTAGATAATAATTCACTTTATGTTAGCAGAATTGAAAATGATTTATATGATAATCCAGGTGTATTTTGTGATTTAATAGACTTATCATATTTTGTTCCTAATGACTCTGAAGATGTTACTCCTCTTACTTTCTCAGCTTCAAATTATCCTAATCCCTTCAATCCAAAAACTACTATAAGCTATAATCTTCCTAAAGCCGGAGTTACCAAAGTGGAAGTTTTTAATTTGAGAGGTCAGTTAGTAAAGACTTTAATCAATGAAGAGCAGTCTGCGGGTAATCAAAAGGTTGTCTGGTCAGGAAAAGATAAGCAAGGTAAGCAAGTTTCTTCAGGAATCTATCTCTATAAAATCAAAAATACTGGGGATGTTATAAGTGGGAAGATGGTTTTGATGAAGTAAAATTAATAAAGAAAGACATAAATAAAGGCTGATGTTAACATCAGCCTTTTATATAATTAGCAAGAAATCAAATTACTTGTGTCTTTTATTTCTTTTAGTATCAGCAGGGCCAATAGAGACTTTTTCGCCTCTAATCAAGCTCATAAGCCCTTCTGTAGATTTTCTCTCTTCTGAAACTAATTGGCAGTAATCGCTATCATTCTGTTCCTTATAATCAGGTTCAGTATAGGTAGTAATGAAGCCTTCATAGTTACGGAGTATAGTTCTTCCCGGCATTTGTGAAATAACATAATTAGGAAGAACAGGTATTTTTCCGCCACCACCTGGAGCATCAACAACATAAGTTGGAATACATAAACCAGAAGTATGACCTCTAAGGGATTCCATAATTTCAATACCTTTTGAGATAGGAGTTCTGAAGTGTGCAATACCAGCTGAAAGGTCACATTGATAGATGTAGTAAGGTCTTACTCTATTTTTAACTAGGGTATGAACTAGTTTTTTCATTACGTCAACATGATCATTGATGCCTTTAAGAAGTACAGATTGGTTTCCTAAAACAACACCGGCATTAGCTAATTTTGCTAGAGCTTTCTGTGATTCTGGTGTCATTTCATTTGGATGATTGAAATGAGTGTTCATCCAAATCATTGGGTATTTCTTAAGCATGGCGATTAACTCATCATCAATTCTTTGAGGAAGAACTACGGGTATTCTAGAGCCAATTCTGATAATATCAACATGATCAATAGCTGCGATTTCAGAGATAACTTCTTCTAACCTAGCTGTTGATAAAGTTAACGGATCACCACCGGAAAGAATAACATCTCTAACTTCTTTAGTATTTCTGATGTATTCAATAGCTTTGGAAACATTATCTTTAGGCATAGGAGCATCATGTTCTCCTGCTTTTCTTCTTCTGGTACAATGACGACAATACATTGAACATTGGTCTGTGAGAAGAAGTAAAGTTCTATCAGGATATCTATGAGTTAAGCCAGGTGTTGGAGAATCTGTATCTTCGTGTAAAGGGTCATCCATATCAGTAGTAACCAATTTTGATTCCTGAATCTTAGGAATGGCTTGCATTCTCACGGGATCATTAGGATTATTCTGATCAATAATTGAAAGATAATATGGGGTAATAGCCATTCTAAATGGGAAATTACCACCTGCAAAAACTTCCTCTTCATCAGGAGTAAGTTTAATATATTTCTTCAAATCTTCATAAGTGGTTACTCTATTTCTCAATTGCCAATGCCAGTCATTCCACTCTTCTTCAGTAGCAATTGTCTTAATATCTATAAGTTCGGACATTCACCCTCCCTTGCTTAGTCTGTGTATCTTTGTTTAAATAACTCCATTAAATATGAGTTGCGTTTTAATAAATCTATGGAAATCAAGGCATGATTATGAGCATATCCATTACCAAGTATCATATCAACATCAGCTCCAATACCTTCAGCACCTAAAGCTGCTCTAGTAAAGGAAGTTGCCATTGAGAAGAAATAGACTGTTCCACGATCTTTACATGCCATAATTGTGGACATCTCTGTGTTATCAACATTAACAACATTGATTACCAAATCAGCCATTTTGCCATTAGTTGCATTATGTACAATTTCTTCAATCTGAAGAGCATTAGTTGCATCACCGACATAAGCTTCATTACAGCCTGATTTTAAAGCGGCTTCTATGCTTCTTTGGCTATGGACAATACCAATAACTTTTCCTGAAACACCAACTCTTTCACGGCTGACAGCATTACATAATACACCTGATTTTCCACCAGCGCCAAGAACAACTACTGTATCACCTGCTTTAGCTAATCTCTCTGCCTGAGCAGGAGCACCGGCTACGTCAAGTACTGATAAAGCTAAGTTAATATCCATATCTTCAGGAAGCTTTGCATATATTCCTGAAGAGAAAAGAATTGCTTGCCCTTCTAACTCAACTTGGTCTTTCTCTAAGATAACTTTCTTAACTTGTTTAACTTTTAAAGGAGTTAATGATAAAGAAACTAAGGAAGCTATTAAATCACCCTCTTTAACTTCTTCTTTCATCTCAAAGTTTGGTCCTAATTTAGCGATTCTACCAATAAGCATTCCACCTGAACCAGTGTCTTCATTCTTATGCTTTCCTGTTCTTTCAGTTAAATCTATTACATGATTTGCAAAAGCTTCAGCTAAATCTTCTTTATGACCTTGATTAATTAACTTGTTCTTTATTTGATGAAATGATGCAGAGTCAATATTCAATCTTATAACATCTATAAGCATCTCATTATCCCATATCTCTGTCATATCATTATCCACAACTCTTGCCGGTTGCGGTAAAACACCCTTAGGTTCAATTACTCTGTGAGTTCCATAACGGTTTCCACCAGTTTTCATATTTCCTCCATCACTTTAATTTTTTTTCTATTTTAATTATTATAAAATTATGAAATTAGTAGTTTTTACCATAAAAAAATTATTCCTAAGATAGTCAATATAAAAATCTTGAAACTCTTTAAGTCCTGTTTCATAGGAGCTGATAGATAAAGTTCTACTGCATCATTCGGGTTAAATAGAACACCGAGAACAAAGATTTTAATTTTTTCTCCAGATATATTGTTTAGATTTAGCTATTGCATAATATAATCTAACCCATAATCTTCCCAACTCACCCCAACTCAATTTCCAGTAAAATAGGGGTATGATCCTGTCTCTCACCTGAGTCTATCATCTCAGATTTTGTAACTTTATCTGCTATTCTATTACTGACCAACCAGTAGTCAATTCTCCAGCCCGAGTTATTGATTTTGCTTGTTTTAATTCTTTGTCCCCACCAAGAATAAACTCTTTCAATATCCCCATGTAAATATCGGAAAGTATCTGTAAATCCTTTATTTAAGAGGTTAGTAAATCCTTGACGTTCTTCATCGGTGAAACCGGCTGAGTTATGATTACTTTGGGGATTAGCTAAGTCTATCTCTTTATGGGCTACATTATAGTCTCCAGTAGCAAGAACCGGTTTTTCTTTATCTAGGCTTTCCAGATATTCAGCATATTTTTCATCCCAAACTTGTCTTTCGACTAATCTTTTTAGGTTATCTCCGGCATTTGGAGTATAAACTTGTGTAAGATAAAACTCACCAAAATCTAAAGTAATAATTCTTCCTTCAAAATCCATAGTATCAGGAGCTTGAATGACAGGATAATCAACTTTTGGCGAATATTTGTCTTTGTAAAGAAACATAGTCCCGGCATAGCCCTTTTTAGCAGGCTCTTGGGAAGTTCTCCAGACATAAGAGTAGCCTGCAAAGTAATCTTCTAAGATTTCAATATGTTTAGGGCTGGGACCTTTTGCCGGCAACTTAGTTTCTTGTAAAGCTATAATGTCTGCATCTTCTTCTATAATTGTCTTTATTACTTGTCTTGAGAGAAGAGCTCTATTTGAATCACTTGTTAAAGCTGCATTTAATGAATCAATATTCCATGATATAAGTCTCACTTTATTCCTCCAAAGATATTTTATATTATTTCCATTAGATAGAGGATGATTATCAAGTCAAGAAGATAATTCACCTTAATAAATCATCAAAAATTAAATCTTAATAAAAAAATCCTTTACAACAAAAGAGTAAAATTTGATAAGTGAGTAAAGAAAAGAAAACAGGTGATTATGGATAAAAGAAGAGATAAAATAAGGACTAAGACTACAGAAAAGAATTTAAAAAACATTAGTATTGATAATATTGATGATTTTTTGGATGAAGATTATAGTCATGAGAAGAAGGCTGTTAGTCGAGGACAGAACCGCAATAAGAAGAGTTTAAAGCGAGATATCACGCTTGAAGAGGGATTAATTACCGGCATCATGACCAACAACATGTTTAAGGTTAGGTTGCAAGGGGAAGAGGTAACAGCTTTAATGGGTGGAAGACTTAAGCAATTCATGTTTAATCAAAGGCGAGTTATGGCGATTGGAGATAAGGTAAAAATCGATACAGCTCAGGGTTCTCCCTATAGGATAGAGGAATTAATTGAGAGGCGGAATAAGTTAATGAGATATTCTGAAGGGTCATATCAGAAAGAGATACTTATCGCCAGCAATATTGATTATGCTATTATTACCGTCTCCTGTGTTCAGCCCATGTTAAAATTAGGGATGATAGATAGGTTTATCATTCAGTGTGGTATTGATAATATTGAACCTGTGATTTGTGTGAATAAAGTTGATTTAGTAGAAGATATAGAATATTATAGAGAGATGTTAGCTTATTATGTTACCAGTGGTTACAAGACTTATTTTGTTTCTGCTACTACAGGCCAAGGGATAAGTGAGCTAAAAGATTTGATTAAAGATAGAATTTCAGTTTTTTCCGGTCAATCCGGGGTAGGGAAGAGTTCTGTAATCAATGCCTTGATGCCAAGTTTAGATTTAAAAGTTGGTGAGATTAGTGGTTTTAATGAGAAGGGAAGGCATACTACAACAAACTCCGAGTTGTTGGAATGGGAGTTTGGTGGGTTTTTGATTGATACTCCCGGAATCAAGACATTAGCTTTAAAAAGAGATAATGTAAGTTTAGTCTATAACAAGTTCCCGGGATTCGATAGATATTCTTGTTATTTCAACAATTGTACTCATACACATGAAGAGAATTGTGGAGTTTTGGATGCAGTGGAGAGGGGGGAGATTCCACAGAAGGTATATGAATCTTATTTAAGAGTTATAGAATCGGTGAATTATGAATAAATTTGGACTTTTCATACATACAGAATATTATGATAAGCAGAAGCAGAGTGAGATAATTAGGAATCTTTATAAGAATTATGATATTGAATTTTATGGATTTGATGACCAATTAGAGAGTTTACCTGAATTTGTTAAGCCATATCATTATAATGATAATATAAATTTAAACTCAATATTGGTTTTTGGTGGCGATGGTACAATATTACGAGCTAAAAAGTATGCTCTATTAACCAAAGCACCCTTATTAGGGATTAACATTGGAAAGTTAGGCTTTCTTTCTGAGACTAAGCCAGAGCTTCTAGAAAGGTCAATCCAGCTGTTAATTAATAATAAATACAAAGTTCAATCAAGATTATTATTAGATATAAAAGTTTTTCGTGATAACAAATTAATTTATCGTGATTTAGCACTTAATGATGCTGTTTTGTTCCGAGCTAATACTCCCAAAATGATAGAAGCTAAGATTAAGACTAATAACAGGTTGATTTATACAACGCGGTGTGATGGATTAGTTGCTTCAACTCCTACGGGTTCTACTGCTTACTCTCTTTCCGGAGGTGGACCTATCTTAGATCCCCTGATGGAAGCAATAGTCTTCTGTCCGCTAAATCCTCATATTCTTTCAATCAGGCCAATCGTCTTTTCTGCTAAGGATTTGCTTTCCTTCGAATTAATCAGTTGTCATGATGAACCACTTCTGCAAATAGATGGGGTAAACGTTATTTCTCTTTTAGAGGGTGATGTAATTAAGATTATTGGGGCAACTCAAAAAGTTAATTTTATAAAGTTGTCGAATAAAACATTCTATCAGATAATGCGTAAGAAAATGCACATGGGGCGAATATGATCTTAAGAATTAAGTTTAAGAATTTTGTTCTTATTAAGGAGTTAGAGTTAGAATTTCAGAAAGGGATGAATGTAATCACGGGAGAAACCGGAGCTGGTAAATCTGTCTTGGTAGGAGGATTGAATCTGGTTCTTGGCGGTATGGTTAGGGGAAATTACTTCTATGAGAAGGATAGAAATATTTATTTAGAAGTCGATTTTTCTATAGACTCCAACAATCTTCAGCTTTTAGAATTGATAGATAAATATAGTATTGAAGCTGAAGAAAATGAGCTTTTTTTTGTTAAAGAGATTAATACTAAGGGAAAGACAGTAAGTTTCATCAATGGTAGAAGAGTAACAAATAGTATTATAAAAGAGTTTAGAGACGTCTTGCTTGACTTCCATTCTCAAAACGAACAGTTAAATCTTAACGAACAAGATTATCAACTGCAAATCTTAGATGCCTATGGAGAGTTAGATAAACTTAGGGATGAGCTTTCATCATATTATATAGACTGGCAGAAAGAAAAACAAAGATTAAAAGATTTATTAAAAAAAGAGAAAGAACTGGCAGAAAAGACTAAACTTTATGAGTATCAGGTAGCCGAATTAGAGGCAATGAATCTTCGACAGGGGGAGTTGGAAGATTTAGATCATGAATATAAAGTATTAATAAATGCTGATAGAATAGTTTCATTGAGCAGAGAGGTGATTCAAGAGTTTTATGAAGAGGAGAATTCTCTGATTGATAGATTTAGCTCAGCTCTTAACAAACTATCTGAGTTTAGTGAAGATTTATCCCAAATAAAGGCAGCTAATGAATTTTTCTACGATGCCAAGACTCTTATAGAAGATGGGATTAGCAGTTTAAGAGAAGTAGAAGACCGAGTATCACTTGATTCAGAAAGACTGTTACTGGTTGAGGAAAGAATAAGAAGTATTGAAGATATTAAATCAAAATATCACCTGAACAGTGTCGAATTAATCCTCGATTACTTTCAAGAGATTAATGAGTTCTTGCTAAATAAATCACAGCTAACTTCAGAAATCCAGAAACAAAAAGATGTAATTTTAGCAATTGAGGCTAAGTTGTTAAAACTAGCTAATAGTCTTTCTCAAAAGAGAAGAACTCATGCAGATAATCTTAAAGCTGAAATAGAAGCAAATATTGAGAACCTCTCTCTTCCTAAGGCAAAAGTTATGTTTGCTTTCAATGTTGTTACTGAAGAGGAGAAACTAAAAGAGTTAACCCAAACAGGATATGACCAGGTTAATCTTCTCTTCTCTGCTAATATGGGGGTGGATCTTCAGCCATTAAAAGAATCAGCTTCCGGTGGTGAGTTATCAAGAATGTTACTTGCCCTAAAAAAGATTCTTTCTGATAAACTTCAACCTCGGTCCATTATATTTGATGAAATAGATGTAGGTATTGGTGGAAATACAGCTCTATATATTGCTGATTATATTGCCAAAATTGGCGACAAACATCAAGTATTATGTATTACTCATCTACCACAAGTTGCTGCTAAAGGGTCAAATCATTTTAAAATTCTTAAAACTATTAATAGGGATAAAACAGAAATTATTATCAATCTTTTAACAGCAGCAGAAAGGGAATTAGAGATTTCTCGCATGCTGGCAGGTACAACTAGTGAGACCTCCCTTAAGCATGCTCAAGAGATTCTAAACTACAATAATAAAGAGAATTAGACTAAAAATATTAAAGAAAATAGCATGATATTAATAAATTTTGATAGTTTTTTTTAAAATTGTGATTGACAAGTTTTTGTCTTATAAAATAATATTAATCATGCTTATATTATGTTAATGAGAAGGAGCCATTTGTGAGTAGAAAAAGTTATAGAAATACTAAAGTGATATTGATTTTTATTGTCTTGTTAGCCATCGCGTGGGCCTTTAATAAAACTGGATTGCCTTTTGCGCAGCCAGAAATTAAAGGAGCGAGAAATACTGATAAATTACAAGAAGAACTATTATATCAGTGGGATACTGCTAAGAGATCAAATTATAATGCTCAATTTAACTTATCAATGGGAGTCAAAAATTTTTCTAGTATTGCTGATTCTTTAAGCTTTTTAGATCAATATATTAGAGTTCATAGTGGAAAAAAACTGTCAAAATACGAATATTTAGTCAGAGTACCGGTAAGTGAAACAGATAAATTCTATGATAGAATCACTGATTTTGCTACCGTAGAAAACGAAATGCGGGACTACTCTATTGCCTTAACTTCAGGTTCAGTTGAAGCATATAACGATAGTTTAAAAGTTTTAGCTGAAGAAAAAGTGAAATTCGAAAAGTTGAAAAAAGAAAATCCTAATATAAAAGGATATTCTATTGACATCGAAAATATTGATAAGAGAATTGATAATTTTCAAAACTTAAAAAAATCACTGGAAGATTTCAGCAACCAAGAATATGATTTATATTTAGTGGCCTTGTCTGAAGTAACTAAAAAAGGTGTTAATTCCTCTGAATATGCTAGAGTATTAGGTAAACATTTTATCATAGCTCTAGGCGTTTTAGCTTTAGGAGTTCCTTTGATAATGCTTGGTTCAAAACTTTTATTTAAAGTTCTGGGTATTGTTGGAGCTTCCACAAGCCAGCTTTATGGTAGCTACTATAACAGAAGTTATAAATATGGAAATTATGGCGGTTACGGCTATAATTATGGACGGAAACGGCAGGTCAAGCGAGTATATAAAGATAAGCCTAAGGGTGATGAAAAATCACCAGATAAATAAATTAAACATGAAACTTAAATAATAACCGGCTAATGTCGGTTATTGTTTTAGAAGGAGCTATTATGGAACCTTGGTTAATCTGGTTAATAATTGGAGTGATTTGTCTCATTGTGGAGATATTTGATCCCGCAGTATTCTTTGTTAGTCTAGGAATTGGAGGATTAGTTACCAGTCCGATTTCTACACTAGGTGTAGCTATTTGGCTACAAGTTCTCATTTTCGGAGTAGTAAGTTTTGTAGTCTTTTTATTTATGAGAAAAGTCTATGAAAAGCTTCTCAAAAAAAATAAAGTTGAAACTAATGTCTATGCTCTGGTGGGAAAACAGGGTATTGTGATAAGTCCGATTCTCCCTGATGGAAGAGGTGAAGTTAAAGTAGGGGGAGAGATTTGGACAGCTATTGTAGAAGACAATTCGGAAGCAAATAATGGAGCGAAGATTCAAGTTCTCTCTATAGACGGAAATAAGTTAATTGTAAAGAAAATTTAAAGGTGGTATGAAATGGAAGCATTAATCGCAGTAGCAGCACTAGTTCTCTTACTCATTATAGTAATTGCCAAAGGTGTAATAGTTGTCAGACAAGCTGAAGTTGTAATCATAGAGAGATTAGGTACTTATAGTAGAACATTGCAAAGTGGTTTACACATTATAGTTCCGGTTTTAGATCAAACAAGAGCAATAACCTGGAGACATATCAAAACTGATTTTAAAGGAGCATCTTATATTTCTGAAAAAACAGAGCACAGGATCGATTTAAGAGAAGCAGTGTATGATTTCCCACGTCAGAACGTTATCACAAGTGATAATGTAACAATCAATATTAATGCTCTTTTATATTTTCAAATTACAGATCCTTATAAAGCTACCTATGAAATTAGAAACCTTCCTCAAGCAATCGAGAAGTTAACCCAGACTACTCTCCGTAATGTGATAGGTGAACTTGATTTAGATAAAACCTTGACATCTAGAGACACTATAAATACTAAGCTTCGTTTGATTCTTGATGAAGCTACTGATAAATGGGGAGTAAAGGTTAATCGTGTTGAATTACAAGATATTGACCCACCTCAAGAGATTAAGTCTGCTATGGAAAAACAGATGAGAGCTGAAAGAGACAGAAGAGCTAAGATTCTACAAGCTGATGGAGAAAGAGAATCTGCTATTATGGTTGCTGAAGGTAGTAAGAAATCAAAGATTTTAGAAGCTGAAGGTAAAGCTGAGGCAAGATTATTAGTTGCAGAAGCTGAAAAGAAATCTATTGATTTAATAGCACAAGCTATGAAACAAACTTCAATGGATCCGGCTCAATATCAGATTGCCTTAAAATATATTGAAGCATTTCAAAATATTGTTAAGCAAGGTGATAAGACAGTTGTTATCCCTTATGAAGCTACAGCAATGCTTGGCTCAGTTAAAACAATGAAAGAAATATTTGGTGTTAACGCAGGTTAATAACACAAAAAAAGATAAAGAAAATGGAGGCTTAATGTCGAATATAATTAGTATTTATGGAAGAGAAATTCTTGATTCAAGAGGAAATCCGACTATTGAAGTTGAAGTAATAACAGAAGCTGGGGTTTTAGCTACTGCAGCTGTTCCTAGTGGTGCATCTACGGGTGAACACGAAGCTGTAGAACTACGTGACGGTGATAAGAAACGCTATTTAGGAAAAGGTGTTTTAAAAGCTGTGGCAAATGTGAATGATATTATTGCTCAAGAAATTGTTGGAATGGAAGTAACTGAACAAGCCCTCATTGATCAGATAATGATAGATTTAGATGGCACTCTTAATAAATCAAAATTAGGTGCAAATGCAATTCTTGGCGTTTCTCTTGCAGTCGCTAGAGCAGCTGCTTTTGAACAAGATATGCCTCTCTATAGATATATTGGTGGCACTAATGCCAGAACATTACCTGTTCCTATGTCTAACATCATTAATGGTGGGTCTCATGCCGATAACAATGTAGATTTACAAGAGTTCATGGTTATGCCCGTGAATGCTCCTTCATTTAAAGAAGGTCTAAGAATGAATACTGAGATCTTCCATGCTCTTAAAGCTTATCTTAAAGACCATAATTTATCAACAGCTGTTGGTGATGAAGGTGGATTTGCTCCGGACTTAAAATCTAATGAAGAAGCTCTTGAAGTTATCGTTAAAGCTATCGAAAGTGCCGGCTATGTGCCTGGTAAAGATATAATGATTGCTTTAGATCCTGCTGCTTCAGAATTTTATGAAGATGGAATGTATAATCTAAAATCTGAAAATAGAAAGCTTACTTCTGCTGAAATGGTTGATTACTGGGAATATCTTTGTAACAAATATCCTATTATCTCTATAGAAGATGGACTTGCCGAAGATGACTGGGAAGGTTTCAAACTCTTTACCCAGAAGTTAGGCAAGAAAATCCAAATTGTGGGCGATGACCTCTTTGTTACTAACGTAGAAAGATTAAAAAGAGGTATCCAAGAAAAGGCAGCTAACTCAATCTTAATTAAACTTAATCAAATCGGTACTTTGACCGAAACTTTAAATGCGATTGAGATGTCTAAAAAAGCCGGATTCACAAATATCATTTCTCATAGAAGTGGTGAAACTGAAGATAGCTTCATTGCTGATTTAGCAGTTGCAGTTAATGCAGGTCAAATCAAAACAGGCTCACTCTGCAGAAGTGAAAGAATTGCTAAATACAATCAACTTCTTAGAATAGAAGCAGAATTAGAAGAAACTGCTATCTATCCAGGCATGGATGCTTTCTATAACATAAAATAATAAACATAATCAAATAACAATAAAGGGTTCTCTCAAAGGAGGACCCTTTATTACATCAAAAATCCCTTTTCAGTTAATAAGAATAGAATTAGCCACCGAAAACAAAGATAAACACGGATAAGAAAGAAAACTTAGCCACCGAAAACACTGAATACACCGAAAAGAAGAAAGAAGAGCCTTCACACGAATTAACTCAAATTAAAACGAATTATAACGAATTATTTTGTGAATGGAAATAAAGATAGAACCCGTACGTCTTAAGTCCCTTCTTCATTTGCTCTAGCAAATGTTTCCAAGAGGGGTGGCATCGAAGATGACGGGGTGTTTCTCTTAATTCTTCTTCATCTGCTATAGCAAATGTCGGTTCTCTCAAGTAGTGTGGGAACGGAAAAAAACTTGTTTTTTTGAAAATATGATTTACATTAACAATATCATGTTCATAGTCTTATCCTAGGGAAACCTTAGTCATTCCTTTGTGTATCTCGATGAAATCCCAATGATTCATCGAGATACTTAAAGGCATCACTAGGTAAACCCTCTTGTAATGCCTATTTGAGGCACTTAAAAAATGTGAAAGTTAGCCTGCTTTCAAATAAAGAGCAAAGTTCAATCTTGACAAATTTTCCTATATTACTGTTTACATTATAAAAAAATCAATTTTCGTGTGTCCTCAAACTTGCTAACCACTCTACTTGAGAGAGACTTTTTTTTATACCTAGATGTGATAGGAAACTGTTCAAATAAACTAATTGATATTAAATACTTTAATTTTAAAAGGGCTCAATTAGTGCACACTTTTTATTTATTACCCATATTTTTGAAATTGACTTATTGCTTGCATGCAGGACAATATCATTAATATTTTAATATGGCCTCTTAGATCCCTTTGGGATTTAATACTAACAAACTTACAGCTTGAGGCGGAGAGAATCTCCACCGTCCGACAGAAGAGGCTTTATTACCAATAAACAATCATTATAAAATGTCAAGAAAACATGAAGATGTGCAATATTATCGACTTCTTTAAGGATAAACTACTGGGGAGGGTGACTTGATAGTTGAGCAGACTCAATTCAAATAATACATCATTCTGGTTAAATCTTATTGACAAGATACTATAAGAAGAAGATATTTGTTAAAAAATGATTAAGAAGGAGATAATTATGAAAATCTATAAGATTGTATTATTAGTTTTGATTGTTCTTTTACTTACAAGTTGTAGGAAAACTGTTACTTCAGATGACATCGCTTATGATGAAAAAGAAGATATTTTTGTGATAAAGAATGCAGAAAACAAACCTTTCTCAGGGACATTTCAGCATTATGATGATAAAGGTCTTCTAAAGTATGAACTAAAGGTAAAAAAGGGTAAAGTTGATGCCCATGACCTATCTCTCGAATTAGATTTGAACAAAATTTATAGTAAACAAAATGCTGAGTATAATGATGTAAAGACTGTTCTAGTGGACCCCACAAGGCTGTATTATAAAGATTCTAACTTACCTCTCAATGGGAAGATAGTCTTTATAAACCAAAAAGCAGAGGGTAATTATAAAAATGGGTTGAAACATGGTGATGTTATTATTTATAACGAAGATGGAAAAATAGAAGAGAAAGCTCATTTCAAGGATGGATTGGTAGATGGTGAGATTTATTCGTATCGTAAAGATGGAAGTGTTCGGTCAAAAATAAACTACAAAGATGGCAAAGAGCATGGTGAGCAAATATATTATAATAAAGATGGTAGTATTGACGCTAAATATAATTACATAAATGGAGAACGCCAATAAAGTCTTTCATTTTATAATCATGACCGTAATTTAACCCGAATGATGCAGTAGAACTTTGATGAAGAGTGCTAGATTCTTTTAGCAAAAGTAAGTTACAGAATTTGAAGGCATATAATATATATATTCCTGAAAATTATGTAGCTTACTTTTGCAAAAGAAGATAGTGCTATTCGCAAAGGTCTA
>JAEKNW010000080.1 GCA_016838885.1 Candidatus Cloacimonadota bacterium
CCCGGGGTTGCAATCCCTTCAGGATTTTAACCCCGGGCTAAACTATTTATCCCCTTTAGGGATATTAAAAACGTACACAACCACAAAATAGACTGAGTAGAAAAAAAGAAAAGGTCATATTGTAGTGTCCTAATTTTTGAAGAAACCCTTTAGGAATAATGTTTTTCTAAAAAAGGTGGTAAAGATGGGTTAAGACTTATCCTTTCAGGATTGTAGCATTTTCAGCAAATAAAACAAACTCTTAATAGTATATTTATACTTGTAACTTTCTCTAATACAATTAATATGCTATAGTAAAAGTCTCTTTTTGACCACTAGACTTGAACTAGAGCCTTTATTAGTGCTATTTGTGGCAAAAAAAGCAAAAAAAAAGGCTACCCGATAATGAGTAGCCATTTATTATTAAGTGTACTTTATTCAGCTTTTGCTATAACTTCTTTTTTACCTACTTCGTCCACGAATTCGATAATAGCCATAGGGGCGTTATCGCCTCTGCGGTTACCGGCTTTAAGAACGCGGGTATATCCCCCGTTTCTAGTAGTGTAATTAGGAGCGATTTCTTCAAAAAGTCTTTTTACTAAGTCTCTATCTTGAAGAATTTTGTAAGCTAATCTACGGTTATGAATATCATTTTTCTTAGCATAAGTTACGCAACGTTCTGCAAGAGAGCGCATCTCTTTAGCTCTTGCGAGGGTAGTATTGATGCGTCCATGTTCGATAAGTGATTTTACTAAGTTATGTAACATAGCTTTTCTGTGATCACTTTCTAAACCAAATTTTCTTCCTCTAACTCTATGTCTCATGGTCGAATCCTTATTCTTTTATTTTTACTCTGTTTTTAGCAGCTTGGATTTGGGCATTAATGGTATCAACATCCATTCCAAGAGATAAACCATAAGTTTCAAGTAAGCCTGAGATTTCATCTAAGGATTTCTTACCGAAATTACGGTATTTTAACATTTCACTTTCACTTTTACCAACTAATTCTCCGATTTTCTCAATTTTAGCAGCCAAGAGGCAGTTAGCAGAACGAACAGTGAGTTCAAGTTCTTTAACATTCATATTGAAGAGTTTTTCATATCTTTCCAATTGTGGATCCATTTGAATTTCTTCAATATATTCTGGTTCAACTTCAAATTGAGAGATGCTGGAATAAAGATCTTTAAGAATCTTAGCAGCCAAGAAAAGTGAGTTTTTAGGGTTGATAGAACCATCAGTAGTAATTTCTATTGTTAGTTTATCATAATTCATTTTCTCTTTAACGCGTTGGTTAGAGACAAAGAAGTTCACTTTTCTCATAGGGGAATAAATTGAATCGATTGGGATAATTCCAATAGATTTGTCTGTCATGTCCTGTTTATCAGAAGGGACGAATCCTCTTCCATTTGCAGCCCATAATTCAATTCTGATATCTACGTCTTCGCTTACATCTAGAAGCACAAGTTCAGGATTAAGAATCTCAACACTACCTGGTGTTTGAATATCAGCTGCAGTTACTACACCTTTTCCTTTATGTTCTAAAACTAACTCAACTTCGTTGATATCGTCAATTTTTAGAACTAACTCTTTCAGTTTGAGAATAAGATCAACATAATCAGAATTTGTTCCTGGGATAGGACTAAATTCGTGATGCAAACCTTCAATTCTAACATATTTGATTGCAGCACCTTGAATAGAAGCCAGTAAGACTCTTCTAATAGTGTTACCGATAGTAGTCCCAAAACCTGGTTCTAATGGACCTATTTCAAACTTTCCATAAGTATCACTAATTTCTAAGACTTCGACTTTCTCCGGCATTTGCAACGGTTCTAAGAACATCATATATGTCTCTCCAGTTTATTTAGAATAGAACTCAACAATTAAACGGACATCTACATTAGTAGGTATCTCTTCAGCATTTGGTACTGCTAAAAATTCACCTTTGAAATTATCTTTATCAACGGATAACCAAGAGTATGAAGAAGTTGCACTTGTAACTTCTGCAGCATCTGTGAGGGCACCCTTTCTACTACTTTCTTTAATCTCAATAACATCACCCGGTTTGCATAAGAAAGAAGCAATATTTACGCGTCTTCCGTTAACCATAACATGTCCGTGATTAACGAATTGACGAGATTGCATTCTAGTAACAGCGAAACCTAGTCTGTAAACAACATTATCCAATCTTCTTTCAAGTAATTGAAGGAAGTTATCACCTGTAACACCCTCTTTCTTAGAAGCTTTCACAAAGTAGTTATAGAATTGCTTTTCTAAGAGGCAGTAGGTGCTTCTGAGTTTTTGTTTTTCTTTTAAGTGAGTACCGTAGTCACTAAGTTTTCTTCTAAAAACTTTACCATGATCTCCGGCAGGATAGTTTCTTTTTTCTAATATTCTATCATACTTTGGTGTGCCAAAAATGTTCTCACCAAATTTTCTAACTAATTTTGCTTTTGGTCCTGTATATCGTGCCATTGTTCCCCCTTAGATTCTTCTTGTTTTTGGTGGACGGCAGCCATTATGAGGGATTGGAGTAGCATCTTGAATAGATAATATCTTTAATCCCGTTGCATTCATAGAGCGGATAGATGCTTCTCTACCTCCACCTGGTCCACGAACGATCACTTTAACTTTAGTGATTCCCATATCCATTGCTGTTTTAGCAACTTCACCTGCTGCAATCTGAGCTGCATAAGGTGTTGATTTACGAGAACCTTTATTACCAATTTTACCACCTGAAGACCAGGTAAGCACGTTACCGGCTTTATCAGATAAAGTAACTATGGTATTATTAAAACTTGAATGAATATGTGCTACGCCTTCGTCAAATGCTAGACGAACTCTTTTTTTCTTGACTCTAACTTTCTTTTTAGCCATAAGTTCTCCTATTTTTTCTTCTTCTTAATAGAACCAGGTTTTGGACCTTTTCTGGTTCTGGCATTGTTTTGAGTATTCTGCCCACGAACTGGGAGTCCTCTCTTATGACGAAGTCCACGGTAGCAATTAATTTCCATCAAACGTTTAATATCTAAAGCAACCTTTGTTCTAAGGGTTCCTTCAACAGTATATTCATTTTGAATAATGTCACGAATAAGTCTTTCTTGTTCTACTGAAAGATCTTGCACTTTGATGCTTTCATCAATGTTAGCCTTCTTGAGGATTTCTGAAGACAAAGATCTTCCTATGCCATAAATATAAGTTAAACCTATAACAACTCGTTTGTTATTAGGTATCTCAACACCTGCGATATGTGCCAAGCCTTTCCTCCTTCGGAATTTATTATATTATTTTTTAGTTTATCCCTGACGTTGTTTGTGTTTTGGATTTGTACAAATCACACGGATCACGCCATTTCGCTTGATAATTCTACAATCTTTACAGATTTTCTTAACAGAAGCTCTTACTTTCATTTTTTCTCCTTCATCTGTAACAACTATTTATAACGGTAAGTGATTCTTCCTTTGGTCAAATCATAAGGTGATAGTTCAACTTTTACTTTGTCTCCGGGTAAAATTCTAATGAAATGCATTCTCATTTTACCTGAACTATGAGCAAGAATTACATGCCCATTTTCTAATTCCACCTTAAATTGCGTGTTTGGCAAGGACTCTTTTACTACCCCTTCTACCTCTATAACACCAGATTTAGCCATTCTCTCTTCCTACCTTAGTTAAAATTTCTGGTTTTGCATCTGTAACTAATAGTGTATGTTCAAAATGCGCTGACAGTGAACCATCTTTCACTAAATATTCCCAGCCTCTTTCAATCACTTTATTAGTTCCAATATTGACCATTGGTTCTATCGCAATAGTCATTCCTTCTTTAATCAACTGTCCTGTCCCTTTTCTTCCCACATTGGGAATCATTGGGTCTTCATGTAATTCTCTTCCTATACCGTGTCCGGTTAAATCATCTGCACAGTAGTAGCCTTTCTGTTTAACAAACTTGCCGATGGCATAAGATATGTCTCCGACTTTGTTTCCCACAATAGCAGTACTGATTCCGATTTCTAAAGCTTCTTTAGTTACATCTAAGAGGCGTTGAGCCTCTTGAGAGATTTGGCCAACTGTGAAAGTATAAGCTGCATCTCCATGATAACCTGCTTTTCTTGTTCCGACATCGATGCCGATAATATCTCCTTCTTTAAGAATCACATTCTTAGCAGGAATACCGTGTACGATAACAGAATTTACTGAGGCACAAATTGCCCCGGGAAAAGGAGCTAAACCAGGAACAGAATATCCTTTAAATGCAGGGTAAGCATCATGAGAACGAATAAAATCATCAGCAAATTTGTCGAGTTCCCAAGTAGAAATACCTGGAACAATAATCTTAGCCATCTCTTCCCAGAGTAGTCCGATTATTCGACCGGCTTCACGCATTTTTTCAATCTCATGTTGCTTCTTAATTTTTATCATCTTCCTGCTCTTCCTCTAAGCTTACCACGTTTCATGAATCCGTCATAGTGTCTAGACACTAAGTGAGATTCAATCTGTTGAAGAGTGTCTAAAGCAACACCCACAACGATGATAATACTAGTACCACCTAAAACAGATAGACTTACACCTAAAACACGGAATAAGATATCTGGCATAACAGCAATAATAGCATAGAATATTGCACCGGGGAGAGTAATTCTGACTAAAACACGATTAATATATTCAGCAGTTTTCTTTCCTTGTTTAACACCAGGAATGAAACCACCATATTTCTTCATGTTATCAGCCATATCTACCGGGTTCATAACCATTGCTGTGTAGAAGTAGGCAAAGAAGATAATTAATATCATTGAAATTATTGTATATAGTGCTGTTCCGGGTGAGAACCAGTTTCCAACAAAAGTAGATTCAGGATTGAAGAATCTAAGTATTGTTATAGGGAACATAAGCACTGATTGAGCAAAGATAATTGGAATAACACCGGCAGTATTAACCCTTAACGGGATATAAGTAGATTGGCCACCATATACTTTACGGCCAATAACTCTTTTTGCATACTGAACAGGAATTTTTCTCATTGCTTCAGTTACTAAAATTACTGCAGCAGTAACTACTACAATGGCAAGAAGTATGAATGCTACCATAAATATATTGCCAATTGAAGGGTTGCTTGCTACACGGCTGAATAGTTGGAAGATCTCTTGAGGGAGACGAGCCACAATACCAGCAAAAATTATCAAAGAAATACCGTTACCAATTCCTTTCTCTGTAATCTGTTCACCTAACCACATAATGATCATCACACCAGTGATTAGGGTAATAATTGTTGATACAAAGAAGAATGATTTATCTATAGTTACAATGTTTGGTTGTGATAGTAACATAACGCATATTCCAATTGAGTTCAAAGCTGCGACCAATACGGTTCCATACCTGGTAATCTGAGTAATTTTCTTTTGTCCTTCTGCTCCTTCTTTTTTGAGTTTTTCAAAATAAGGAACTACGCTACCAAGTAGCTGAATAACAATTGAAGCAGTAATGTAGGGCATAATACCAAGGGCAAAAACTGATGCTCTAGATAAGTTACCACCTGCAAAGAGGTCTACAAATCCAAGTATTCCTCCACCACTACTCTCAGGACTAAAAAGTTTAGCTAACTCTGCGGGATTAACCCCGGGAACCGGAATAAAGCTTCCCAATCTATATAAAACAAGAATAAAAGCAGTAAATAGAACTTTTTTCTTTAAATCAGGAACTCTAAATATGTTTGCTATTTTACTTAACAACTTTCACTACCTCCGCTTTACCACCTCTATTTTCAATCAGTTCGATTGCTTTTTTGGAAAAAGCGTTGGCTTTTATTATCATTGTTTTTGAAAATTCTTCGTCTCCTAGTTCAGCTAGGACTTTAACTGGATAATTCGCTTTTTTACCACTCTTTGGGAGTAGTCCAAGTTCTTCCATTTTTGCAATATCTAATTCTTCAACTTCTAAATCGACCAGGTCTTTTAAATTAACAATACGGTGAGATATTTTAAAGATATTCTTGAATCCTCTTTTTGGGAGTCTTCTTTGAATAGGCATTTGACCACCTTCAAACCAAATAGGTATTTTTCCACCAGAACGAGCTTTTTGCCCCTTGTGTCCTTTACCTGCAGTCTGACCTTGACCAGTCGCTTGACCTTTTCCTAATCTCTTTTTGTTCTTTTTAATAGCTGGTTTACTAAGATTATGTAAAGTTAACATCTCATCTCTCCTTAGTTTTCTTCCACTGTTTCGACTTTCAATAGGTATTCAACTTTCTTAATCATTCCCTTGATAACAGCATTGTCGTCATGAATTCTTGATTTTCCAATTCTACCTAATCCAAGTGAAGCTAAAACTCTCTTATGATGTTCTTTTCTGCCAATTGCACTTTTAATTTGGCTTACTTTAATTTTCATCTTTAGCCTCCGTTCCAGTCAATTCAGCAAAAGTCTTATTTCTAAGTTTAGCAATGTCATTGATAGTTCTGAGTTTTTTCAAACCAATAACAGTAGCTTTCACCACGTTAGTAGGAGTGTTAGAACCCATAGATTTGCAGAGAATATTTTCAATTCCTGCAGCTTCAAAGATAGCTCTTGTAGTACCACCTGCAATAACTCCGGTACCAGGTGATGCAGGTCTCATCAAGACTTTGCTAGCCCCGAATCTTCCTAACATTTCATGAGGAATAGTACCATTGATTATTGGAATTCTAAACATAGTTTTGCTAGCTCTTTCTTTAGCTTTTCTAATTGCGTCAACAATTTCGATAGCTTTTCCTTTGCCAACACCAACATTTCCTTGTCGATCCCCGATAACTACGATAGCAGAAAAACTAAAGTTTTTACCACCCTTGGTTACCTTGGTTACACGGTTGGTTGCTACAATTTTTTCAACAAATTGATCTTCAGTTTCTGGATTATTCATCTGTCTCAACATTCCCTCCCGTTATAGTTCTAATCCGGCTTTACGAGCACCGTCCGCAAACGCTTTTACTCTTCCGTGATATTTGTAACCGGCTCTGTCGAAGCATACTTTTTTAATTCCAGCACTCAAAGCTTTTACGGCTAATTGTTGTCCAATCTTAAAGCTTTCTTCTACTTTTTTTAGTCCTTCTTCTAACTGAGCATCTTTTGATTTGGTAGATAATGCAACTAAGGTTTTACCCGCTAAGTCATCTATTATCTGTCCGTATATATGATTTAAACTTCTGAAAACGACTAATCGAGGACGAGAAGCGGTGCCACTCATATTCTTACGAATAGCCTTTCTCCGTCTGGCTCTTTTTTCATTTCTAATTATATTACTTGGTTTTACCATTTTTTACCCCGCTTATGCTCCAGCTTTTCCAGCTTTAATGATTACACGTTCTGTGCTGTAGCGTATTCCTTTACCTTTGTAGTTCTCAGGCTTACGACATCCTCTAATTTCAGCAGAAAACTTACCAACATCTTCTTTATGGATTCCTTTAACGAATACATTAGCTTGATGTTCCGGATGCATACCTTTTCCACGAGGAATTGCTTCAGCTCTCACTTCTAAACCTGCAGGAATTTCTAAATAGATATCATGTGAATATCCAACATTTAGTTTAATCCAAGGTCCAATTACTTCAGCTGAAAAACCGGTTCCTATAACATGAAGTTGTTTCTCATAACCTTCTGATACACCAGTAACAAGGTTTTGCACTAATGCTCTACCTAAACCATGAAAGGCTTTTTGTTCTCTGGTATCATCTTGTCGTAATAAGACTAAACGATCATCTTCTTGGCTAATAGTGATTCCACCAACTAAATCATGTGAAAGTTTTCCTAATTTTCCTTCGACTTCAATGTGGCTACCTGTAATGTTTACTTTTACACCGTTAGGAAGCACAACTGGTTTTTTACCTATTCTTGACATGCTATCCTCCTACCACACTTTGCATATATATTCGCCACCGACATTCTGATTACGAGCATCTCTATCAACCATAACACCACTGCTTGTTGATATAAATGCGCAACCTGTATTATTATATACTCTTGGAACGTCGCTTGCTTTTACATATACTCTTCTTCCGGGTTTAGAAATTCTTTCAATTCCAGTCAACACTGGCTGTCCACTATTTGTATATCTAAGATTTAAACTCAATTTCTTGAAATTTAAACCTCTTTCTGGGTCTTTTTCTAATACATGAAAACTGTTGATGAAGTTCTCTTTAGCTAAAAGAGTAACTACAGATTCAACAATTTTACTGTGATTTAATACCACTCTGGTATGTCCGGCACGATATGCATTTCTTACTTTTGTTATTGCATCAGCTATCGGATCTGATATCATTTTTCCTCCACTTATTACCAACTAGCTCTTGTGATTCCAGGGATTTTTCCATGGTCAGCTAATTTTCTAAAACAAAGTCGGCATATTCCAAAATCTCTCATGTAAGCTCTTGGTCTTCCACATAATTTACAACGAGAATATTCTCTAACGCCGAATTTTTGTTCTCTCTGTTGTTTTACAACTAATGATTTCTTTGCCAAAATCTACTCCTTTATCGCAACTTTTCTGAAAGGGAATCCCATTAAAGTCAACATTTCTTTTGCTTCTTCATCGGTTTTAGCAGTAGTAACTATTGCTATATTCATACCTCTGACCATGTCAATTTTATCAAATTCAATTTCAGGAAAAACTGTTTGTTCATCTAAACCTAATGAGTAGTTTCCTCTTCCATCAAAGTTTCTAAGAGGAACACCCTTGAAGTCTCTGATACGAGGAATTACAATTGATATTAACTTATCATAGAATTCATACATGATTTCGCCTCTAAGGGTTACTTTACAGCCTATGGGCATTCCTGCTCTTAATTTGAAATTAGAGATGGATTGCTTAGCTTTAGTAACTAAAGGTTTTCTTCCTGTAATTTGTTCCATATCTTTTATAGCATTATCTAAGATAGCTTTGTTCTGAGATGCTTGACCCACACCCATACTAATAACTATTTTATTTAACATTGGCACCATGTGTACGTTTTTATACTCGAACTTACTTCTAAGTGCGGGAATCACTTCGTTTAAATATAATTCTTTCTTTCTGTTCATCCCTTCTCCTTTAGATTTCGTCCCCTGTTTTCTTACAAACTCTGACTCTTTTTTTGTCAGCAGTAGTAATATAAACAGCTTTAGTAACATCTTTTATTTTTTCGTTATACAGCATAACATTTGATACATGAATTGGAGCTTCTTTTTCTATGATTCCACCTTGTGGATTAGATTGATTAGGTTTAACATGTTTTTTAATCATGTTCACCTTTTCAATGATAATGCGTTGTTTTCTAGGGAAAGCAACTAATACTCTACCTTTAACGCCTTTATCAGCTCCACTAATCACCATTACTGTATCACCTTTTTTGATTCTCATTCTTTTTTGCATTATCTACTCCTATAACACTTCAGGTGCTAAAGAAACTATTTTCATAAACTCATGCTCACGAAGTTCACGAGCAACTGGTCCAAAAATACGAGTTCCTTTAGGTTCCATTTTAGCATCAAGAATAACTGCTGCATTATCTTGGAATCGAATATAAGAACCATCTTTTCTTCTTATCTCTTTAGCAGTTCTGACAATTACAGCTTTCTCAACAGTACCTTTCTTAACTTTTCCGTTAGGTGATGCTGATTTGATAGCTATTACTATAATATCTCCAACGGTAGCATATTTTCTTTTACTTCCGCCAAGAACTTTGATGCACATTGCCTTTTTAGCACCGGAGTTATCTGCGATGTTCAATATTGTTTGAGCTTGGATCATCTCTTACTCCTATTTTACTTTCTCAGTGATTTCTTGAAGATTCCATCTTTTCTTTCTACTTAAAGGTCTGTATTCTTCAATTATTACTTTATCACCGATTTGTGCTTCATTATTTTCGTCATGAGCCATAAATTTCTTATGAACTCTTACAGTCTTTTTGTATAGAGGATGGGTAAACTGTCTTTCTACACGAACGACGATTGTTTTGTCCATCTTATCACTTACTACTACACCAACTTTGGT
The DNA here is from genome assembly GCA_016838885.1 of Candidatus Cloacimonadota bacterium. Taxonomy (GTDB): domain Bacteria; phylum Cloacimonadota; class Cloacimonadia; order Cloacimonadales; family JAFGVF01; genus JAEKNW01. The sequence goes on from JAEKNW010000080.1 coordinate 9,972, forward strand.
TAGTTTTCTTGTTTCCTGCATTTTGACCTCTTAGTTAGCTTGTTTCATTTCAGTTAATACTGTATGAATTCTAGCAATCTCTTTTTTTAATTGGTTGAATCTACCAGGATTCTCCAGCATATTGCGCACTTGTTGGAAGCGAAGATTAAAAAGCTCTTCTCGACAATCTTCAAGCTTTGCCTTAAGCTCTTCTACTGATAACTCTCTTAATTCCTTTGCTATCATAATTCAACTCCTTCACGTGCAATCATTTTTGTTCCAATTGGAAGTTTATGTCCGGCTAATCTAAAAGCTTCTTTAGCTGTAGTAAGGTCAACTCCGTCAATCTCGAACATTATTCTACCTGGTTTTACAACTGCTACCCAATATTCTGGAGCACCTTTACCTTTACCCATACGGGTTTCAGCTGGTTTTTGAGTAACAGGTTTGTCAGGGAATATTCTAATCCACACTTTACCTTGACGCTTCATTGTTCTTGTAATTGCGATACGAGAAGCTTCAATCTGACGGCTAGTAATCCAACCGCATTCAGTTGCCATAATAGCATACTCGCCAAAAGAGACGGTTGAGCCACGATAAGCTAAACCTGTTCTTCTTCCTCGCATCTGTTTTCTATGTTTTACTTTCTTTGGTGCTAACATCTTTTTCTCCTCTTCCTAATATTACCCTTGGGTAACACTATTATTAAGAATATCACCTTTATAAATCCACACTTTAATACCAATAACACCATAAGTTGTTTGAGCTTCGGTTAAAGCATAATCGATATCGGCTCTAAGTGTGTGAAGAGGTGTTCTACCTTGTTTATATCTTTCAGTTCTAGCAATTTCTGCTCCACCTAAACGCCCGGCACATTGAACTTTAATTCCTAAAGCTCCATCTTTGAAGGCATTACGCATAGCATTTTTCATTGCACGTCTGAAAGAGATTCTCTGTTCTAATTGTTTCGCAATCTCTTCACCAACTAATTTTGAATCTAACCACATTTTGTTAATTTCTTTAACATTGATAAAAACATTCATGTTTTTATCTCTTTCTTTATTAACAAGATGGTTGATTTCGTTTCTTAATCTGTCAATATCTTCACCTTTCTTACCAATCACTTGTCCTGGACGAGCAGTTTGGATGTCGATATAGATTGAATTAGTCTTTCTAGAAATGTCGATTCTTGAGACCATATTGTTGGTAGGTATAATTTTCTTTCTACTCTTTCCTTCAACATCTTCTCTAACTTCTCTGAATCTTAATCTTTTTTCAATATAATTTCTAATTTTCAAATCTTCATGAAAATTTTCTAAATATTGTTTGCCGGTAGCAAACCAAGTAGATTCAGCTTCTTTATTCACACCAATACGATATATAATTGGATTAATCTTTTGTCCCAAATTTTCCTCCTATTCCTGTCCAGAACTTGCTTCAGCTAAATCTGAAATTTCTAGGGTTATGTGACAAGTACGCTTTCTTATCATAAAAGCACGACCTTGAGCTCTTGGACGGAATCTTTTCATCATAGGACCATCATCAGCAAGTGCTTTATTTATAATCATTTCGTTAGTTTCTTTTCTCGCATCTTTATGTAGTGCATTAGCGACTGCAGATTCTAATACTTTAAGTACAGGATCTGATACACGCTTTTCTGAGAACATAAGAATGTTTCTTGCTTGAGATACTGATTTACCTCTAATTAAATCAAGAATCAAGCGAGCTTTACGAGCTGAACCACGATGGTATCTAAGTTTAGCTATAGCTTCCATTCTCTATCTCCTATTACCTTTTTTTCTTTTCTTTGTGGCCACGATATGTTCTGGTTGCTGCAAATTCGCCAAGCTTATGACCAACTGCATTCTCAGAAATATATACAGGCACAAATTTGTGTCCATTATGTACAGCAAAAGTAAGTCCTATAAATTCAGGTAAAACTACTGATCTTCTAGACCAAGTTTTAATCACTGATTTATCTTTAGTACTTAATTGTGTTTCAACCTTTTTCATCAAATGTTCATCGACGAAAGGTCCTTTTTTTATCGATCTAGGCATTATTTTTCTCCTATGTCAGCTTACTTCTTTTTAGATTTGATAATATACTTGTCAGAATATTTCTTAGTCTTACGGGTTTTTCCGCCTTTAGCGAGTTTACCCCATGGAGAAACCGGATGTCTTCCACCTGAAGTTTTACCTTCACCACCACCATGTGGGTGATCAACTGGATTCATCACAACTCCACGGACAGTTGGTCTAATTCCTAACCATCTGCTACGACCTGCTTTACCTAATACGATTAAGTTGTGTTCTAAATTACCAACTTGACCGATTACAGCATAGCACTCTTTTCTAACTAAGTGAACATCATTTGAAGGCATCTTTACATGGATATAATCGCCTTCTTTAGCAACAAGTTGTGCCATTGAACCGGCTGAACGAGCTATCTGAGCTCCTTTACCTTTTTTCAATTCAACACATGAGATTGTTGTACCTAATGGAATGTTACTGAGTGGTAATGCATTTCCGACTTTGATAGGAGCAGTAGGGCTGGTTAAGATGTCCATTCCTACTTTTAATCCATCTTGGGCAATTATATATCTCTTTTCACCATCTACATAGTGAAGTAAGGCAATTCTTGCAGAACGATTTGGATCATACTCAATTGAGGCAACTTTTGCCGGGATGTTAATTTTATTTCTTTTAAAATCAATGATTCTATAATGTCTACGATGTCCGCCACCTCTGTGACGACATGTAATGCGACCGTGACTATTTCTTCCACCAGACTTTTTTAACTTTGCTAACAGAGATTTTTCAGGAGTAGTCTTTGTAATTTCATCAAAGGTATATCCTGTTTTAAATCTTAAAGTAGGTGTAATTGGTTTATATTTTTTAATTCCCATTATTCACTCCCTTAAACTTCAAAATCTGGTATGGTTTGATCTGCTTGAAGAGTAACGATGGCTTTCTTCCAATCTGGCCTTCTGCCTTCATATCTACCCATTCTCTTTGGTTTTCCCTTCATTCTAATAGTGTTAATCTTCACTACTGTTACAGAAAAAACTTTCTCGATAGCTTTTTTGATTTCTATTTTATTAGCATTGATACTTACTTTAAACATATATCTGTTATGGTTTTCTTTTTCCAATAAAGATTTTTCTGTAAGCATAGGAGCTATTATTATTTCTCTTGGATGTATCATTTTCCGAATACCTCCTCTACTTGTTGTAACGCTTCTTCAGTCATTACTATGAAACTATGTTTTAATATTCCATAGGCATGAAGACCGTCCGCTCTACCTGTCTCTACATATTCTAAGTTTGAAAATGATCTAACAACTGATTTGTCGTTACCTTTAGTTACGATAAGGATTCTACCTTTTTCGGTAACTAACTTTTCAATCAAAGCTTTTGCAGTTTTTGTGCTTGGCTTATCGTAGTTGAGATTCTCAATTACTAATATCTTGCCCTCATTAGCTCTATCAGTTAATACTAATTTTAAAGCTAATCTTTTCTTCTGCGAAGGAATATGTTTGTACCAGCATTTTGGATCAATTCTGAAAGCGTGGCCACCACCAACTCTAATTGGAGATCTTCTTGAACCCATACGAGCTCCACCACCACCCTTTTGTTTTCCCAGCTTCTTTGTACTTCCTCTTACCAAGCCTCTTGATTTAGTTGCTTTTGTACCTTGTCTTTGGTTAGCAAGATACATATTTACAACTTCGTAAAGTAAAGCTTTAGGGTTCTTGCAATCAGCTTCAAACACTGACGCCGGAAGTTGTACTTCACCTATGTTTTCACCATTACTATTATATTTTAATGCATTAGCCATTTATTCCTCCGTTAAACACCTTTCTTGAGAAGAACTAAGCTATTACGATGTCCCGGAACTGCACCTTTTATCATAATAAGGTTCTTTTCCACATCAATTTTAACAACTTTTAGGTTCTTTACAGTTACTTTATCTACCCCGTAATGACCAGCCATCTTCATACCTTTTAAGACACGAGCCGGAGTAGCACACATACCAATAGAACCTGGTCCTCTAAATGATTCATGCACACCATGTGATGACATGAAACCATGGAAATTATGTCTTTTCATTACACCGGCAAAACCTCTACCTTTAGAAGTTCCGGTTACTGTAACTAATTCATTAACCTGAAATAAGTCTACTTTGAACACATCTTTCAATTCTGTATCACGGAAAAACTTAACTCTGAATTCTTTAATATATCTTACAGGGTCGCATCCAACAGATTTGAAATAACCCATCATTGGCTTATTCACTTTCTTCTCTGAAATTGGCTCATATCCTAATTTGATTGATTGATAACCATCTTTGTCTATCTGTTTCATCTCTAAAACTTGACATGGCCCGGCTTGTAATACTGTTACCGGTGTTATCCTTCCATCTTCATCAAAAACTTGAGTCATTCCTATCTTTTTTCCAATTAATCCTATCATCCTTAACTCCTTTGTGTTGCCTTAATTTCCACATGAACACCCGCTGGCAAACTCATCTTTTTTAGAGCTGCTGTTGTTTGCGGAGTAGGATTAACTATATCCACCAATCTTTTATGCACTAACATTTGGTATTGGTCTTGTGCTTTCTTATTAACGTGTGGAGATCTTAATATTGTGTACAATGATCTTTCTGTTGGCAATGGTATTGGTCCAACTATCTTAGCACCTGTGTTTCGTGTGCTGTGAATGATTTCTTGTACAGATTGATCCAACAGACGATGATCATAAGCTTTGAGTTTAATTCTGATTTTATTATCTTTACTCACGGATTCCTCCATTTATAGTGGATCTATAAATATATCTGTATTTTTCTTGAATTTATTTTCGATTTGTTTGTTTGAATTTGTTAAATTATATTCAGTTTCTTATAAAATTTTACGCGTTCGAGGCTATTTGTTACACTATTTTTGACGCGTACATATAATGTATTTGTCCACCGACTATGCTAACATGTCGCATAGTATCCAACTATATGCGTTTCAAAGCGTTCCTCTTCCGCTTATCACAAAGATCTACAAGCTATCTTAGCTAGCTTTTGCTCTACCTCTCTTTGCGAGAGTGTGCCATTTTTTTTCATTTTTTCTTAACCCCTACTTTCTGTCAATATTTTTTTTCTATCTTATTGATAGACTTGATTTGTTGAATCGTTGATTTGTTGAATTGTTTAATTGTTTAATTGTTTAATTGTTGAATCGTTTAATCGTTGATTTGTTTTTTTTTGGCTCTCTCAAGTAGTGTGGGAACTTAATAAAAATACCTTAGGTTTTTTGGGTAGCATGATTTACAATAGTAATATCATAGTCCTTAGTCTAATCCTAGGGAAACATTGGTCATTCCTTTGAGTATCTCGATGAAATCCCGATGATTCATCGAGATACTTAAAGGCATCACTAGGCAAACCCTTTTGTAATGCCTATTTGTGGCACTTATAAAAATGTGGAATTTAGCCTGCTTTCAGATAAAGAGCAAAGTTAAATTTTGAGAAACTTTCTTATAATACTGTTTACAATATTAAAATATTTTTCCCTATTTTCTTGGGTCATCCAATTTGCTTACCACTGTACTGGTGGATCAAGAGTTACATAAAACCCGAATGATGCAGTAGAATTTTAGGGAAGAGTGCAGATTCTTCTAGCAAAATAAGTTACAGAATTTGAAGGCATATAATATATATATTCCTGAAAATTATAGAAGTTACTTTTGCAAAAGAATATAGTGCTATTCTTAAAGATCTACTGCATTATTTGGGTTAAAACAAATATAGACATTATCTAAGTGGAAGAAGGAGAAAGTTAATATCATTTTGAAGATAAAATAATATAACCAGCAATATTATAATGTTGATTCCTACCACCCATAAGGTAGAAAATAATAATCCGGTTTTCTCAAAATCAGACTGACTCCATGAAAAATCTTGCAACATCCGAGAAAAATAGAATGAATAACTAAAAATTATAACAAGTTTTACGGTAACATTCTCATATCCTCCAACTACTGCAAATGCTAATAATACCATAGTAATAAATGGCATACTATAAGGTGCTAAACTGATTATCCAGTTACCTTTTCCTTGATAAGAAATCATACCTGAATCTTCATTTACAACAAAATTTGTCATTTTCCGAAAAAAAAGAACTGCAAAAATTAAATGCGATAATTCATGGGAAAATACTTCCCAAAATTTGATTCTTTTACTCAGAAATTTGATGTTTGTTGTTACTAAAATAATCAATACTATTAAATATGGGTAGATGTCTAATATCCTTATTCTTCTAAACAACTGCTCATTGCTTGAAGCATAGAAGTAGAGAACATAGTACAATGCAATAAGAGAGAAATATTTAAGATACTTCATAATTAATAAAACCTTTTCAAGTTAAACTTTTCTTTCCTCCAGAGAATTAGAGCATTCGGTATAAACAATAAATCACTTTTTCTTTAAGGACAATCTTTAACCCGAATGATGCAGTAGAACTTTGATGAATCACTTCAAAGCTACTCCTTCAAGGGTTTAGACCTTAGATTAGTTCAGCTAGTTATATTTCTTGAATTTTCATAAATTTATAGACTATTGTTTATAGTAATTTAAATGTCAAATGAAGTCAAGTAAAATATACTGATTATAATGGCTCCAGTTCAGGTCTAGTGGTCAAAAATGGACATTTATTATAGCATATTAGTTGTATTAGAGAAAGTTACAAATGTGATTTTACTATTAAGAGTATATTTTGTTTGTCGAAAAGGATAATTCTTAAACCCGAATGGTGCAGTAGAGCTTTAGTAATACTTCGCTAAAGCTACGTATCACAGGCGAAGAGTGCAGATTCTTTTAGCAAAATAACTTACAGAATTT
>JAEKNW010000081.1 GCA_016838885.1 Candidatus Cloacimonadota bacterium
GTTCAAATTCGAATACAGTGTGTTCGAATTTCCTTTTAGATACATTTGCTTGAGCCTTCGCTAAAAAATTCTACATAGCTTTAGTGAAGTAGAAAGCTACTAAAGAAAAACCGGCCGACTGGAGAGATCAGTATTTCCAATTAGGAAAGGCCCCCTACTTTCAATATATCATCAACTATATTTCACATTCCACGCAGGCTGATATCTATTAATCATCTCAATTTCGAGTTCTCTAGCTTCATTAGCTGCTTGGGAATCAGAGCCGGTAACCATGATATACATTTTTAGGTCTGAAGCATTTTGATGCATCAACTGACCTGATTTGTGTTTTCTGCTACTTTCAGATTCTCGAGTATAATCAGCTAATCTTTTCTTTAATCCACCATTATTGAACTCTACAGCCCTGCCGATATAGACAATTTCTCCATTCAGCACAGCTTTATAGATACCTACTAAATGTCGAAGATCTCCATCATCAACATTATCAAGTGTACCGATATATCTCCAACTCAAACTTTGAGTTCTGTTTGATCCGGGAGAATCATTACGGGAAGAACCAAGATTACTCCCTGCCTTCTTCGCTTGTTCCTTCTGAATTTCCTGATAAACATTTTGAGCAACTGTCTTGGTTATTGAACCTAATTTACTCCAAAAACTCATTATATCCTCCTAGAGAAGATTTTTATTATTTTATGTGTTAATTACTAAACCATTTTTCTGTATAAGCAGGAAATAGTTCAGTATACCCCCTAAAACCTATACCCCAAAGTCACCGAAGTTGGGGATGCTTTGATTTCAACTTGTTCAAAGGAAGCAGTGAAGGATATGATTGAAGATATTACACAGATTGTACCCACCACATTCTTCCTAGTTCTATCTTTCTTTAATTCTGAAGTATCAATATCATCAAATTCTTCAAATTCTTCAATTGCCTTGCTTAAGTCTGATGCTTCTGAGTAGCTATCAACAGCCAAAGCTATGAGAGATAAACTTATTGCAAGCATACCTGGGTTAACTTTGGTTTTGTATATTTTATTTCCAACACGATAATGATTAGAAACCGTTAAGTTCTTTTTATTGCCATACTCAATTGATCCCAGATTAAATAGATTAAATTCATCAATCTGATTATTAAAATTTTCAAGTGCAAAAGTTTGCTCTGTGATATCTGTTTCATCTTCTGCAAAGATACTTTCAATCTTGGAA
>JAEKNW010000082.1 GCA_016838885.1 Candidatus Cloacimonadota bacterium
TATAACTCCTGTAACCCTAAACGCTATTAATTACCCAAATCCCTTTAACCCGGAAACTACTATTTCCTATGATATTTCTAAATCAGGTCATGTTACCGTTGAAATTTATAATATTAAAGGACAGAAGGTAAAGAGTTTGCTTCAGGAAAATCAAGAAGCAGGACAGCATTCTGTAATCTGGAAAGGTGATAACAATGAAGGCAAGAGAGTTAGTTCAGGATCTTATTTTTATCGGGTAAAAAGTGGAGATGAAGAAATCGTGAATAAAATGATGTTAATGAAATAAGCTTGTTAAGCATGAATAATATGCTAAATCTGAGTAACCTAAATTTGAGCCATAAATAATTGGAAACACTGGCCCTTCTCCCAGCTCCTCTGGAGCTGAGGAGGATGGTAAATGTCTGTTATCTACAAAGGTTCCGCTCCTCTGGAGCTGGGATGATGGTTTGCCATTTCGGTCCCAGTTGGATTAAGAGTAAATAAGATATCAATATCAGAATAGAACCACCATCGTTTTATCTCCTTTACCATTTCTTTTCTAATTTTATCTAAAGTCTTCATTGGAATATCATGATCAAGATATACATAAGAAATCAGATAAAGACTTCTACCTCTCTTTTCAGAAAAGTTCTCTATATTACTAAAAGCATATTTTTCTTGGAAACGATTCATGATAGATCTTAACTCTTTTTGAATTTCTAATGAAGGAGCTGCTGAAACCAGGTCTCTAAAATTTGATAAGAACATATTATAAAGTGCCGGTAACATAAGAGTTACCAAACAGAGGGTAATTAAGGGATCAATATATGGAGTAAAAGAGTGAGCACCGAAATGTTTTAGAAGAATTATTATCATAAAAGCTAAGAAGACAGCAGCACTAAGAATGGTATCTAAGAACCAACCGTATGCTTCAGCTTTCAGAACCGGAGATATGTTCTTGCGAGCAGATTTTCTTAATATCACCCAAATTATGAAACAAGCACTGGTGCTTATAACAGAATAAACTAAGGCAAAAGAAGTACTTATTGAATAGCCTCCTTTAAAAAGAAAAGAAATAGCTTCATATCCTAATACCAAATACATGCCAAATAAAAATATTGATCTAACGATTATTAAAAGAGGTTCGTAGGCTCCATATCCAAATTGGTAATTAACTGTTTGACCTTTAGTTATGAGCTTAACAACACGAGCAGAGATTAAAGTAAAGAAACTTAGAACAAATGAGTAAAGACCATCAAATAAAATTGATCTGGAATTAGTAAGAACTGCGAAAATAATTCCTATTAGTCCGAATGAAAAATTTCCTATTGTAGAGAGTTTTATTAGCTCAATTTCTTTAGTAGTTCTTTTTGCTTCTTTATGATTTATATTATCCATCTCAGTACATAATCCTTTTCTTTAACCCGAATGGTGCAATAGAACTTTGATAATACGTAGCTTTCTACTGCATCATTCGGGATTATCAAGTCTTTTTTCCATTAGTCATTTGACTTTGGATAAAGTCGCGATATTGGGGATTATTACGGTGAAGCTCAAGGTGAGTCCCTTTGAAACAATGATGTTCTTTGTTAATGAAGATGATTTCATCAGCGTATGCAACAGTCGATATTCTGTGTGAGACCATCAAGGCACCTGTTTCAGGGAAGTATTTATTCATACTGACCCAGAGTTTTCTTTCGTTTTCAGCATCTAAACTTGAGGTTATATCATCAAGGATTAAGAACTTTGGTTTTCTCATGAGGGCTCTGGCAATAGCGATTCTTTGTTTTTGACCACCAGAGACAGCAGTTCCTTTTTCACCTAGAATAGTTTTATCTCTCTTCTCGAAGCCAGCTATTTCATTATCTAACTGGGAAGTCTCCAGCACTTGTCTATAAAGCTCTTGATCGATTTCTTTAACTCCGAAAGTAACATTGCTATGAATTGTTCCGCTAAAGAGAAGTGGGTCTTGAGGAACATAGCCAATACTATTGAGGAAGTCATCTCTTTTGAGTTTATCAACATTGATATTATTGATAAGAATTTCACCGGAATCAGGTTTGATAAGTCCTGTGAGCAAGGAGATTAGGGTAGATTTACCACAGCCAACTTCTCCCATAAGAAGAGTTTTCTTATGAGAATCGATTTCTAGATTAAGATTAGTAAAGAGAGCTTTCTCTTGATATCCGAAGGAAGTATCAGAAAATTTGAGTGAATCAAATCTATCCACAGGCACTTCGTTTGAGAATCTTTGATTTTCATTAGGGAAGTTTTTAATCTCTTCCAACCTATCAATATTAACGAAGGCTTGTTTGCCTGAAATAAAGAGTTGAGGTAAATCTAACATTGGGTAAATCATCATCATAAGATAGGTATAGAAGGCGAGGAAGGTACCTATTGTAATAGTTCCTTTAACAGCCATATAGCCACCAAAAAAGAGAATAGCAATTTGACCCAAATAACCGATGTATTCATAGATCAGATTTAATCCTGCTTGAAGTTTGATTAAGGAATATTCGGTATTATATCTCTCTTCTAGAGCAATGTCAAAGAAGCGATTATACTTTTCTTCGCAATCAAAAGCTTTGATGATTTTAATGCCACTAAAGCTAAGTTCAAGTTGAGAGTTGATAGAACTAATAGCTTCTTGATTCTTAGAATATCTTTTTTCCAGAGAAGTGCTAACCAGGTAGAATACTATAATCATGACCGGAAGTGGAGTTAGAGAATAGAGAGTAAGTTTCCAATTCAAGAAGAACATCATAGACATAATAAAGATGATATTTACTAAAGAATTAAAGGCTCTAAAAATCCCGGAACACAGGAACCAGGCAATTTTTGGGAAGTCTGTTAAGTCATTAGTTAATCTTGTAACTAAATCACCAGTTCTAAATTTATTAAAAAACTTATAGTCTTTTTCTGTAATATCAGTGAAATATCTCATTCTTAGAGAGTGTTCAAACTTCATATTAATCCAAGCTCTGACAGCCGGATAGATAGAAGTAACTAAACGGACAGCTCCTATACCGAGAATTACCCAGATAAAGCGATAAATCTCTTGCATTGGTTCATCGTAATCTGCTTTATTCTTTTGCAGAAAATCTATTTTATCAATTAATACTTTAAATAAGTAAGGGTAAACAGATGAGATAAAGGAAGTTAGAATAGTCAAGAAGAACATTATAACCACTAATGACTTATATCTTTTCCACTCATTAATTACCCATTTTAGATGTTTATTCATCATGACCTCCCATAAATTGAAGGTTAACTAAGTTTTGATAATCAGGGCTAGTTGTCATTAATTGAGTATGAGTTCCCTGATTCTTTATTTGACCATCTTTGAAGTAGATGATATTGTCAGCATCGATAATAGAGGAGAGTCTGTGGGCCACAATCATAGCCGTCTTACCAGCTAAAACTTTTAGCATGGAATCCTGTATCTTCCTCTCTGTAACAGTGTCTATTGAAGAAGTAGCTTCATCCATAATCACAATTTCCGGATTGAAAGTTAAAGCACGTGCAAAACTAAGTAGCTGTTTTTCTCCTTGAGAGATGTTTTGACCACGTTCAGCTATGATGTTTTGCAAGGAACCCATTTCAAAGAACTTTTCAGCATGAACCATTTTAATTGATTCCATTACTTGTTCAGCTGAAATTGAATCATCATAGATTCTTACATTCTCAATCACATTTCCCGGGAAGAGTAAGACGTCTTGTAAGATTAGGCCAACTTTCCGTCTCCACTTCTTGATATTGAGCTTGTTTAAAGGAATTCCATCAATTAGGATTTCACCTTTCTGGTACTTATAAAAACCACAAATCAAGCTAATAGTGGTAGTTTTTCCAGATCCGGAGGGACCTACAAGTGCTACTTTTTCACCTTTTCTAACTTTAAAACTAACATCTTTTAAAATCCAGTTTTCGGCTTCATAAGCAAACCATACATTTTTGAATTCTATTTCTTCTTCAAAGCTTTTGATTTCTAGCTTATTATTATAATAATCCTCAACAGGAAGCTCGCTTAATTCTCTGATTCTAGTGAGTGATACCATTGATTTTTGAATCTGCATCACATTCTCTAAGAGTTGAATCAAAGGCCATATTATTCTATTAATATATTGAGAGAAGATAATCAGAGTTCCTATTGACTTAGTTCCATCAAAGATTTGAGGAACAATCAAGACGATAACTAATATAAACATGAAATATTCTATCAAAAAGAGGAAAAATCCTTCCACCGAATATTCTAAGAATGACGCTTTTGTTTCGATTAACTTCTTTTCTGCAGAAGTTTTTTCAACTATGCTGATAGCCTCGTCTTCTTTATGAAAAGTCTGGATTACATGCATACCTTGGACATATTCATTTATTTTAGCTGTTACTTCAGAGTACTTCTCTCTGACGCGCTTAAATATTTTACCCATGAAACGCATAAAATAATTGTAAGCTATTGCTATGATAGTTATTGTAAGTAAAATCCAGACAGAGACATCAGGGCTTTTGTAGGTAATTACAATAATAACCCCCACAAAGAAAAGTAAATTCCCTATGATTCTTATGGAAAGCTCGGAAAATAAAAATCTTACTTTCTCACTATCATTCTCTACTTTTGTTATAAAATCGCCAACAGGTCTGTTATCAAAGAAGGATACAGATATTTTCATCAGATGGGAGAATAGTTTCATCTTAATATCAGTAATTACCTTTAATCCTAACTTGGACAAGATAATAATCTGAGTATATGAAGCAATCCCTGATACAAAAATTAAGCCTATAAAAAAGAAGGCGTAACGATACATATCATTCAAATCTTTGTTTGGTACACTGACATCTACGATATGAGCTAAAATGAGCGGATCAATTAGATGGGTTAGCGATACAAAGATCATTAACAACAAGCCAAATAATAGCAGCTTCTTTTCTTTCCATAGATATGGCTGTAATAATTTATAATTCTGTCTTATGTTTAATTTTTTGGACATTATTCTAGTGTCTCCATTTTTTCCTAATGGTAAGGAATAGTTATCAAAGGCGTTTTTTCATAACTACCTTTGAGTGTTTAAAATATAAAGTTTTTTAGGTTAATAATCAATCTACAAATCCCAATAATTTCTCTCGTGCAAAATTGTCAATATATAATTTAGTTTTATTATACTCACGGTTATTTTAATGTGATGTTAAGTATGTAGCTGGGGATGTTTTTGGTTAAATATAGCCTTCTTCTTTATGTTTATGCTCCCAAAATATAGCTATTAAGAGCCGTAAAACTCTTAATCCTAAATAACATTTGACAATTTAGCTATTCATAGAGAATTGACCTTAAACCCAATAATGCAGTAGACCTTTGCAAAAAGAAGATAGCAATCTACATCAAAGTTCTACTGCATCATTGGGGCTAAAAGAATTTTTAAAAAGGTTGAAAATAATGAGAGATGTATTAGTAGCAATAGTTGGTAGACCTAATGTGGGTAAATCTACCCTGTTTAATAGATTATGCAAACAGAGAAGAGCAATTATAGATTTTGAAGAAGGAATAACTCGAGATCGTAAATATGCAGATGTTGAGTGGGATGGAAAGAAGTTTAGAATCGTTGATACAGGTGGGTTAGTCTTTAACTCTACTGATAGAATGGATGCCCATATAAAATTACAAGCAGAAATCGCCATTCAAGAAGCTGATTTTATCTTGTTTTTAGTAGATGGAATGACTGGGATTACAGACTTTGATCACAGAATCGCTAAATTACTTAACCCAATGCGGGATAAGACTATGCTTGTCGTTAATAAAGTCGATAACGAAAGGATAGAAATGGATATTTATGACTTCATGCAGTTAGGTTTTGGTATCCCATTTCCTATTGCTGCAAATTCAGGGAGAAACTCAGGTAACTTCATGGATGAGCTGTTAACCAAAATACCAGCCCGTGATGTAGATGATTTTGAAGAGTTAGTAGATACCAGTATTAAGGTCGCCATTGTAGGTAAGCCTAATGTTGGTAAATCTTCCATTACTAATAGATTAATGGGACAAGATACTGTAATCGTAACTGATATTCCAGGAACTACCAGGGATGCCATTGACTCCAAGCTTAAGTATCATGGAGAAGAGATAACAATCATTGATACAGCCGGATTGAGGAAAAAGACCCGTGTCAAATATGGTGTAGAATATTTTAGTGCAATGAGAACGATTGATACTATCGACAGAGCTGATATTGTTTTACTAATCGTTTCAGCAGATGAAGAGGTTTCCACCCAAGAGAAGAAAATTGCTTCATATATCAAAAGACATTATAAGAATGTGATTATCGTGGTGAATAAGTGGGATTTACCTGAGAAAGATAATCATACTCATAAAGAATTTACTCTGCAGATTTTAGAAGATTTGCAGTTCATTAAATACGCACCAGTTCTTTTTGTTTCAGCCTTAACAGGTCAAAGAGTGAATAAGATATTAGAACTCATTCTTAGTGTAAAAGAAGAGAGTGAAAGAAGAGTTCCCACTTCCCAGTTGAATGATTTTGTTAAAAAAGTCATCGAAAGAAGACCTCCAAGTCATAAGACAGGTGCTATGTTAAAGATTTATTATATTACTCAACCTGATACTGACCCTCCAACTTTTCTATTTTTCTGTAATAGTCCCAGAAAAATATCAGAAGACTATAAACGATTCTTACATAATCAAATCAGAAAGGTATTCAAGTTTGAAGGGGCAACCATCAAATTAGTATTTAAAGGAAAAGATACAAATGAATCCGATGTTATATATTAGTCTGGCTTACCTTATAGCTTATGTAATAGGGGGAATCCCCACAAGTGTTCTTGCAGGCAAACTAAACGGAATTGATATTACTAAACACGGAAGCGGAAATGCAGGTGCTACTAATGCTCTGAGAGTTTTAGGGACTAAAATAGGTGTAACTGTGATGATTATTGATGCTGTAAAAGGGGTAATTGCCATTTTAGTTGGACGCTTGATTCTGCAAGCCTTTAATATTGATTCAACTCAAATCTATGATATCACTTTAGGTGTAACAGCAATCCTTGGACATGTCTTTTCAATATATTTGAAGTTTAAAGGTGGAAAAGGAGTGGCAACAGCTGCAGGAGTTTATGCTCTACTTTCACCCATAGCTTTTGCTATTGCTTTGATGGCTTTTATTATCATAGTTGCCATAAGTCGCTATGTCTCTTTAGGATCAATATGTGCAGCTCTAGTCCTATTTGTTAGCCAGTTAGTCATTAACTTCATTAATAATTTTGAGCAATTACCAATTTTGTTACTTACCTTTTTTGTAGCCCTGTTCATAATTCTTAAACATAAACAAAATATTATTAGATTATTAAATGGAAACGAGAATAAATTAGTATTTAAACCTAAATAATGCAGTAGAATTTAGGGAAAAAGTGAATAGCACTATCTTCTTTTGCAAAAGTAAGCTACATAATTTTGAGGAATAGATATATTGTATGCCTTGAAATTCTGTAACTTATTTTGCTAAAAGAATCTAGCACTCTTCACCTTTGATACGTAGCTTTCTACTGCACCATTCTGGTAAAAAAAAATAAATAAACATGTAGGAGTATGATAAATGTGTGGTATTATTGGAGTTTTCAATCATGAGAGAGCTGCAGAATTAGCAGCTTTAGGGATGTTTGCTGAACAACATAGAGGACAAGAGAGCTGTGGCATGGCTGTATCTGATGGAAAAGTATTTACTCTTCGTAAAAAAATGGGATTAGTAAAGCAAGTTTTTCCACCTGAAAGGTTAGAGACTTTCAAGGGTAAGATAGCCATTGGACATGTCAGATATCCAACTAAAGGCTCAGCTACAGATTATAATTCACAACCTCATACTGTTGACTCTCTTTATGGTGCTACTTATGCCTTGGCAAGCAACGGTGATGTTGTTAACTATTTTGAAGTAAAAGAAGAATTAGAAAAGAAGGGCGTTTACTTCAAGAGTCAAAATGATGGAGAACTCATTCTCAAATATATTATTTATCAGATCCAGAATGAGGGCATGGGGATTGTTGATGCCATAAAAGCAATGATGAAGAGAGTTAAAGGTGCTTTTTCTACTGTTCTGGCTACTCCCGATAAGATGTATATGGTCCGCGACCCTTATGCTATCAGACCAATGGTCTGGGGGAAAACAAGTGATGGTACTGTTGTAGTAGCTTCTGAATCTTGTGCTCTGGATATCTTAGGTGTGGAAAATAGATTAGAAGTACCACCGGCAGGCATTATTCAAGTAAGCGAAAGAGATATCAAGATGTTCGATAATGACCCAAATGACTATAGATTCTTTAAAGAAGACAAACACTGCATTTTCGAATTAATCTACTTCTCTAGACCTGATAGTTTTCACTTCAATGAAAATGTCTATGAAGTCAGAAAAAAAATTGGGGCTGAATTAGCAAAGAAAGATGATATTATCCCTGATGTTGTTGTGCCTGTGCCAGATTCATCTAACTTTATGGCAGTTGGTTACGCTAATGAAAAGAAGTGCTATTTTAGTATGGGTTTGATTCGTAATCACTATGTAGGAAGAACTTTTATTAAACCCGAACAAACCATTCGTGATGAATCAGTTTCCCAGAAGTTTAGTACTCTTCCAAACTTCTTCACAGGGAAAAAAGTAGTCTTGATAGATGATTCAATCGTGCGTGGGACTACTATTAAAAAAATTGTTAATATGATTAAAAAAGCAGGAGCAGCAGAAGTTCATTTAAGAATTGGCTCACCTGCAGTTAAGTATCCTTGTTACTACGGGATTGATACTCCTAATCAGACTGAGTTAATTGCTAACCAAAAGAGTATAGAAGAGATTAGAGATTTCGCCGGAGCAGATTCTCTAAGATATATAGAATTAGATGATTTATTAAAGTGTGTTGAGAGCAAAGACAAATACTGTCACGCTTGTTTCTCAGGAAACTACCCTATAAAGTAAGGTAATTATGGATATAGATATTAAAAGATTTGATAAATTTGCTGAAGAAGCAAGCCGGAGAAGAATTGCAGTTTTAGGTGATATTATGATTGACCATTATATTATTGGTAATGTCTCAAGAATCTCACCAGAAGCTCCTGTGCCGATTTTAGAGTCTTTAACGGATGAGTATAGACTAGGCGGGGCAGCCAACGTTGCTCTTAATATTTCAACCCTGGATGCTAAAACCTATCTTATTGGCGTGGTTGGGAAGGATAATAATAGTTCTATTTTGATGAATCTATTACATGAAAAGAATATTGATTCATCTCTTATTGTTATAGATGATCAGAGACCTACAACTATTAAATCAAGAATTACTTCCAAAAAACAGCAAATAGTGAGAGTTGATAGAGAAGTTACAACTCCAATTAGCAAACATATAGAAGATGAAATTATCTCTAACTTCAGTAAAATAGTTCAAGATATTGATGCTTTGATTATTGAAGATTATAATAAAGGACTGCTCACTGAAAGAGTTATTACTTCAGTAATTGACATAGCTAAAGCTAATAATATTATCATTTCAGTTGACCCTAAAGTTGAAAACTTCTTTAATTATAAAGGAGTTACAGTCTTTAAGCCAAACTTAGCAGAACTTTCTAAGAATATGAATAAGAAAATTACTAATGAAAAAGATTTGCAGTCTATTGCCTGGCAACTATTTAAACAAATCAAAGCTCAATACTTAGTTGTTACTCTAGGCGAAAAAGGAATGCTAATCTTTGAACATGATAGAAATATCTTCTCTCTTCCTACTTATGCTAGAGAAGTCTTTGATGTCTCTGGAGCTGGTGATACTGTCATAAGTACTCTTACTTTAGCTTTAACTCTTACAAACTCAATCTTAGAGTCAGCCATCATTGCCAATCATGCTGCTGGAGTAGTGTGTGGCAAACAAGGAACATCTCCCACTAACTGGGAAGAGATAAGAGAATCGGTGGAAGAGGAATCTGAATGAGTATAATAATGACTTTAAAGAGTTGGGAAGAGATAGAAAAAATATCGCAAGATATTAAAGAAAAAGGTAAAAAAATAGTTTTCACTAACGGATGCTTTGATATTCTCCACTATGGTCATGTATCTTATCTGGAAGAAGCTAAAAATCTTGCTGATGTGCTGATTGTTGGCTTAAATAGTGATGAGTCTGTTAAGAGACTTAAAGGTCCTTCTCGGCCTATAAATGGGCAATCAGAGAGAGCCTATGTCTTAGGAGCCTTAAAATCAGTTGATTATGTTGTTATCTTTGATCAAGATACACCCTACGAACTCATAAAGTTAATTACCCCGGATATATTAGTTAAAGGGGGAGACTGGACGCCTCAGCAAATCGTTGGCTCAGACATAGTATTAGAACATGGGGGAGAGGTGAAAAGCTTAATTTTTAAAACAGGATTTTCATCTACTAAGATTATTGACAAGATAAATGAGGAGAAAGAAAATGGCGGTAGATAGTAGCCAAATTGGTGTCGTAAAGAAGTATGAAAATGGGGAAGCAACAGTTTTAATGGATGTACAAGGTGGTTGTGCTAGTTGTGGGATGCACGGAGTATGCGGTACCCAAAACAGTTGCATAGAACATAAAATCAAGACAGATATTAAATTAGAAGCAGGAGATAAAGTTATTATCTTTATTGACCCTGCTAAAAGAATCTATTCTGCCCTCCTTCTATTCATTTTCCCAATTGTTAATTTAATGATATTTTATTTTATTGCATCTAGGTTCTTATCAGAAACATATTCCATCATTATCGGTTTCGTCGGACTAGTAGTAGCTTTTATTATTAATAGAGTAGTTGATAGATTATGGGGTAAAAAAATTACTTATATGATTGCAGCTAAATATGAAGAAGAGGAGTTATAATGAAGATAATTCTTAAAGAAATGGTTTTCTATGGTTACCACGGAGTACAAGATGCCGAAAGAATCTTGGGACAGAGATTTATCGTTACTATTACCTTATCCACTGATGATGCTAGAGATAGATTTATCCATAAACTAGAAGAGACTGTTGATTATACCAAGGTCTATGACGTGATTAAAAACATTATGGAAATAGATAAACATTTACTCTTAGAAAATTGTGCTAATAAGATCTTAGATAATTTATTAGCAAGATTCGAATTAGTAGAAGAAGCAACCATTAGTATCAGAAAACCATCTGTTCCCATTCAAGGTCAGCTTAGTTTCTCTGAAATTGAGATGACAAGAGGTCGCTAGTGGAGATTATTCTTTCTCTTGGTTCTAATCTTGAAGATAAAGTAAATAACTTAAATAATGCTCTCATAGAACTTAGAAAAATCTGTAGAATAGTAAAAACTAGCAGAATAATTCAAACAAAACCTTGGGGAAAACTGGATCAAGATGACTTTCTTAACCAAATTATTCTCGCTGATACAGATTTAACTCCACTTGAACTAATGACTGAGATTCTTGAGATAGAAAAGAGATTAGGAAGAATTAGAAGCGACAAATGGGGACCGCGCTTAATAGATATTGATATTATCTACTACGCAGACTTGATTATAGACCAGGAAATGATTAAAATCCCCCACCCATTTTTACAAGAAAGATTATTTGTTTTAGAACCCTTAAAAGAGATTTATCCTCACAAGATTGACCCGCGTTATAGCTTAACAGTTGAGGATTTATATATAAAATTAACTACAGGAGTGAATATGAACAAGGTTGGAGCTATTGTCCTTGCAGCAGGTAAAGGGACAAGAATGAAGTCGAATAAACCTAAAGTTACCTTTAGCTTAGCAGGTAAATCATTAGTCGAAAGAGTTGTAGAAACAGCATCTACATTAGACTCAGCACTCACTTGTGTGATTGTTGGTTATAAGAAAGACCAAGTTATTAAATTAGTTGATAAATATGAAAATATAGCCTTTGCTGAACAAGTTGAACAGTTAGGTACCGGCCATGCTGTCAAGATAGCAAAAGACGTTTTTAAGGATTTCGAGGGAGATATCTTTATTCTATGTGGTGATGTTCCCTTAACAAGCTCAGAAACCCTGCAAGGCTTACTCAAAACTCATAGAGATAATAAGGCAGCTTGTACAGTTCTAACCCATGTCATAGATGACCCGGCCCGTTATGGGAGAATTATCAGAGATGAAGCAGGCAACATTGACAGTATTGTGGAATATAAAGATGCCTCTGCTCAACAAAGAGAGATTAGAGAGATAAATACAGGAATATATTGCTTTAAAAAAGATAAACTATTCTCATCTTTAGAAGAAATAACAAATGATAATGCTCAAAATGAATATTATCTTCCAGATACTCTTAAAATCCTAAATAATAGAAATGAGATTGTTAGCGGACATATCTTAGAAGACTTTGTTGAAGCTGCCGGGATAAATTCTCAAGAACAATTAGCTCAATTAGAAACTGAATATTATAATAAGATTAAAAAACACTGGCTTAATAATGGTGTTACTTTAGAAAACCCGGATTCTGTTATTATTGGGGAAAATGTTAAGATTGATAAAGATGTAGAAATTGGAGCTAATTCAGTAATTAAAGGTTTTAGCGTGATAAAAGAAAACTCAAAGATTGGGGTCAACTCCTTAATTATTGATAGTGAAATAGATGCAAACTGTGAGTTAATGGGCTTTAATATCATTGTAGATAGTAAGATTGAAGCTAATACTAAGCTTGATTATCAAATATCGTTAAGATCAGGAAGTAACTAATGGTTGATGATTATCTTTATTCTCCTTGGAGATTAAATTACATTCTCTCTGAAAAAGAGAAAGGTTGCATATTTTGTCTTAAACCTGATCAGAATGATGATCCTTCTAATGGAATACTTTATAGGAGTAAATACTGTTTTGTGATTCAGAATTTGTACCCCTATAATAATGGACATATCATGGTTGTTCCTTATAAACATGTTTCCTCATTATACGCCTTAAATCCTGATGAGTTAACAGATTTATTTGCAACCGTCAGAATAGCCGAGAAAGTTCTAACCGATTCTTATCATTGTGAAGGAATGAATATCGGTATTAACGAAGGCAAAGCAGCTGGAGCTGGTATAGCTGAACATATTCATGTGCATTTAGTTCCCCGTTGGATTGGAGATGTGAATTTCATGACAGTTGTTGGTGGAAAAAGAGTCATTCCAGAAGCCTTTGAAGTAACCTATAGAAAACTAAAAGAACAGTTTGACAAATTTGAAGGATAAAATATTTTGACTCGTAAGTTAAAAGTATTATCTATATTATTTGTTGTTATAATAATAATTTTAGCTATTTTATTTTTTATTAATAAGTTGTCAGATAAAGATATAAAGAAAGTTGAGATTGATGAAAGAGAGCTAGATGTAAAAGTCTTGAATGGTTGTGGAGTCCCTGGGTTAGCTCGGGATTATGAGAATTTTCTTAAAGCAAAATTTGAGGGTTATCGGAATCCTCTCTTCAAGTTTTCAGAACCCTCAAATACGAGAAAATATATTTATAACAAAAGTATAATTATCGTATCACAGGAGTTAGATTTATCGGTTTCTCCAAACAACTTAGAAGTATTAATGGACCGAACTGGTATAAGGAATTGGACTTATGCCATCGATAGAGTTGAATTGCCAGATTATCAGTTCTTGATAATTGTTGGTAGAGATTTCCAAAATATCATGAAATAAGAGAGTTATTATGCAAGGTATAGAACTTGTTGAAAAATTAGTTGAGTGGGCTGCTAGTAGAAAAGCCGAAAATATTAAGTTTTACGATTTAAGAGGTAAAACTTCATATACTGATTATGTAGTAATTGTTGAGGGTAGTTCTGAATTACACTTAAATGCTATTGCTGAAAATATTGTTGATGAGTGTAAAGAAAATAAAATTCATGTTCGGGGCAAAGAAGGGATGAAAAGTAGTTCTTGGGTATTGTTAGATTTCGTTGATGTTATCGTACACATTCTAACTCCAACCACAAGAGAATTCTATAAATTAGATGATCTTTTCACTAAGCTTCAAGACAACCAAAAACCAACAGATCAAGATGAGGATATAAATGCTTAAAGATATTATTAAAGGCATTATTGTTACCACTTTAGAAAAAAATAATCTGGAAAATAATGATAAATTTAATATAGAAGTATCTAATAACCCCAAGCATGGTGATTATGCTACAAATGTTGCAATGGTCTTAGCTAAACTTAACAAGAAAAAACCTCTTGTTTTAGCTGAAATGATAAAAGAAGAACTTGTCAAAGAAAAGAATTTCTCTAAAGTTGAAATAGCCGGTCCCGGATTCATTAATATTACAATTAACATCTCACTTTATCAGGATTTGGTTTATGAAATCCTCAAGATGAAAGAAGAGTATGGAGAATCAGAGCATGGAAAGGGTAAAAGTGTTCTGTTGGAGTTTGTTTCTGCAAATCCTACCGGGCCTTTAAATATTGTAAGTGCTCGTGCTGCAGCTTATGGAGATACTCTTTATCGGATTCTTACCAAAGTTGGTTATGAGACAAAGAGAGAGTTCTATGTCAATGATGCCGGGAATCAAGTTGATATCTTAGCTGAATCTTTAGAACTTCGTTTAAGAGAAGTCAGAGGTGAGAATATTGGAGATTTCCCAATTGAAGCATACCATGGTGATTATTTAATTGAAATGGCAAAAGAACTCAATGCAACCGAAGGTAGCCGTCTGTTAATGCTTCCTGAAAGAGACAGAATAGAGAATCTTAAAGAATATGCCTTAGATGTTATACATGAAATGCAAGTTGAAAGTTTAGCAAAGCTAGATGTTGATTTTGATAATTGGGTGTCAGAGAAGAAACTTAGGGAGCAAGGTGTTGTTGAAGAAGTTCTAAGTTTTTTAGCTGAAGCAGAATGCACTTATGAAAAAGATGATGCTATTTGGTTTAGTTCAACTAAATTCGGTGATGATAAAGATCGTGTATTAATGAAAGCTGATGGGGCAATAACCTATTTTGTGCCGGATTTAGCATATCATCTTACCAAATATCAGAGAGGTTTTGACTATATTATTGATGTTTTAGGTCCTGATCATCACGGTTATGTTCCTCGTCTTATGGCAGCGATTGAAGCCCTCAAATATGATAAGAATAAATTAGAGATTATATTTCTGCAACAGATAAATCTATTTGATGAAGGTGAGAGAGTCAAGATGTCCAAACGGCTTGGTAAAATCATCACTATGGATGATTTAATCACTGAAGTTGGTAAGGACGTAGCTCGTTTCTTCTTTATAGATAGAAGGACTAATGCCCATCTCAACTTTGATATGGATTTAGCGACTAAAGAGAGCGAAGAGAATCCTGTTTATTATATTCAATATGCTCATGCTAGGATTAATAGTATCTTAAAGAAGGCTAGAAAAGACCATAAGATTAGGATTGGAAAGCCTTCTAGAACTGCCCTTGCTTATCTTAAAGAAGATGAAGAGATTACTTTGATGAAGAAGATCATTGATTTTCCACAGCTTCTGATAGATGTTGCTGACACTAGAGAAGCTCATAGATTGGCTAATTATGTTTATGAATTAGCGGGAATGGTCCATAAATATTATGGCAAATTCAAAGTAATAGATATGGATGATTTAGAGACTTCCAAGGGTAGGTTATTCTTTATTTCAGCTGTTAAAAATGTGATTGCTATAGCTCTTGATTTAATTGGGGTGAGTGCACCGGAGAAGATGAAGAGTAAAACACCTGCAGCTAAGAAAAATAATAAAACAGATTCTCCTGAGAAAACAGCAGTTAAGAAGGATAGTCCTAAAAAGGTTAAAGATTCTTTGCCAAAAGAGAAAAAAAGCAAGGCAAAGAAAGATGAACCTAGCAAGAAGAGCAAGGTAAAAGCTGAATCTAAGGCCCCTAAGAAGAATACAGAGAATAAGCCGGAAAAGAAAAAGAAGACTAGCAAAGAGGTCATTGTTGAATCAGAAGTTATAGGCTTAAAGGTTGAGAAGGGTCTAAAACAAGAATTAGAAGCTTCATTAGATTCGCCTAAGAAGGAGAAAGCTCTTAAGAAAGAGAAGGCTCCCAAGAAAGAGAAAGTTTCAAAGAAAGAGACAACTTCTCCCAAACCAGTCAAGAAGGAAGCAAAAGAGAAAGTATCAACTAAAAAGGCTACTCCTGCAAAGACTAAAGAGAAAAAGACAGCAGACAAAGCTGGAGCTGTAACAATTAAACCAAAAAAGGCTGCCAAGAAGAAAGCTACTACTAAATAATTAACAGATTACTCATTAATTTTAATAAAAATATGTAACTTAAATCTTAATCCCTCGTTTAACAACGTGGGATTAAACCCAAATAATGTAGTAGATCTTTGAGAATAGCACTATATTCTTTTGCAAAAGTAACTTCCATAATTCTCCCGAATATATATATTATATGCGTTCGAATTCTGTAAGTTATT
>JAEKNW010000083.1 GCA_016838885.1 Candidatus Cloacimonadota bacterium
ACATAATTTTCAGGAATATATATATTATATGCCTTCAAATTCTGTAACTTATTTTGCTAAAAGAATCTAGCACTCTTCATCAAAGTTCTACTGCACCATCCGGGTTTAATTCGAGATAATTAGTGTGAGGAATCTTTCTCTTTTCGGTGTATTCAGTATTTTCGGCCTGGGTTGGCGTAGCTTTAGCAAAGAAACCTGGCCATTTCTTCATCTTAACTTTGTGGATTATATAGCATCCCTTGGGGATTTAGCCCAAATAATCCAGCAGTTACAATAAGGGATTATATCATTATAGTAGGGTATCAAATAGGCTCTTAGGAAAGGATTTTGATGATGGTTCTGGAGAGTTAATTATAAAAGAATTAAAAAATACTTTGACAAAATGAACTATGATAGTGAAATTGATAAAATTGAAATTCTAAATGGAGGAATGATGGCTAAAGAAACCAAAGACCATACATTTTCTTTAGTAGAATATCTGATGATTGTAATGATCGTAGGTATTTTAATTGTATTTATCGTGCCTTTTACTGAAGCGAATAAAGCACAACCTAAAATTAGTGAAATGAAGAATAATGTTAATAGTATCTTGAAGGCTTACGACCAAACAGGAGTCATTGAGGAACTCAAACTTAGTCAAGTTGAAGCATTAAATAATCAAGAATTGAAGTATTCAATGAACGTGAATGACTTTTTAAAGTATGTTAATTTTGAAAAAGATTTTACTAAGAATTATTTAGCTTTTACTAAAAAAGGTGAATACTATAACTTCTTAAGAAGTGAAGTTAGACCATTAGTCAAAGTTGCTTATCTATCAAAATTTGATAAGTATGTTAATGATTTAGCAAAAGTTAAGATTAATTTTGATTATGATGTTCTTCCTAACTTAGGATCTTTTTTAGAAGATGATAAGTTCTTTGAATATTATGATTTAGCTGAAAACAGATTAAAAGATTTTGCTGAACCTTCAAATATTGATGGTTTCAATAGCAATATTATTGCAACTATTACCTTTGTTAAGGGGCTAAAACCTATTGATAATGAATATCATTTAACTTATGACCAGATAAAGAACTTCAGCAATATCAACCTTATTGATATCCAAAGAATTGAAGATAAATATTTTGCTTATAAATTATATAGTGATTCAACTATCGTGGCTACAAGCACAGAGAATTTTGGAACTTCCGGTGCTCAGATTTTTTATAACATGACAGACGAAATTTATGAAGTTGGACCTAAAGCTGATTATTTAGATTTGGGACCTAGATTCTTAGATGAGAGCATCTCAAAGTTACCTACACTTTCACAAGAGAGAGAGAATGCTATAACTCAGTTTAAGAATAGTATCAGACCGGAAGAGGTTGATTTAAATATCAGCTTAATTGCTGAAAAAGATAGGGAACTCTTCCTTAATTTTGAAAACTATGTTAAAGAGAATTTCAGATATCAAGATAATGACATCTATTTAGAATTCTATCAAGGCTTTATTTCTATTGTTGATAGTGGGATTTCCAATAATAAGGCTTCTCTGGAAAATGCAGTTGTTAACCATGATAAAATGAGGAACCCTAGTGATAATGCTAAAGCTGAAATTTCTTTAAAAGTAGAAGAGTGGGAAAAACTTAACCAAGTTAAAGCAAAAATTGAAAGTAGAATTAAATCTTTAAAAGATCTTGATAGCTTAATTGATAAAGTTGAAACTGCAGAAAATCATCAATCACTCAAAGAAAGTTATCTAAAATCTTTTAATGTCATTGATCAAGATTGGTTAATCTTACAATAATAATATAAAGAAGGGTATATGACAGATAATACTAATAACAATATTCAAAATTTTAAGATAAATTTTGATAGCTTGTTAAAATTAGGGTACGGCGTTATAGATGTTAGATACAAAGACTATGATTTAGCCTGTGGAGGCTTTAAGTATATTATAACTCTTATTGAGAATGATAGAGATACTTTTTATGTGGATATGCTGAAGCAATACTGCGGAGCTGAATTTAAACAAAATGAAGTTTTAGACGTTTGGAAGAATATCCTTGACCATAAAGTAAAAATGTCCAAAGTCCTTAATAGAGATGTTTCCATTAAAGTGGCAACCTTAGACTTCTTAGAAGCTTAATGATATTACTTAATTTTAGAGGGCTGTGTTAATCTGCCCTCTTTTTTTTACTAAGGGGAAATTATCATGATAGAATCTACTCTTCTCTTGATCAAACCAAATGCTGTTAAGAATAAAAACATTGGCGAGATTATCTCCATAATCGAAAAAGATGGCTTCTTGATTAAAAATATTAGATATTTTCGCTTCACTGAAGACTTGATTAATATCTTCTACAAAGACCATATTGGTAAATCTTTCTTTGATAACTTGAATAAATTTATGCTTTCCGATGTTACTATTGCCCTTCATCTGGAAAGAGATAAGGCTATTGAGAGATTACGTCAAATTAATGGTGATACTGACCCTGAGACTAGAGAAACCGGTACCATTAGATCCCTCTTTGCCGATACTATTACGGCCAATGCTGTTCATTCCTCTGACTCTCCCCAAAACGCTAAAAGAGAACTTGAGATTATTTTTGGTTATCGGTAGAGTTGGTAGGCAAGTTGGAGGAACCAAGAAAATAGAAAAATTTATCCTCATATTGTAAACAGTAATATCAGAAAAGCTGTCAAAATTTAACTTAGCTCTTTATCTGAAAGCAGACTAAATTCTACCTTTATCTAAGTGCCTTAAATAGGCATTGCAAAAGGGTTTACCAAGTCATGCTTTTGAGTATCTCGATGAATCATCGGAAGTTCATCGAGATACTTAAAGGAATGACTAAGGTTTCCCTAGGATGTGACTAAGGACTATGATATCATTATTGTAAATCATATTTTCAATAAAGCCTAAGGTATTTTTTTTGGTTCTCTCTCAAATAGAGTGGGAAAAAATTCTAATTGAGAGAGAGCCAAACTTTTTTATAGCTCTACTGCATCCTTGGGGTTAAAAAATCAAATTATAGGCATCAGTAGCAATTTGAAGTTCTTCGTTGGTAGGCATAACCACGATAGTAACAGGAGAGTATGGTTCAGAGATTATGCCGGGTTTTCCACCTACTTCTCTATTTTTATCACAATCGATATGAACTCCGATATTCTGCATTCTCTTACAGATACGTTCTCTCATTTTAACACCATATTGTCCAACTCCGCCTGTAAAGACTAAAATATCAACTTTCACTAAGTTTGCTGAATAAGAACCTATATATTTACGGACCCGATAAGCATAAGCATCTAAGGCTTCAATAGCTCGTTCATCTCCTATTTCGGCTGCATCTTCAATATCACGTAAATCATTGGAAATACCTGTCATACCTAAAAGACCACTCTTCTTGTTTAGAATATCATTAAGATCATGACTGCTATAACCACGTTCCATAAGGAAGAAAACAATTGAAGGATCAATATCGCCACTTCTGGTGCCCATTAAGAGTCCTGCCAGAGGAGTAAATCCCATAGAGGTATCAACTGATTCACCATTCATGATGGAAGTAATTGAGGCCCCGTTGCCTAAGTGGCAAGTGATAATATTTGTATTACTGGCACTTCTTTTGCACATTTCAAGGGCTTTTTGAGCTACAAAGCGATGACTGGTACCATGAAAGCCATAGCGTCTGATTTTATATTTATCATAAAATTCATGAGGGATTCCGTAGAGATAGGCTGCCGGTGGCAATGTTTGATGAAAAGCAGTATCAAAGACTGCAACCTGCTTAACAGCCGGGAGTAATTTGGCACTCTCTTTGATCCCGATTAAGTTAGCAGGATTATGCAAAGGGGCAAGTTCAGAGTTTTTATCAATGCACTTTAATACTTTTTCGTCAATAATGACAGATTCTGCATAGTCTTCCCCACCGTGGACAACACGATGTCCGACCCCTTCAATCTCTGTAATGTTTTTGAGAATACCAAGTTTCTCATCGGTAAGAGCATAGGCAACTAGCTCCATGGCGACTTGATGGTCTATAATGGGGGTTACCAAGTCATAAGTACCCTTGGGACTCTCTTGGCAGATATGCCCTTCATTCTCACCAATTCTTTCCACCAGACCTTTACCCATACTCTCTTTACTTGGCATAAGATAGACTTCATATTTAAGTGAAGAGCTACCACAATTAATGACAAGTATCTTTTTACTGTTATCCATTTTGGACTCCTAAAGTTTTTATTTTATTTTAGGAAAAGTATTTTTTTCAGCTCAGAAGTGTCAACCGTTTTATATTTAAGGAAGTAGATTCCTGAAGAAAGCATTTCTCTATTATTTTGGAAGATTGGCAGTTGGAGGGACTCTCTGTCCAAGTTATTTATTTTCCCAGAGTAGGAAGCAATCTTCTGTCCTTTAAGATTATAGATCATAATCTCATACTTATCACCAAGCTTACTATTATGCTTAAGAGAAAGGAGGGAATTTCTAATGGGGTTAGGGTAGAGTGAGATCTGATTACTAAGGGGTTCAACATCTTCTTCATTAGAGACATAATCTCCGTTATGAGTAAGTTGCATAAGATCTAAGAAGACTCCTAAATCAGGATCATCTGCATAGTTATTGGTAACGTTGTCATCTTCGATATAGGTAAAAGAAAATCTTATGATAAACTGGCTACCTATTTCTGGTTTATTGAGGAGAAGTTCTCCTAAATTTAAGGAATATTCAGCCCAATCACTATAGATGAAGTCCTCGACATCACGACTTGGATTAGTTAGGGCCCCGCCTGAACCTAAGAAGATAATTCTCTCTTCTATTTCATCTGTTATGACATAGATTGAGAAGCCATCTTCCCCATACATAGGCATTTTATATTTATACATAAAGGAAAGAGTTATATCATCGCTATAAGTAAGAAGAGGTAAATCTAAGTCATACTCGCCATATTGTGTAGGTGAGCATGTCAGAGAGTAATTCCCATCAAAAGCTTGGTCATTAGTTCTTTGCCAGGCAGACTCTTCAAACCAAACAGGTTGATCTTCAAAATTATCAGCTAAGCTTAGTTGGCCTACAGAAAAATAGTAAGTAAAAGTCTTTTCTTCTTCTGGCCAGAAGTCATTTGAGAGAGTAACCTTTATATCCATAGAAGCAAGATTTACATCAGAACCTAAAACAAAATCATTATCCAGAAGCATCTCTTCATCCGGTTGTAAGGAGGTTCGCATAGGTAAGACAATCCCAATAATAAGATCATCTGATTCATATACAACATCTGAGATGTCAAGCGGATAGGCCGAGGTATTCTTTATTTTGTAGAAGAAATAGTTATAATCATTAACTACTACAGGATATGGTTGAAGATTAAAGTCTATAAGGTCAATTTCAGGTTGAGCAAGATCAACAGTGATAATTTTAGTATCCAGTAATTCATTAGAATTATTATCATAGAGGTCCAAAGTCAAAATATTCACTTGAGGTAAATCAAAATTTACTTGAAACCAATCATTGACCATAGTAAAATTAGGAGGCACTTCTCCTTGACTAGTCCCAATAAGAATATTATTACTTAGAACTTGTAATTGCCAATCAAGATAATCTTCGGAAGAATTTCTAAGTCTAAAATTGATAACTCTATCACTATTAGGGCTTACATGATCAGGGATTTGATAGTCTGTGAGGCAAGTCTGATTAGCTGATTCCAGTAAGAGCTCTTTTATTTGATATCCCTCTTTATAGAGAGAAACTAAAGTACTTGGTTCAGCCATGAAGGAGGCAATCCCGTTATAATCACTCAAGACAAAGTTAGGCTCAAGAGTAATCACCACATCTTCAATTGGTTCTTCTCCATCAGTAACAAAGAGAGTATAATTATCTCCCTCTGAATAATAATCTACCTGCAAGACTTTAGGTTCATCAATAAAGAGATGATAGTAGCTGTCCCCTATAGTGTTTAGCTGGTAAGAGCACCATTTATAGACAGAAGCCCCATTTTGGTAGGCGACAAAGGGGATTTTCTGTAATTGATTAGCCATAGCAATATTGGCAACTTCATCAGAGAAAAGTAATCGCGCGAACTCTTTTTGGTAGAATTCTGAAAATCCAAATCCGTCTGCCGATGGAGCTCCCCAGCCATAACGTGAATTGCCAACAAAGGTGCTAATTCCGTGTTCAGGGACTCTTACTAATTTTTCTGCAATAGCATCAAATTCAATTGCTGCAGCCCAGCATCCGATAGAATACATGACACCTGCATAATCATTTTGCATATTATTGACAAAAGATGTGTTAATCGCACCACTTCCTAAGGCAATTACATTCCAAAAACAGTGTCCGGTATGCTGGATAATATTTGGATTGCGGTTAAAATTTGATTGAGCATTTGTTGTATTATTCTCTTCTTCATTAAGGATAATATTATTAATAAAATCAGGGTAAAACATGTCTTCTATATATTCTTGGACATAGACACTGTTTGAGTCTTCCCACAAGTTTTGGGAGAGTCCTAATCCTTGAGAATAATCTTGATGATAACCCATTTCATAAGCAATTAACTTAGTAACCATGGCTTCAACTTCAGCAGAAGTTCTTGCAGGTAGCCTACCTATGATAACTTCAGGAAAATGGTCAACATCATCATCGTCTTCACCATAAAGATCATTACCATTGGCGTTCCAGTTACCATTCAGATTAGCATAATAGATATCACCTGGGATATTATTCTCATCATCAAGCCCAAAATTACAGTCAAATGCCCATAATCTTCTTTCTGGAATATATTCCACATCAGCACCTAGAGTAACATAATCTACGCTGTTATTATTGTATTTATCTATAATAAAATTTCTTATTTTTTGGGCATTATCACTACCCATAGAAGTAGCATAAATATTCTCAGTAGTTTCAGTAATGACTTCTAAGCCTTGTTTTTCTCTAAAAGTAATTAGGGGTTGATAGGCTAAAGCTAATTGCTGAGGATAAATGAGAAGATAAGTCTCTTGGACAAATTCTCGGGTAACTTGATAATCTAAGTTAAGTTCTTGATGCACTTGTCTTGTAATTCTAGAGTCAGGCATTTTCTTGGCTTGGGATGATGATATTAGACTAATATCAAGGGTGAAGTTCTGAGGAAGAAGAAGGTTCTTGGAGTCGGCATCATAACCGCAAGCATAGATTGCTACATAGCCGATATTTTTACTGCCAGCCATACTTGAACCGAAGTTATATAACCAAGTTTGTGGAAATTTAGAGCCTGTGAACACTTGGAGCTCTGATTCAATGTTATCTGCTTTACTCATAATTACTTGTTGAGGTTGTTTGAGAAGAGCTTTTTCTAATATTATGTTTTTCAAGGTGTTGGGTATAACATTTATTGTCTCAATTTTAGTATATTCGGGGATTTCGAAATAGTGAGTGAGAATCGGAATCGAGGGTTCTTCTGGATTACCCGAGTAGTAGCTATCAGCTTGAGTTACTCTTATTCCTTGCTCTTCTGTTATGAAATTGAGTTCTCTGTTATTTAAGGAAAAATTTAATGTTTCACTATAAGAATACACTACTACTCCCATCAAAATTATAAGTACCAATATTGCTCTTTTCATTACTGCTCCTTTATAAATTATGTCAATAGTTTTTATTATTATAATCACCCTATAAAACCCTTACAGGGTTAGTTAAAAGGTGGCCATTCTCTTCCCTCTTATCGGTGCTTCTCGGTGTTTTCAGTGGCAAAATCTTTTCTTTTTCTTTCTTCATCTTTTCTGTGTATTCTGTGTTTTCAGTGGCTAAATCTTTTCTTCTCTTCTTCTTCTTTTCTGTGTATTCTGTGTTTTCAGTGGCTAAATCTTTTCTTTTTCTTTTTTCTTCTTTTCTGTCTATTCTGTGTTTTCAGTGGCTAAATCTTTTCTTTTTCTATTTCTTTTTTTTTCTTTTTTCTTCTTTTCTGTGTATTCTGTGTTTTCAGTGGCTAAATCTTTTCTTCTCTTCTTCTTCTTCTTTTGTGTTTTTTGTGCCTTTGTGGTGAAAAATTCTCCCCGTCTCCCCGTCTTTTCGCGACAAGCGAAAATCTTCTTCGTGTAATTAGTGAAATTAGTGGATAGATTCACTCTTAATCAACTAGAACTCCTCATAGATACTGAAGAAGTAGGTAGGTTTTCCGCAATCCACTAAATCTGTATCCCAAGCAAAATCGAATTTTAGTACTAAGTAACCTAAGCTAAATCTTGGACCAAAGCCAAAGCCCATCTTAATATCCTCTAATCTATTATCTTTAATGGCATCAAAACTATATTTTTCATCATATCTTCTTTTCCCCCAGATAACTCCTACATCCGTGAAGACTGCCCCTCTAATGTTTCCTAAAACAATGGGCATAGGAAAGGCAATATCCAAGTAATCTAAGAAGGGGAATCTAAGTTCTAAGCTGGTTAGAAGTTTATTTTTTCTTCCTGGTTCATTATCATTATATCCTCTAACACCATGGAAGGAGTCTAATTCAAATTCATAAGCACCTTTACCTCGTGAGAATGCACCCAATACTCTTCCGGCTACAGCATAACGCTTATTAAAAAACTTATAACCTCTAAGATCAAAGTAGTTGGTTATACTCTCCTCTTCTTTGGTGCCAATATCAGCTTGAAGTGTATAAATACCCCGCCATCCATTCAGAGGACCCGTAGGACCATAAAGTGAGTTATCATGAACGATGGAGAGTGTTGGCCGATAGATATTATACTCTTCCTTGATGAAAGAAGGGTGAAGACTTGTATCTGCGTCATCCCAGGTCTCTTCATAGTCATAGGATATTTCCCAGTCTGATTTATAGTTATAAACTAAATTAGCTAGTTCGATTCTCCAGAATTTATTAATAGGGTAGTTAGTCATTAAACTAATTCCCATTTGTTGTTCATTTCTTTTTACCGGAAGTATTTCTTCTTCATATTGGGGAATTTGTGGATGACCTGCCGGTACCCTCCACAAGTAGATTGATTCAGAATTAAGATAATGAATACCAATACCAAAATCGATTCTGTAAGGAAGATAGAGATATCTTAAAGATAAACTTGAATCGTCTAATTTACCTGCTAAACCGATATTGATCCCTAAGCCATGATTACCCATCAAATCAGAGAAGCTGGCTTGCACAAAGCCTATTGCACCGGCAGAAGATGAGTATCCTGCTCCACCCCAGATATTATCTAATCTAAATTTCAAGCGATAATCTTTAATTTCAGGAGCAAGCTTGAGAGAGTCAGGTATATCATCTATTTGGAAATTATTAAGGAAAGTTAAACTATCGGAATTCTCTAAAGCTCTCTCCTTGTTAAAATCTACTATGGTACCTTTGAAGTTTCTTAGGTCAACAGAGAGTTTTTCAAATTTCCTACTAGTTTCTCCAATTTCTGCATATCTTTTTTCATTAAAAAAATCATCCCATCCATTGTTAAAGGCGACAGGAATAGGTTCTGAATAATCTTCCATTTCAAGGTCATCAAGAGGGAAATCATAGTAATACAAATCCCAGCCACGGTCATGATAATTAGAGATTAAAAGTTTAGATTTATTCTGGCTCAAATCATAATCCAGTACTCCTGAAATGACATTAGTTACCTGAGCTTTTTGCTTATTAACCAAATCTAAGAGATAGATATTAGAGAGAGTTTGGTCGTTTAAAACTAAAAGTGAGTCTGCCCCCTCTCCTATCCATTTAGGTAGTTTATAGTTATCTTGTCCAAAAGTAATCTGCTCAAAGCTATTACTCTGAAGATCATAGGTATAAATATGGTTAGTTAAGCCTGAGAAATAACCATTTCTTAAACGTGGATTTAGTACTCTTTCGGAAACAAAAGCAATCTTATTTCCATCTTGAGAAAAGTTAGCTTGTCTATTAAAGTATATATCATCTGTTATTTGTTTAAGTTCTTCAGTTTCTAAGTCATAGAGATACAAATCAGTTTGGAAGTTTGTAGCTCCTGAGAAGACTAGTTTATTAGTAGTTTCAGATATATCTATCTCAAAAATTGACTCTATACCAGGGATTTCAATCTTTTTAAGTAGCTTGCCATTTGTATTCATAAAATAGATTCTATCACCTTTAGATGTTTTAGCTACAAAAGCAAATCTTTCTCCATCAGGAAACCAGCAAAGGTTGTTCTTGTCGTAGTTAAATCCTTCAAATTTGCCTGTTGCTTCGCCGGTAAAAATCTTTTTATTATTCTTTTCCGGTTCATAGAAGCTACCAACCCAGACACTCTGACGCCAATTTCTGTCAGTGAAATAGATATATTTAGAGCCATCAGGACTTATTACTCCTCCATAATTACGTGAACCACCTTCGTTTTCATGATCAGTTAATCTACTACTAACTTCATAAGGCATTTTCATGTTTGAGAGATAAGGTAGATAGCTTCGTTTTAGATAATTTTTCCAGCTTAATTCTAGATTATGGAAAGTCATCCCAAAGAGGTCTTGGGCTACTTTATCGGGATCTCCTTGGTTACGAAAAGCATAGAAGAGCTTCATTACTTTATCTCGTCCATACTCTTGATTTATGTAATTAAGGAAAGATTCACCTTGCCTGTAAGCAAAATACCCACCTACATACTCCAAAGGTTGCAGTTTATCATTAAGAATTAAATCTAAAATAAACATATCATTATATTTCTCTTCCCCTACCAGTGATAAAAACTCAGGTAAGCCTTCAGTGAACCAGAAGGGAAGTCGGCTGTTAGTTGAGCCATAAGAGCCTTTCAAAATACTTTGATTATCTAAAGCATTTACATAAGCATGAGTTAATTCATGAGTTAAAACATCTTCTAAATCTTTATATGATCCATTAAATGGGACAACAACCCGATTTTTATAACTCTCTGTGAATCCCCCAACTCCCTCAGATAGGAGCTGACTAATGATATTAGTGGTCATAAAGTCTTGCTGGGAAGGATAAACGATTAAAGGGATTCTCCCTCTTAATGGAACATTAAAATCATCTCTGAGATAATAATAAGCGTCTTCTGCAAGAAGGCTAATCATCTTCCCAAATTCATCACTCCCTTTAGGAAAATAGACATCAAAATGGATAGTATTTATCTCTGACCACTCTTCCTTGGAATCTTGAATTTTATTTCTCCCAAAATACTGGGCATTGATTATCACAACATTTATTAAGATAAGCGATATTAAAAGAATTTTACGCAATTACTTCTCCTTAGAAGATTTTTAAATCTATATATTTCTTGGGGTTTTTCTTGATATCTTTGAGAAGACTATCAGCTTCATCGATTGTTTTATTGAGTTTTTCATAAAGACCTTTCTCTTCAAGTAGCTTTTTAACAGTACTATCAGATTGGTTATATTCGTCAAAGAGAATATTAAGTTTAGACAAAAACTCTTTTAATTCTGCCAGGTTATTATCAAGATTATCAATAGTCTGAGGAATATTAGTTAAGACTGTATCAATATTACTTTTGTTATCATTTAGTAAAGAATTTAGGGTAGATGTGGAATTCTGCAAATTACTAACTATTGCTTCAATTCCTTGCTTGTTATCCAAAATAAGAGAGTTTAGATTATTTACTGCTTGGTCTGAGTTATAAATCAGCGTTTTGGTTGAATCTATGATATCTAAATTTGCATTCACATTATTGATTACTGTCTTCAAATCAACAATCAAAGTTTTAGCTTCATCAATCATTGCATAAATTGAACTTCCCTGCTTACCCACTTGAAGCTTATTAAAATCTAGTTCTTTGTCGCTAATTCCGGGGATGATTTCTAAATGATGACCTCCCATCAAACTGCTTTCTGATGCCACAAAATAGGTATCTTCAGCAAAAGAAAAATCCGGAACCTGGATTATCACCTGCACTAAAACTCCATCCTGAACAAG
This sequence comes from Candidatus Cloacimonadota bacterium, assembly GCA_016838885.1. Lineage (GTDB taxonomy): Bacteria > Cloacimonadota > Cloacimonadia > Cloacimonadales > JAFGVF01 > JAEKNW01. Next base: position 11,865 of record JAEKNW010000083.1, read on the forward strand.
AGTTATATCAGTAATTTTCCCTATGGCTATCCCATTGAGTTTTACTTTATCTCCAGGATCTAAACCATCTGTTGAAGGAAATTTAATGGTAAGCTCTTCTCTATTCCCGGCATAATAGATATCTTTGAGAAATACTATTCCCAGAAATAAAATCACAATCCCGGCAATAACAAACAATCCTACTTTTATTTCAATACTTCTTCTATTCTTGTAATAATTACTCATCTTTGTTTTCCTAGGTTTTTAATTTCTTTTTTTCAGCTGCAGGAAAGAGAACATTGTTTAAGATTAATCTATAGCCTTGTGAGTTTTTGTGTAAATCCAATACTGTTTCAGGATCACCAATTAAATGACGATAATCTTCCGGGTCATGACCACCATAGAATGTAAAAGTTCCTTTACCTAAATTTCCATGAATATATTTTGTCTCATCAGAATTAGGGATATCACCCAAGATAATTACGCTCTTCTTAATAACGTTTTTTTTGAAAGAGGTAGTCATGCCTAAGAAACCATCTACTATTGAACCATGATTTTGAGTTAGCATGGTGGGAACAGGGTCGAACTTAGCAGAGAAGTCGAACAATTGGAAATAATCGGCTTCAGCACCTCTAATGGCAGCATAGTCTGAACCATCAATATCTGAATATTCATAGATCATTGGATTCTCTTCAATTTTAAAGTTTTCAAAGGCTAAGGTTCTGGTAAAATCAAGCTTGGATCGGTAGTTGGGGTCTATTCCATCTCCATCAAATTCTTTAGGAACAATATCAACATTGGATGCTGCTAAGGCAATATCAATTGTATCTGTTGCACCGCACATAGCAAATAAGAAGCCTCCATTAACAACAAAAGCTCGGATTTTTTCTGCTACAGCATGTTTAAGTTGCCAAACTTTATTAAAACCTAGTTTGTTGGCCATTTCTTCGTTGATTCTTACTTCTTCTTGATACCAATCGGCAAAGCGATAGGAAGAGTAGAACTTCCCAAATTGCCCGGTAAAATCTTCATGATGTAAATGAACCCAATCATAATCATCTAAGCCCTTGGTGATAACCTCTTCATCCCAAAGAGTTTCATATTCTATACCGGCATAAGTTAAGGCTAAAGTAACAGCATCATCCCAAGGTACTTTATTCGGTGGTGAATAAACAGCAATTTTGGGTTCAACTTCTAAGAGGATTACGTCCATATTCTCTTCATTCATTAAATTATAAATAGAAGCTACTTCATTAGCTGAGATAATTTCATAAGTTACCCCACTAAGATGGAGGTCATTGATAACAGTCTGACTTTCAGCACAGAGAAAGGCTCCACCCCGATAATTAAGTAGCCATTTAGAAGTTTGTTTGTTTTGCAGACTCCTGAAAACAATCCCATAAGCTCTTAAATGATTACTTTGGCTATTATCCATTGGTATCAATATTTCACTATTTATTATTATATAACTACTTACTAGAAGTAGAATAAGCCATATTTTTTTCATTACTCCTCCATCAATTCTGAGATAACATAATTAGATATAAATCTACTTTTATCAGTCAAGCATAATCTTTTTTGATTTTCTTCTAAGTAACCTGTATCGATGAATTTTCTTAAAATATTCTTTTTCTCATCCCATATCTTAAAGCCATATTTCAGATTAAGCTCTTCCAGATCTAGTCCTCTATTCAATCTCAGTTGCAACATAATGTATTCATTCAACAAATCTTTTTTAGAAAGATCTTCTTTATTTGGACAATCCCTCCCGAATTCTATTGCATCTTTCCACTGAGCATATTCACCATTATGACACCGGCTATCTCCTAAAGTTCGATAAGCCCCAGGTCCAAGACCTAAATAATCTTTTTGCTGCCAATAGGCTAAATTGTGCCGAGAATATTTATTCTTTTTGGCAAAATTCGAAATCTCATACTGCTCAAAACCTACTTCTCTTAACTTATGGCAAATCAACTGATACATATCAGCTACTATTTCATCCTTTGGTATAAGTTTTTTATCTTTGGCTAGAGGAGCATCATCGTCTAAAGATAAGCAGTAGATAGATATATGGTCTAATCCTAACTTGATAAACTCTTCAATATCCTTTTCAACATCTGCTAAAGTTTGGTGGGGAATCCCATAAATTAAATCTCCAGAGATGTTATTATATTTCTTCTTTCTTAGCTTGCTTACAACATCAATCACTTGCTTAGGACTATGTCTTCTGCCAAGATATTTAAGATTTTTTTCGTTCATTGATTGAATACCTATACTAAGTCTATTTACACCACTAAGCTTCAGAACTTTAATATATGCTTCTGTCATAGTAATTGGATTACATTCAAGAGTAATTTCACATTCCTTATTTTTTTCCGAGATTATTGATGTTAAAACAGAAGTATAACCAGAAGATAACAATGAAGGAGTTCCACCCCCAAAATAGATAGTGTCTAACTGCAAATCATATCTGCTGTTATACACATAAGAATTAATCTCAACTTGAAGCAATTTTAAGTATTCGGTTTGACGTGCCCAAGAAAATGCTTCTGTGTAAAATGAACAATAGCCACACCTGCTAGTACAAAAAGGATAATGAATATAGAGGTGATTTATTACCTTTTTCACTATTTTACTTTCTTGAACATTCTGTCCCATCTCACCTTACCAGACCTGTTTACAGCATCTCTCCCTTGCATTAAATCAACTGAAGATTCATCCCGCGAGAAGAAGATGAAACTTGGAGTTCCACTAATATTATCACGTGATAAAAAGCCCCAATATCTGCCATCATAACTATTATTTCGATTGTCTCCCATGACGAAATAGTGGTCTTCTGGGACTGTTACAGGTCCGAAATCTTCCGGACTACCTAGGTCCTCATTACCAATATCTTCATTATACCATTCATTGTCCCAGGTAATTTTATAAGGCTCCGCTTTAGTTGTATTATATTCCTGAAGAAAAGGTAGAAAAATACTATCTTTAGCATTGATGTTTACCTTACTTAAATCTTCATCTAAACCATTGAAATTAAAATAAAGATATTGAGCTACTACTTCCGGAGAATTAGATCCAAAAAAAGTTCTATATTTTGCACTGTTTTGATTGTATAGGGTGGTAAACTGATTCACTAGTTTATTATAGTTAAAATAAGTTTTATAAACTCCGTAATAGTTACCTATATTTTCATCATTAACATATACTTCTCTATCCCTAATTTCAATTTTGTCTCCAGGTAGTCCAATGACCCTTTTGACAACATTTTTTGGAGCATAGTAAGTAATCCCAAACCAAGTCCAAGCTTGGATATCAAAGAACTTAGCAGTATTGATATAAAGAGGTGCATATAACTTCTTATAATGTCCTGCATATTTCGTGAAAGGAGTCATTTGATCTTGGGGATTTGTTATATCAAAATCATTTGGATCATCAGGATCTGTGGGCATTCTAAAGGTAACTATCTCACCTCGTTTAGGATCTGTGAAATGATACTTCAACTTGTTTGCGACAAGGTAATCTCCCACTAAAAGAGTATTTTCCATTGAACCTGAAGGTATTTTGAAATTTTGGAAAGTGAAGTTACGGATTAACATCGCCACAACCAAAGCATACAAAATCGCTTCAACCCAATCTTGTACAAAGGGTTTCTTCTTTTTTTCTATTTTCTTCTTATTATTTACTTTATCTATTTTACTCTTCATATTATGACCTTTTTTTAGTTTTTTTTTAACTTTTTAAGAATCTGCGTCAATGTCAATAGAAAAATAGATTTTACTTGATTATCAAGACGAGAAACTGTTCAATCATCAAGTCACCTCCTGAATAGTTTATACTTAAAGAAGTCGATAATATTGCACATCTTCATGTTTTCTTGACATTTTATAATGATTATTTATTGGTAACAATGCCTCTTCACTGGGAATGCGGATGCCCACATCCGCTTCCAAGCAATAGCTTGGAAATTCTTAAAAATCCCCCTTGGGGATTTGATATTGATATCAACCAAGCTTATCCAGCTTGGTTGTGGAAGCAAGGGTGCTTCCACTCCATACCACCTGTCGCCAGAATGTATCCCAACTATCAATCACATGCTAGCTGAAGCGAGGGATATGGACTGGGGCCACCCTTGGCACCAGATTCTACAGGCTTTCCAAGCCTGTTGTGGAAGCAGGGGTGCTTCCACTCCATACCTCCTGTCGCCAGAATGTATCCCAGCTATCAATCACATGCTAGCTGAAGCGAGGGGATATGGACTGGGGCCACCCTTGGCGCCAGATTCTACAGGCTTTCCAAGCCTGCTGTGGAAGCAGGGGTGCTTCCACTCCATACCACTTGTCGCCAGAATGTATCCCAGCTATCAATCACATGCTAGCTGAAGCTGAATAATACCCTCCAAAGAACCACCCAGTCTCATTATGTTGAGCCACTTATATTATAAAATAGAGCCACCCATTATCATATACAGAGCCATTTAATT
>JAEKNW010000084.1 GCA_016838885.1 Candidatus Cloacimonadota bacterium
CAGTAGAACTTTGATGAAGAGTGCTAGATTCTTTTAGCAAAATAAGTTACAGAATTTAAAGGCATATAATATATATATTCCTGAAAATTATGTAGCTTACTTTTGCAGAAGAAAATAGTGCTATTCGCAAAGGTCTACTACATCATTCGGGTTCATCCCCGAAAACCATCTCCTGTATCGGATAAAGCAAAAAGGCAGAGTTTCCCCTGCCTTCTTTGTGTATCTACTTGATCATCTTAGTTTATTCTAAGATATTTTTAGCTTTAGTTTTTTCTCCCTTTCCAGTAACTCTAACAGTTATAGAGTCAACTATAGAGTAAAGTACAGGGACTAAGAAAAGAGTAAGTACAGTTGCGAAACCGAGTCCAAAAGCAATGGCAGTAGCCATAGGTTTCCAGTCAGCAGTAGCAACAGAGTTTGAAAGAATCATAGGTAAGAAACCGGCTATTGTGGTTACAGTGGTCATGATAATAGGTCTAAGTCTCACAGCCCCGGCATTAATAAGAGAGTTCCATCTATCTCTTCCTTCTTCCCTCTCTTTATTGATAAAATCAACCAGCACAAGGGAATCATTAACCACAATACCGGCAAGGGCCAGCACTGCAATCATTGTCATCATAGAGAAGGATTGACCGGTGATAAAGAGTCCAAATACCACACCGATAAAGGCAAAGGGTAGAGCACTCATGACAATTAGTGGTTTGAAGTAAGATTTAAATTGAGTTGCCAAGATAGTAAAGATAAGCAAGAGGGCTACTCCAAAGGCTTTGAAGAGGCTACTATAAGTCTCATCTTGTTGTTTTTGAATTCCACCTAACTCAACTCGGTATCCCGGATTTTCTTGACTAAAGTTAGATAGAACACCAGAAGTTCCTCTAATTTTTGAGCCTTGCAGAATTTCTGTAACTTCACTTGGTACTCTCTTCTTTTGGATACCATCTACTTCATAGAATCCACATTGAGCAGTAATCGTGTACATTCTTTCTAAGTCATAATGTTCTATCTTGGAAGCACCTTGGCTAATAGTGAATGTAGCTAAGTCTTGGAGAGGAATCAATTGCTGTTTGTTGTTACGAAGTTTTAGGTTTTCTAAGTCTGAGAATTTTGATAATTTCTCTTGATCAGACTTGAGTATGATGTCATATTCTTTAAGTCCTGTTCCTCGGAAGTTTGATATTTTTCTTCCATAAAGAGCTGTTGCCACAGTATTAGAAACACTTGCTTCATTCAAGCCATGCATATAAAGAACTTCTTTTCTAGGAATAATCCTAATTTCAGATTTACCATCTGCTTGACCAAGTTCTATCTCTTCCACTCCCGGTATTTCTTCTAGAACTTGTGTAAGATAATTACTTAGCTGATCGAGATCTTTCATATCTTCGCCATAGAGTCTAAGCTCAATATCATATTCGGAACGTGGTCCGCCCCCTTGGGCTTCTTTGAGTTTATAGAGCTTAATTCCATCAGTACTATCAAGAATCTTCATTACTCCTTTACGAATTTGTCTATAATCATTAGTTAACTGATCAGCATCAACAAGATCAACTGATACTTCAGCATAATTTGTTGCTTGTTCAGTAACTCTTCGATCTCGATAAGAACCAATGTTTGATACAATTGCTTCTATATCATCTTTTTCTTTCATGGTAATAATCTTACGTTCAATATTGCCGACAACTTGATTAGTTTTATCCAAACTAGAACCGACTTCAGTCTCCAAAATGATTTTTAAGGTTTTAGGAGTTGATTTAGGGAAGAATTCGAAGCCAACAGCTCCCATCATTAGAAGAGAACCTGAACCAATCAGAGCGATAATGGCAGTTCCTAATGAGATAGTTCTATGACGCAAGACCCAGCTTATTGCCTTTCTATACCAATCAGTAAGTGCTTTATGAAGTTTGTGGTCTTTTCCTTCAACGAAATTGGCAGTACCAAATTCATTAACATGGGAAGGAAGTAGAAGAAGACATTCAATAAGAGAAGCTGTAAGAGCAAGAGTAACAACTATGGTGAAATTACCTAAGAACTTGCTCATCATTCCACCCATGAAAAGCATAGGAGCAAAAGCTGCGATAGTAGTTGTAACAGCAGCAATCACCGGCCACATAATTTCTTGAGTCCCTTTAAGGGCGGCATCATATTTAGAATACCCCATTTCGCTATAACGATGAATATTCTCTAATACAATAATCGCATCATCAACTATCATACCTAAAACCAGAATTAAGCCGAATAGACTTAAATTGTTTAAAGTAACTCCGAAGTAATCCATGAAAATTATTGTTAAAAGGAAAGAAAATGGAATACCCCAAGCAGCATAAAGAGCATTCTTAAAACCTAAGAAGATAAAAAGAACTATAAACACCAACACAATACCTAAAAGAGCATTAGTACTAAGGGTTGAGATACTATTCTTGACACGGATAGAGCCATCATTTCTAACATCTAATCTGATACCATCTATATCTTCTTGAAAAGTCTTTGATAGCTCCTTTATGTCATCAATAACAGTGATAATATTACCTTCACCTTTCATGAATACTGATAAATTAATACCTTGTACCCCATTATACTTGCCTATAGTTTCCTGATCCTCTAAAGTGTCTAAAACTTGGGCAAAATCCTTAACTCTAATAGCAGAACCATCACTGTTCATCCGAATGACTTGATTTGCTATCTCTTCCAGACTACCATATTCTCCCATAGTTCTGACTAGATATTGACTACTGCCCACATCTAATTCACCTGCGGGGACATTGGCATTTGTTTGAGCAACAATAGTAGCAATCTCATTATAAGTGATTCCTAGTTGATTTAAACGGTCGTTATCTACTTCAATCCAGAATTGTCGATCACGCGTTCCTGAGATTTCAACTTTGGAAATGAAGGGAATTTTTAACAATTCATTCTCAAAATCTTCAGCAATTTCTCTCAATGTATTATCATCTTTTTCGCCACTGATAACCACTGACGCTATAGAGTTAAACTCACGCATCTTGATTTCCATCACAGCAGGATCACTTGCATTCTCAGGAAGATCTCTTACTTTATCCAACTCGGCATTTATATCACTCCAAGCCCTCTCCATGTCAGCATCTGCTTCCATCTGAACATAAATTGACGCCATTCCCTCTTGTGAGGTTGAAGATATATAATCAATGCCATCCATTCGCTGAATTTGCTTCTCTATCTTGTTCACCACATTTTGCTCTATCTCTTCAGGCGAAACTCCCGGATAAGCAACAGTTATATTGAAGGCACCAAACTCAATGCCCGGCATCTCTTCTTTAGGAATCTCGTAAATTGTTATGAAACCGAAGATGAAAACGATTATCATAAACATATTTACAAGAATCGGATTATCTACAGAAAATTTGGGTAGAGACATATTCTACTCCTCTTCTGATAAATTATAAGTTATGGGCTGTCCATCAGCTAGTTTCCCGGCACTATCAACTATGATGAGATCGCCTGATGATAAACCTTGGGTAACGATTACATTATTACCAAACATATCACCTAATGTGATCTCTCTTAATGATGCACTATTTCCATTAGCAACATAAACAAAACGTTTATCATAACGTTGCTCTACAACAGAGAACCTAATAGCATACATCGATTCTGGTGTAGCTTTCTCTAATTGTAAATCTAGAATCATTCCTGATTTCATATTACCGGGATTCTTGAACCCAATCTCTATGGGATACAAAGAATCTCCTATCTTAGCTGAACGACCAACTCTCTTCACAAGACCCTTAGTCTCAAGGTTAGTTGTGTTACAGGTTATTGTAACTTTATCATTGGGGTCTACTAGATTGATATAATTTTGACCTATACCAGTCCTCACTATAATTTCAGAATCATCAACAATAGTATAAACGACACTATTGGCTTGAATATTCTCCCCAACTCTAATAGGTAAATGAGCAATATATCCTGAAGCTGGTGCTTTTAGTATTGCTCTGTCTAGTGTTCTTTTTGTCTGTTCATAAAGGGCTTGAGCTCCCTTATAGGTAGAAAGAGACATCTGGTAAGCATTTTGGGAATTGAGAAGTCCTTGCTCGGAAATGGATTCTTGAGCAAAAAGTAAGGAATCTGCACGCATCTGCATCTCTTTAGAACGTAATCCTGCTTGGGCTCCAATAAGTTGAGCTTCTGCCTGATTAAAAGCATATTCGTATTGAGCAGATTCGATACGTCCTATTTCTTCACCAACCTTAACATAATCACCTAACTTCTTATTCAAAGTTACTATTCTTCCACTTATCTCTGCAAGAACATCAATATCGACTATCCCTTCTGCTTTTCCGGATAATTTAATAGTCCTGATAATTGGTTCTTTCTTAACCTCTTCAACAATTACTCTAGTTGCTCCATTCCCGTTCTTTTCAAGCTCTTGTTCTCCACCTTTTTTGGCACAGCCACTAGAAAATATTAACCCTAAAACTAACATCAATCCGCTTATGTATATTATTCTGCTACTTGCTTTTTTCATTATTTCTCCTCTAATACTAAAGTAATTATATTTGCTAATTCACTATTGTTTTCCAGTCCAATAGTACGACGTAATGTGGATTCACTTTTGAGAAATCCATATAAAGAACTGTTATATTGCTGTTTTGCTTGCTCTAACTCCAACTGTGCATCAAGATATTCATCAACAGAGATTAGATTTGCTTCATAAATCGAGCTTCTCTGCTTAAAAATTTCTTCGTTAAGCATCAATGTTTGCTCTGCTAATTGAATCCTCTCCAAAGAAGTGAAATAGTTGTTAAGGGCTGTTTCTAAACTTGATTCAAGTCCATTAAGCATCGATTGATAATTATAATTCACAGCCTTAAGATTCATCTTCTGAGCATTAACATTATGATACTTATTAACTAATGGAAATAGAGAAAGTGATGCATTAAGCATAAGAGTAGTCTGATCGTTGAAATCTGATGAAGTCTCAGTAGCTGACCAGTTCTGATTCAATGATAAATTAAGAGTCGGTAAAAAACTACTTTCCTGCAACTTTAATGAATAGTTTGCTAAGCTTATACCTGATTTAGCTAGTGCAATTTGAGGATTCTTTTCCCTAGACAACTTTACAAGCCTGCTTAACAAGTCTTGATAGGCAGAATTTCCTTTCACTAAAGTACCCTCTTGCTCTAAAGAGAATTCACTACTTAACTTCCTCTGATTAGTTAATAATGACCCATCACTCACAAAATCAATTTCTGTTAGTTCAAAATCTTTATCCATGTTTAGATATACTTTCAAAGCCCGATAAGCATCCGCATAGGTGTTTTTACTGTTAAGCAGAGTTATTGCCTTATTCGTTGCATCTACCTGCAATCTAAGTAACTGATCCTTAGCTATTACATCTTGCTGAAACTTTATCTTACCATTATTATAGGCTTTCCAAGCTCGCTCCATACTACTCTGGGCTATAGCTAAATTTTTCTGACTCTCTAAGGCATTATAATAGAGAATTTCAACCTGAGTAAGTAACTCTACCCTCTTCTGCCTTACTGATAACTCTGAAGAACGACTATTCTCTTGCTGAATCTTGTTGTTATAGTAAATTGAACCATTCGCCAACAAAGGTTGATTGATGGAAAGCCCTATCTGATTCGAATATCCCCCTGTCTGAATCCCTTCCGGCTCATATCGAGTATGATTACCACTCAAGGAAGCAGTCGGAAAATAAGAGTAAAATGCAGACTTTTCATTAAACTCCGATTTCTCTTTAGTCGCTTGGACAGAAAGATAATCAAGATTCTGTTGCAACAATATCTCTTTAGCTCCTTCCAAACTCAACTCTTCTAAAGCTAAAATTAGACTTAATGAGCTAATTAATATCAGTGTCAATACGATTTTCTTTGTCATTTAAACCTCTTTTTATATAATTTATCATTCCTATTTTTCTATATTCATAATTAATCAAAATCTCATATTTTAACAAACATAATCTTGCATAAGGTATCATTTCCCCTGTAAATGGAATGTTTTGGAAACTAATTAACTTGTGTTTACTTGTTTCTATATCTTATCAGTTAAGTGCCACCCTTTAGTAACACTTCTTGAAATCACATTCTTGGGATTAGCTAGTATTTTATTAATACATATAGTTTTAACCCAATTTTGTTAGCTGAGATATTTGATGGAACAATTAATGTATTATATATGATTATGAAAGATAAATTATTATTAGTAACAACGAATGATGATCATAGATATCTTCTTAATATGCTCTTAACTGAATCTGGATATCTTGTTGATGCCCCTCTGAACATCGAGGATAGCTCTTCTCTCTTTGAGAAATATGAGTATAAAAAAGTTATAGTCGATTATGACTCCAGAAGTTATAAGCAAATATTATTCTGTAGATATTTGGAATTGCATCATAAGTTCAATAAAAGCATTGTTATGCAAGCATTGGATGATGATGATCTTGTATCAAAAGTTTTTGATCAAGGTGGTGATGTCATCATTAAACCATATAATATAGAGGATTTGCTCTTAGCAATTCGTAGATAGTTTTAGTTTTGGTATTAGTCTGTATGTTAGTTATTCTCCAATTAGTTCTTTAACATATTATGTTGATAAAAGAACTATATGATGACAAAAGCAGTAAGTCTGCGACGCATACCAGGGAGGTTTCTTCCTCAGTACAAGAAGGTAATTTCATCGCATTGCAAGCATTATAAAGATTTAGGTTGTCTTTAACAGTGTTATTGTTGTCTGGATATTTCTCCCATCTAGGGTCTGTAGATAATTTTGTTATTGTTTTGCCTTTTCTGTTGATCTGTTATGAATACTAGAAATACCTAATAGAGGAATTTGTTTAACACGAATGGTGCCGTAGAGCTTTAGAGAAGAGTGCAGATTCTTTTAGCAAAATAACTTACAGAATTTGAAGGCATATAATATATATATTCCTGAAAATTATGGAAGTTTCTTTTGCAAAAGAATATAGTGCTATTCTCAAAGATCTACTGCATTATTTGGGTTTAACCAAGTTCCTCTTCTCCCTTTCTAAGATGAAAGATAACCCCTTGATATCGCCGAAATTAAAGGGGTTTTCCTAAGTGTTTAATTAATGTTATTGACAATTTAGAGGCTTTTTTCCAAAGTGCATAAAAGTGAAATCGGGAGTAAATATGCCTAAAATGGAAGAATTAAACATAGTCAAAAATCATTATAGTGGAAAAGTTCGAGATATTTACGATCTTGGAGATGAATTATTAATTGTAACAAGTGATCGAATTTCGGCATTTGATGTAGTATTCCCTAATGAAATACCTAATAAAGGGAAAATTCTTAATCAAATTTCAGCCCACTTTTTTAAAGAGACAAAATCAATTATTGATAATCATTTTATCACAGATAATCTAGATGAGTATCCTGAGGAATTTCAAGCCTTTAGAGATGAGTTAGAAGATAGAAGTATGCTGGTTAGAAAAACCAAAGTAATCCCTTTCGAGTGTATTGTCCGGGGTTATATAACAGGTTCAGCTTGGAGTGAATACAAGACGGGTGGAACTGTTGGAAACCTACTCTTACCTGAAAATTTGAAAGAGAGTCAGAGATTCCCAGAAGCTCTTTTTACTCCTTCTACCAAAGCTGAAGAAGGCCATGATGAGAATATTTCTTATGTAGAAATGCTTGCTAGATGTGATAGATTCATTGCTGAAGAGTTAAAGAATAAATCATTAGAACTCTACAAATATGCTCATGAAATCATGTGGGAGAAAGGGATAATTTTAGCTGATACCAAGTTTGAGTTTGGGGTCTTAGGAGACAAGATTATCTTAATCGATGAAGTCTTAACTCCAGATTCATCTCGTTATTGGGATATTGAAGATCATGTTGTAGGGAAAACACCAAAGAGCTATGATAAACAATTTGTTCGAGATTATATTTCTGCAACAGGTTGGGATAAGAATCCTCCAGCTCCTGAACTTCCTCAAGAAGTGATTGAAAAGACCTTTGCTAAATACTACGAAGCTTATAAAATTATTGTAGGGGATAAGGCTAAAAAATGGGATACAAAATAGTAATAGTTGATGATGAACAGGAGATAACTGAAAACCTGAAAGATGAAATAAATGAGCTAACAAGTGAATTCGAGATTAAATGTTGCAATTATGGTTATGATGCCCTTAATGAAGTATTCCAGGGTAATGTTTCCTTAGTAATAAGTGATATTGCCATGCCGGATATGGATGGCTATGAACTCTATAATCGGATCAAAGATTATAAGCAAGAGTTACCTATTATTATGATGACCGGATTCGGTTACGACCCCAATCATGTGTTAGTAAATATCAAGAAGTTTGGAAAAATAGAAGTCCTTCTAAAACCTTTCGACACTGAGAAATTACTTCAAAAGATTAGATTCTATTTGCAAGATGAAAGAATTTGATAAGTTAAAAGAGATAATTTCTACTTTGAGGCATCCCGAAACAGGATGTCCCTGGGATTTAAAACAAAGCAGTAAAACTCTTATCAGTGGTATGATAGAAGAGGTCTACGAAGTATCTGAGGCAGTAGCAAGTGGGAACAATGATGATCTCAAAGAAGAGCTGGGTGATTGTTTATTACATATTATGCTTCAAGCGCAAATTGCTTCAGAGAAAGGGTCTTTTGCAATTGAAGAAGTGGTTGAGGGTATCTCTGCAAAGTTAATTAGACGTCATCCACATATCTTTGGGGAAGAGAATCTTACTGACCCCACAGAAGTTAAGAAGCGGTGGGAGCAGATTAAATTAGCAGAGAAGAAAGAAAGAAATTCTGTACTTGATGGTATTCCCCAAGCTATACCGGGCTTGTTACAAGCTCAAAGAATTCAAGAGAAGGCGGCTTCTGTAGGATTTGACTGGGATAATATTGAGCCGGTTTTTGCTAAAATCACAGAAGAGATAGCAGAAGTTAGAGCAGAAATTTCAAGTAATAATCAAGAGAATTTAGAGTTAGAGATAGGAGATTTGTTATTCTCGGTCGTGAACTTAGCAAGAAAGTTGAATGTTGATGCTGAATTAGCTATCAAGACTTCTAATCGTAAATTCAGGGATAGGTTTAGTAAAATTGAAGCTGAATTAACCAAAACAGGGACTAAGATCAATGAAAAAAGTTTGGAAGAACTGGATCAGATTTGGGAAAGTGTCAAAAAAACTGAATAGACATAACTTCTCAACAATCTACTTTACAGTTGGCTTTATTATAATAATAGCCATATTTATTGGATTCAGTCAGATTTTAATAAGAAGTTTAAAAGAGGACTCCAAAAAGGCTCCCTCATTATTTGCAAAATATATATACAATACTAAGTCTTATTTAGATGAAGCACAGAAGAACTATACAGAAATTGTTGCTAGTTTAGAACAAATTAATCAAAACTACAGTAAAGCAAATGAAAATTCGCAACTACTTGCTAAGATTTTTGATCGTTGGATTAGAAGTCTAAACGATAGTCAAAGTAATGACACTTTTTATGATTTTTTCTCTTCAGAATTTACAGATGATTTAAAGTTTCCCTTGATATTAACGGATAAGGACAAGAATCCTATTGGTTGGAGAAATATTAATATCCCAGAGAGAGAGTATCAAGAGCTGGATATTATCCATCAAGATAGTCTAAACTCTTTAATTACAAGAATGGAAAAGATTGATGTTGAAGTAGCTGGAGAGATTCTTAGTTATGTTTATTTTTTACCTATTAAAAACACTCTTCGCGAGCCCCCCTTACCTCCTAAAAAGTTCGAAGATTTTGTTAAATCAATTGAGCAACCGATCATTATCACTAATAAAAACAATGTTCCTATCATTTGGAACAACATACAAGGTGTGAGTAATGACTTAGAATACACAGAGCTTAAAGAGGCAGATAAAGTTGTGCTCACCAATGCCATCAATGATATGAATGCAATACCAATAGAATCAGATAGTCTGAATATTGGCCAAGTTTATATTACCGAATTACAAGCAATCAAGAATCTTAATACTTTTACTTTGCTTCAGCTTTTATTAGTTATCCTTTTCTTCTTAATTGGTTTCCTAGGATTAAGACTAATTAAGAGGACCGAGAATGACCTTATCTGGGTTGGATTAGCTAAAGAGACAGCCCATCAGCTTGGCACTCCCATTACTTCTTTATTAGGCTGGATTGAGTATCTTAAGATAAAGGAAGCTTTCCAAGATGAAGAGAATGCAGAGATGTTAGAGTTCATGGAGAGTGATGTCTCTCACCTTAAAAAGATAGCTTCTCGCTTTGGCAAGATAGGTTCTCAAGTGGAGTTATTACCCCAAGAGTTAGAGCCTTTAATAGAAGAGAGTATCAATTACATCAGAAATAGACTCCCCCATTTAGGAAAGACTATTAGTTTAGAACTTAAAAGTGATCTTGGAAGCACTAAGATAAAAACAGAAAAAGAGTTGTTTGGTTGGGTTTTAGAAAACTTACTTAAAAACTGTATAGATGCCTTATCAGATATTGGTGGAAAGATCGAAGTTGTGGCTAAGGTTAAAGGATGTGATGTTCTTATTTATGTTAGCGATAACGGCAAAGGAATAGATAAGCACATCATAAATAAAATCTTTGAAGCAGGTGTAACAACCAAGAAAAGAGGTTGGGGACTTGGTTTAAGTTTAGTTAGAAGAATAGTAGTTGATTACCACAAGGGGAAGATAAGAGTGGCCAAAAGTGTTGTTAATAAAGGCACAACATTTGAAATAACCTTACCAATCTATCAGGAGAATTAGATGCAAGCACAATATGTAATTAATCGCGAACAGATGTACCAACTTGATGAAAGAACAATGCAAGAGTTTTCACTTGAGTCTCAGGTTTTAATGGAAATTGCAGGATTAAAATCATGCCAAAGGATAGTAGATTTATTTCCTCTTAAGAAGCATAAATATGTGATTCTTACAAGTCATGGAAATAATAGTGGAGATGGATTTGTGATTGCTCGTTGGTTAAAAAACATGTCTGCTCATGTAGAGTTAATTTTTCTTGGAGATGAGCATAAGATGAGCCCTGAAACGCTTAAGAATTATCAGTTATGTCAAAAGTTGGAGTGTCCTTTTATTGATTTAGAAAAGTTAAACATGCTCCATATCTCTCCTAACTCTGTAGTTATTGATGCCTTGCTGGGAATTGGTTTTCAGGGAGAACTAAGAGACCCTATATCTTCACTAATTGAAAAAGTCAATGCTCTTGATGTTCATCGGATTGCGATTGATATTCCTTCCGGAGTTAATGCTAATTCAGGTCAAGTAAAGTTAGCTTTCATGGCTGATTACACCTTTACTATGGCAGCTATAAAGCAGGGGATGTTATTAAATTCAGCCCCAAACTACTGTGGTAAAATTGAGATAATAGATATAAGTATTCCTGATCAATATTACCATAATTTAGATTACTTTTCTACTCTTCATAGTAAGATGCAATATCCAAGGAGATTCCCAAGTTCATATAAAAGTAATTATGGAAATGTGTTGATTATTGCCGGTTCTCCAAGTTATTCAGGAGCTGCAATTTTAAGTTCCAAAGCATGCCTTAAGGCTGGGGCAGGTTTAGTGAAATTGCTTCACCCTCAGGGAATGGAATCAATCTTTGAGAGCAGCTTAACAGAAGTTATGACAATTGGAATTAATAAAGATACAAATATTGATGATTTTTTAGAGTGGTCTGATGTTCTGCTCATTGGTCCTGGACTTGGTCTAGATGCAGATGCTGATAAACTACTTAACAGAGTCTTAAAACATTATTCCAAGCCGGTTGTGCTGGATGCTGATGCTATTACCTTAATAGCCAAAAACAGACAGATTATTCTTCGCACAAAAGCTCAAATTTTGCTTACTCCTCACTTAGGAGAATTTAGCAGGCTGTGTGGGAAAACTATTAGTGAGTTAGAAAGAGATTTGATTAAGCAGGCCCGAGCATTCATCAAAGAATTTCCGGTTTCATTACTTCTCAAGGGTTCTAACACTCTTTATATAGACAGGAATCAATCAATATTTAATCTTTCAGGTAATGACGGTCTTTCCACAGGAGGGAGTGGAGATGTTCTAGCTGGAATCATAACAAGTTTTATTGGCCAGAACATGGAGATTGCCGAGGC
This sequence comes from Candidatus Cloacimonadota bacterium, assembly GCA_016838885.1. GTDB lineage: Bacteria > Cloacimonadota > Cloacimonadia > Cloacimonadales > JAFGVF01 > JAEKNW01. Next base: position 12,114 of record JAEKNW010000084.1, read on the forward strand.
TGCAATAAATGCTTCTTATTATTTGGGTAAGTTAGCTGAGAAGATGACTTTATCTCACAAGTCTTTTTCTATCATACCCTCAGAAATTATTAAGCATATAGGTAGCTTAGCAATAGAATAGAATAGAATAGAATAGAATAGAATAGAATAGAATAGAATAGAATAGAATAGAATAGGAAATTAATTTACAAAAAGGAGGTTTAATGAGAAGATTCAGCATAATTATCTTCTTATTAGGATTTTGGTTATATGGTAAATCTGAAATTGTGATTAATGAAGTATTTTACGATGCTGTCGGGAGTGATGATGACAAGGAATGGATTGAACTCTACAACAATGGTCCTGATGATATAAATCTCGCAAATTGGGTTTTACAGGCAGGAGGGACAGATTTTAATGATATCTTTACCTTCCCCGCAATAACAATCAGAGCAAATGCTTTTTTCTTAATCTGTGAATTTCCTCACCCCCTGGCCAATATTGTTACAGAGTTGGGTTTTGAAAATGGTGGAACAGCCACTGACGGCATTAGAATTATTAATCCTCATAGTCAATATACCGATACTGTTCTATACGATTTTCCTAATGTTAATAACCTTATGGGAGACACTTACCAGCAGTTACCTTCTCCGGGAGTAAGTCCCGGTCAATCATTAGCCCGAATCACTGACGGCCTTGATACAAACTCATGTGATGATTGGTTTAGTTCTTCAACTCCTAGTCCGGGCCTTTCTAATTTAATGGAAAGAAGTGCTACTTTGCATAGCTGTGCTGTGGAGTTAAATCAAACTGAAATGAAAGTATCCACAGTTATCTCCAACTTATCCACACAAGATGTGGATAAGTCTGAATTAAGCATTAAAATACTCTTTAATAGTGAGTTAAAATACCATGAGAATTTAGAGTCCATTCCTGGCTTAGACAGCCTATCTCACAATATAACAATAGATAATGAATTTTTAACCTCGGGCTTATTAGAAATAGAATTAGTAAATAATACCAATATCCTAATTGTGGATAACTGCTGGGAAAAGTGGATAAATTACCAAAATCCTGCTCTTTTTCTCTCTGAAATCATGTATTATCCCTTAATTAATCAAAGTGAATGGATAGAAGTAAAACTACTGGCTGATATTAATGATATTCAACTTACTATTGAAGATGCTTCAGGAAGTCAAGCTCAAGCCAAAATCAGTGGTAGCTTAGGTGATTATATAGTTATTGCCAAAGATAGGGCCAATGTTATAAGTACTTACCCTGAATGCGATTCTCTCAAGGTTTATCAAGCTGAGGGCTGGACTCCTTTAAATAACACTGGTGATATTGTAGTCATTAAGTATTATCAAACTAGCTTAGATTCTGTGCTTTATGAAGCAAACTCAACTTCTGCTGGTTACTCCCTAGAATTTAACGAAAGAAGGCGTGAGTGGATGAGAAGTAATGCTCTCGGGGGCGCCAGCCCTACAGAAGGAAACTCATTTTCTGATATAGATATTCCAAATGTGTCAGGACTTAAAATATTCAATAATTTAATCTCAATTAAGAAAGAAAAACAGTTTTGTGTTAAATTTAATTCTCAAAAACTTGTTAGCTCTTTAGATCTTAAAATATTTGACATTAGAGGTAGGGAGTTAGAGACTATAACTACGAATTTTTCTGATCAATACAGTGGTGAATACTATTGGAATGGCTATGTTAAGGGAAAATATTTAGCAAGTGGATTATATCCAATAGTTATAAATATTAAGGCAGATAATGGGAGGATTTTAGAGGAAAGAAAGTCCATAATCACGATTAATCGATAAAAAAATTGACAAATGGTAGAGATGAAATTATTTGACACTAGAAGGGAGTCGAAAGATATATGATAATGAAAAATAAAATAGTGGTGTTTTTAATTTTTAGTGTTTCTAAAAATTTATATATAAATGATAAAATAGCATTTACTCATTAGGGTAAATGCTATTTTTTTTTCTCAAAAATGGGGTGCAAAATGGATGTCAAAGATTTGATTAAACAGAGCCTGAGCGAAGATATTGGCAGTGGGGATATAACTACTGATTCCTTAGAATTGGTAAAGACTATAACACAAGCAAGTGTTATTGCAAAAGAAGATGGGGTAATCGCCGGTCTCAATGTTTTCTATGAAGTATTCAAGCAAGTTGATCCGGAAATTAAAATTACTCTTTATAAAAGAGACGGAGATAAGGTTGAGAATAAAGAACCAATCGCTAAACTTGAGGGAAATCCTGTTTCATTATTGAAGGGAGAACGTGTAGCTCTCAACTTTATCCAGAGAATGAGTGGAATAGCTAGTCAGACAGCAAAAATGGTAGAACAATTAGCCGGTACTGAGGCCAGGCTGTTAGATACCCGAAAGACAACCCCTATGCTACGTCAATTAGAAAAGTATGCAGTAAAAGTTGGTGGGGGTTTAAATCATCGCTTTGGGCTATATGACATGATAATGCTAAAAGAGAATCATATTAGAGCAGCAGGTTCAATAACTAAAGCTGTTGGTATGGTAAAAAAGAACAACTGTACTTACAAAATTGAAGTCGAAGTTACTAATCTTAAAGAATTACAAGAAGCAGTGGAAGCAAAGGTAGATAGAGTGATGTTGGATAACATGGATCTTGAATCCATGAAAAAGGCAGTAGCTCTTTATAAAGGTAAAGTAGAGTTAGAAGCTTCAGGAAATGTCAGATTAGAAACAATTAGAGAGATTGCAGAAACTGGGGTTGATTATATCTCTAGTGGAGCAATAACTCATTCTTATAAATCGTTAGATATTAGTTTATTATTTAGGGAGAACTAAAAATGAAGAAGAAAGTTGAATGTTTAATTGCAATGCAGAAGTGTGATGATAAAATATCTGAAAAAGAGAATTTAAAATTAGAATTACCCAAACAATTGCAGACTTTGATTCAAGAGGAAGAAGAAGCTAAAGAAGATGTAGCAGAAACTATCGAAGAAATTAATCAGGTTATTCTCCATCAAAAAGACAAAGAGATCTTGATCAAACAAAATAAGGAAAAAGCGCTAAAATATGAAGAACAGTTAGCCGCAATCAAGACAAACAAAGAGTATAAGGCTCTTAACAGTGAAATAGCTCTGCTTTCCAGCTTAAACTCTGAATTAGAATCTGAAATTATTGCCCTGATGGAGCAAGAAAACAGACTAAAAGAGCTCAAAGGAGAAAGAGAGAAAGTTCTTCAAGTTAAACATAAAAACCTTACTGATCAAGAAGATGTCATAAAAGAAGAGATTGCCGGTTTAGATGGTCAGATAGATAAACTCAAAAATGAAAGAAACTCTTATGTTGTTGATTTGCCTAAAACTATGGCTAAACAATATAAAGTTTTGATTATTAATAGAAACAGGAAAGCTGTTGCTTTTGAACAAGAGGGTGCCTGTTCTGCTTGTGGATTTAAAGTCAGACCTCAACTTATTATCGAATTAGAAAAACAAGACAAAATTCTCTTCTGCGAAAACTGTAACAGATTCTTAGTCAGAAAACCAATATATTAAATAAATTATTCTTTAGCTAAAAGAGGATAATATGTCTGCGTGCTTTGCTAGTCAAGGCACGAGGAAAGTCCGGACACCATAGGGTATGATGCTTCCTAACGGGAAGTCTTGGTAACGAGAAGCTAGCTCCACAGAAAGAAACCGCTTAGATACGCAAGTTGAATAAGTAAGGGTGAAAAGGTAGTGTAAGAGACTACCAGATGCTTTGGTAACAAGGTATGCTCGGAATGCCTCATCAGGTGCAATGCCAAATAGGGGAGCTTGAAGTTACCCGCTTCTATAACTCTCGGGTAGGCAGCTTAAATCGGCTTTTATAGACATTATTGTGTGGCGACACCCGATTTAGATGAATAGACATAATGCTACTTATTATGTAGTAAACAGAATCCGGCTTAATATCTTCTTTTAGCAATAATCTATTATAACTAAAGCCTATGGACATCATAGGCTTTTTTTAGGCTCTCTCAAGTATAGTGGGAAATAATTCTAACTAATCTTTCCGACATGATTTAACTTTTGACAGGAGACTGTTCAAGTTAAACCCGAAGGGATTTAATACTAACAAGCTTACAGCTTGGGGCGGAGAGAATCTCCACCGTCCGACAGAAGAGGCTTTGTTACCAATAAACAATCATTATAA
>JAEKNW010000085.1 GCA_016838885.1 Candidatus Cloacimonadota bacterium
TTTTTCGCATTAAAATAATCATGCAATACTATAGATAGTCCCAAGGAGGGGCTTTCTATGCAGTATGAATCCTATGAAAAGGCCTTGGAATGTATTGTTGCAGAAGTTGAAGAACCGATTGCTTCGCGAATCATCTTACTAGCAAATGACTTCAAAAGAATGCTTGATGAGAGAGGGCATGAATACTCTCTAGAAAATGCCAGCAACATGTTACAACTACTCTTGCAAACAGAAAGGACCAAGAAAGTTTTTTTTGAGCATCGCGAGATTCAATTCAAAATTGCCTGGAAAATATTTGACAGGTCAGAAATACGCGAAAAGCTTTTTTTACATGCCTCTTGTACGACCTTGCCAATCTGGGCCAAAGAGGTCATTGAGAAAACCATCTCACTGGAGCCTGATATGAACATCAAGCTTTCGAGTTGCATCAGATGCAACCTTCGCCTTTTCTTTGTGCAACTTCTAAATTACACGCCGTGTGACTCACTTTCCGGAATATCAGTGCTCCTGTTGCGAAACTTTCTCATAGAGAACGGTAATTATGCTCCGCATTACCTTTTCTGGCGTTACTATGCTCTCCAACAAGACAGGCAGTATCTATTTATTGAGAAGATGCACAATGTCAGGATAGCCCAGAAGCTGTTATTCCCTATCGAGTTTACTGTAGATCTTATGAGCTACCCAAGAGAACACTCAGTCTTGGAATTCCATATAGCCAGTAAAGATATTATTATTGACATGCAAAATGATGGGTACTCTAAAAATTCAACACCGGAGCCACAAAGAGCCTTCAGTGCTTTTGGCCTGTTTCTTGAAGCAAATGAACTCTGGTACTCAACAGAACTTGTCCATGTATGGGTATTGGAAATGAACAGAAGATTTAAAATCCGTATGAGAACTCAAGAAATCTTCTTGCTTCTAGCGGATTCATACATGAGAGGCCAGAGGGATATTGGGCTGCTTCGGGACCGGGGAAAGGGAAAGCCTGAATTCTCTGAGTGGTCTCAGGATCCAATACAGGGGTATCTAGCCGAACGTGTTCAAGATGGGTTAGCAAAAAAGACCCTTGAAATGGACAGGTGTTGTCTCATGCGTTTGATAAGATTCTTGGACCTGCTCAACATCAAGTCGTTCGAATCCATTACACCTAAGATAGTCAAGGAATTCAATTTGCAAGATATGGACTATA
>JAEKNW010000086.1 GCA_016838885.1 Candidatus Cloacimonadota bacterium
TTAGCAAAATAACTTACAGAATTTGAAGGCATATAATATATATATTCCTGAAAATTATGGAAGTTACTTTTGCAAAAGAATATAGTGCTATTCTCAAAGCTCTACTGCATCATTCGGGTTAAAACTATATTTAGCAAGCATGTTCTTGAATGAATGCATTGTCTTGTCTGCAAGATCATGTAATGTAAATGGAGCTTATATTTCTTCACTATCATGTGTCTATTGACTCTTAGTCTAATGGAAGCCCAATAGATGCCCAATAGACCCCCAATAGACCCCCAATAGACTAACTTGAGTATGATAATTTCCACCAGACTTTCAAAGGACAATTTTAAAAAGGCTCAATTAGTGCACACTTTTTATTTATTACCCAATACTTTTGGAATTGATTTATTGCTTGCATGCAGGACTAACAAGCTTACAGCTTGGGGCGGAGAGAATCTCAACCGTCCGACAGAAGAGGCTTGGTTACCAATAAACAATCATTATAAAATGTCAAGAAAACCTTAAGATGGTCAATATTATCGACTTATTTAAGGATAAGCTATTGGAAAAGGTGGTTTGATGATTGAACAGTCTCATTGCCAAACTTCCTGCCTGCTAATAAAAAGTATTGACATAATCCGCAGTTAGAAAAATTATAATTAACTTGAATAATATTATATCTTTTGAGGAGTTAGATAACTATGAATACAATATTTGTTAAAGACATAAAAGACTATCTTGGCCAAGAAATTCATCTACGTGGATGGGTAAGAAATGTTCGAAAAAGTGGAAAATTAATGTTCATTATTTTTAGAGATGGGACAGGAACAATTCAGACAGTTGTATATAAGCCTGGAATCGGAGAAGAGAAATTTGAACTTTCCAAGACTTTGACTATAGAATCATCGGTTGAGATTTGGGGAACCCCTAAAGAACATCCTAACAAACCCGGTGTTTATGAATTAGATGTTACTGATTTAAAACCTGTTTGCATTTCACCTGAATATCCTATTAGCAAAAAAGAGCATGGTCCTGATTTTCTGTTATCAAACCGTCATTTGTGGATCAGGGCACCGAAACAATGGGCTAATTTAAAGGTAAGACATACTGTCTATCATTCCATCAGTGAGTATCTAAACAATAACTCATTTACTAGATTTGATTCACCAATATTAACTCCTAATCCATGTGAAGGCTCAACAACTCTGTTTGAAGTTGAGTATTTTGATCAGGGGTCAGCATATCTCTCTCAATCTGGTCAACTTTACTTAGAGCCTGCCATAATGACCTTAGGGAGAGTCTATGATTTTGGTCCTGTTTTCAGAGCAGAGAAATCAAAAACACGTAAGCATTTAACTGAGTTTTGGATGATGGATGCGGAAGCTGCTTTTGTTGAACACCAAGAGAATATGCAAATCCAAGAGGGATTAATCAGGTATGTTATCAGAACTGTCTTGGAGAAATGTTCTAATGAGTTAGAGATTTTGGAACGTGATGTTGAACAATTGAAAAAAGCAGATGCTCCTTTCAAAGTAATGACTCATTATGAGGCTATAGAATTATTACGCAGTAAAGGTTGTGAAATTGAACATGGTGAAGATTTCGGGGCAAACGAAGAAGCCCTCTTAACTGAAGGCAGTGATGTTGCTCTATTTATCGAAAAATGGCCTAAAAAGATTAAAGCTTTTTATATGAAACAAGATCCTGAAAACCCTGATTTAGTTTTGGGTTCAGACTTAATAGCTCCCGAAGGATTTGGGGAGATTATTGGTGGTTCCCAACGTGAAGATGATTATGATGTTCTTCTTGCTAGAATGGAAGAAGAAAAATTAGATATTCAAACTTATGAATGGTACTTAGATATGCGCAAGTATGGTTCAGTCCCTCATAGTGGGTTTGGTATAGGTTTAGAGAGATTAGTGCAATGGATGACAGGCACTAAACATATCAGAGAGGTTATTCCTTTCCCAAGAATGATTTATAGAATCTATCCATAACTGTGTTAAGAATTTTAGTGCAAAGTGTTAAGATAAATAGACTTGACTCTGCTAATAAGATGGACTTTTTGAAGATATGAAAGAAAAAGTGATTTATGAGCAAAAGCAGAGAGATGATTCAGGTTTAAAAGATAAACTCATTGAGTTAAGTTTCTATACAGCCTGTGCGGGGACAATATCAATAGTCGAATCATTGATTCCTAAGCCCTTCCCCTTCTTGAAGATTGGATTAGCTAATATTGTGCTTATCCTTCTTATCATGCAAGGTAAGGAGTTATCTGCTGTAATTGTTCTCTTTGGTAAAGTTCTTTTATCAGGACTCTTTGTCGGTTCTTTGCTTATGCCAACAACCTTGATTGCCTTAGGAAGTGGCTTAGTATCACTTTTAATAATGGCCATAATGGTAAGAGTAAAACTAGGCTTAAGCTGGGTCGGAATAAGTATTATAGCTGCCATAACTCACAATCTTATGCAGTTAGTTATTGTGCGAACTATCATAATTTATTCTAATTCAATCTTTGAATTAATACCTTTACTCTTAATATTAGGTATTGTAACTGGTACAGCTACCGGTATTATGGCGATTATCATAAACCAAAGATTAACATGGAGCTTTAATGAAACGAAAAACTAAGAATAATAAAAATGCAAAGTTTACACGGTTAGTCTTAATCTATTTCTCAATTTTGTGTATTCTAGCTGTTATGATTGCTTATGGAGTGTATTATCTCTTTAAAGTTAATACTAATGATCTTCCATCCCCTTCAGAACTGATAAATTATCAGATAGCACTCCCTTCTAAAGTATATGACTGCCGAGGTGAGTTGATTCATACCTTTGCTACTGAACAGCGAGCTCTGATAAAGTACAGGGACTTACCTCAACATCTCAAAGATGCCATTACTTCTACTGAAGATGGAAATTTCTATACTCACTTTGGAATTGATTTAATGGGGACTGTGAGGGCTGCTATTACTAACCTTAAAAGGGGTTCAGCCTCCCAAGGTGCTTCAACACTATCCCAGCAATTATCAAGAAACCTCTTCCTTAGTCATGAGCGTTCTTGGATTAGAAAAATTAAAGAAGCAATGGTTACCCTCCTCATTGAAAAAGAATTCTCCAAAGAAGAGATTATGGAGATTTATTTTAACAAAGTCTATATCGGTGAAGGAGTTTATGGAGTTGGCAGAGCTGCGGACTACTATTTTGGGAAAAGTGTCTCAGATTTAACTATCGCAGAAGCTGCTACTTTAGTAGGTATGCTACAAAGACCGAATTATTTTAATCCCAGATCTAATAATCAACGAACTAGGGAGAGAAGAAATTTAGTCATCTGGCGGATGTATAAAACTAACAAAATAACTAAGAAAGAGTATGAACGTGAAAGAAATTCAGATTTGATCTGTGTGGACCGAAATTATGATGACCTCAATTCATTTTATCTATATTATATTGGTAATGAAGTAGCAAAAAAATACGGTAAGAAAGCCCTATATGAAGACGGGTTATCAATCCACTTAACTTTAGATTGGGATCTGACTCAATACGCTGATTCCTTGCTGAATATGCAACTTACCAAGATTGAAGATGAACTTGACTATGAGATTCGTTATTCTAATTATGAACCGGAAACAACAGATATTAAAACTCCCTATCTTCAAGGAGGGGTTTTCCTTATAGATGCTCATACCGGGCACGTAAAAACAATGATTGGGGGAAGAAATTTCAAACATTCTAAACTTAATAGAATCATGCAATCAAGAAGGCAAGTCGGTTCTTCCATTAAACCAATCATCTACACTGCTGCTCTTGAAAAAGGCTATACTACAGCAACAGTGATCAGGGATGATGACTTCAAAATTAGAATGTTTGGCTGGGATAGAATTCCTCACTTAGAAGATGCTCCAGATTCATTATTAGCTAATCAAGCTTATGTGGACTCACTTAAAAAATTAGAAAAAAAATATCTCTATTCTCCTTCTAACTATACTAAAACTCAGGGAGGTTATATGACTCTCAGAAAGGCAGTTAGAAACTCATTTAATATCTATGCTGTAAAAACAATGTATGATATCGGTAAGGTTACTGTTGCTAAAAAAGCAGATATGTTTGGTCTAAAAGTACCTCCTTACTACTCTTCAGCTTTAGGTACTCCTGAACTTAAACCTGTTGATATGATTTCAGCTTATACTGCTTTCCCAAATCAGGGCCGGAGAGTTAAACCCATCTATATTGACAAGGTTTATGATAAATATGGTAATATCCTTGAATCTTCTACTACTGAAACTGTCCAGGTCTGTGAACCCGATGTTGCTTATTTAATGACAGATCTTATGAAGTCTGTTACTAAACCCGGTGGCACTGCAGGTTCCTCTTTCAGTAGCCCTGAAAATAGAGAAATATATCCTTGGGAATCAGCCGGAAAGACCGGTACAACTGATGATTACAAAGATGCTTGGTTTATCGGAATGAATGGTAAGTATGTTCTAGGAGTCTGGACAGGATTTGATAATTATTCAGCTCTTAGTGGTGATTCCTTAACTGTCAGATTTGATAGCTTAGGACATAAAGTAAATGGAATAGGTCATGGGATAGGCGGTGGCAAGGCATGTGCTCCTATTGCAAGTAGAATACTTTCCAGATTGATAGTTAATGATAACGATGGGAAAATGCCACCCGCTAATGATGCCCGTTACTCCTTTAAAAGACCGGAAAATATAGTTGAGGAGTATATTGATCCTGAAACAGGTTTTCGAACATTGAATAAAGCAAATGGTACCAAGGAAGTTTTTTCAACTAGGTTACGTCTGCCTGAACTGCAAAGACCAGGCCTCAGATATAATTTCCCTCCCCGCTATCGCTATGATGACCCCAATCCTTTGATTGTGGATGAACTTAATAATTAGGAGTAGTTAATGCTAGCAACAATCGTCATTTATGTAACTTTAATTGCAGGTTCTCTCTATTTTCTTCTGTCAGTAATTTACTCTTGGTCTTTCTCTCATCTAAAAAGAAAGAGATCTTTCACGAAGAGATTAGTTTCTGTAATTATTGCTTGTAGAAATGAAGAGAACACACTTCCAAGATTATTAACCCTCTTGGTTAATCAAACATATCCCAAGGACCTCTTCGAAGTTATAGTTGCAAATGATGAATCAGATGATAGTTCAGAGGAGATTTTACAGAGTTTCTCCAATAAATTTGATTATATAAAATACTTCAATGTTGCTGAAAGAGAATTAGCAGTTAGTCCAAAAAAAAATGCTCTTACTCAAGCTATATCGCGCTCTAAAGGAGAGATATTACTTCTTACAGATGCAGACTGCTTTCCTAAAAGTACCTGGATTGAATCAATGGTACAAGCCTTTGAAGATGATGTTTCGATGGTGGCCGGCTACTCTTCAACTGAGATTGATTGGAAAAAAGCATCTTTTGTTCAGAAGTTCGAGCATATCGATCTTTTATGCCTCTATATAGGATTAGCAGGCGGATTTGCTATGGGAAAACAGTTCACTGCCGTAGGTCAGAATTTAGCTTATACTCGTAAAGCTTACGAGCAAGTAGGAGGATTTTCTAAGATAAATCATCTTATCTCAGGCGATGATTGTAATTTTATGCAGTTGCTAAGAAAAGAGGGATTAAAAATAAAGTTTAATTTTGAAGATGACAGCTTTGTTAAAACAAAAGCAATTACCAGCTGGAAGAAGTTATTCAATCAACATAGCAGATGGTTTTCTAACTTAAAACTCATGCTTAAACTCAATACTGAGTTCTTCTTGATTTTAGCAGCATTATTTATCTATTATGTGGGGATAGTAATTACAATGTTTATTGATTGGCGGGTATTTGTACTTGCCTTAACTCTCAAGTTTATTGGCGAATTACAGATGTTCTACTTCTCTTACCCTATCTTTAAAGTGCATAGGAGATTGATTTGGTTTTACCCGGTCTGGATGGTAATTCAAACAATATTTAATATTTTGACAATATTTATAGGCCAATTTAATTGGTTCGTGTGGCATGGGAAAAAGCAAAAGAATTCAAAAAAGGATAATAATGAAGTACTTGATAGTAGATGATTTAGATCTTAACTTCTCCACTCTGGCTCCTCTGAGATCACAACTTGAAATCAGAGCCGGAATATTGAAATTAAGACAAAAAATAGAAGGTTATTTAGGAATTGAAGATGTTTATTTAATTGTTGATAAAAAATTAGAAGAACTCTATAAAGAAAGATTTCTAGATAAGAAGATTAACACCCTTCCTCAAGGGCAAGTGTGTTTTGTGAATGGTCGCATCCAAATGAATGAAGAGATTGCTGAATTAATTAATAAGCAAAAAATTAATACTATTCTTACTAATGATAAAGATGACTTGCTTTCCATAAAAATATCTAATGAGCAAGAGAGTAACTGTGATAGTGAAAGTTTCCTCAAAATGGACTTTTCTCATCTGCAAAAAATTAAAGAAGACATAAAGCTCTGGGATTCCATCGACCAAATACTCTTAGCAAATTATGAAAATATCAAAGCAGATTACCGTGATTTCTTCTATGATAAAGATAACTATTCTGAAACAGAACAAGGAGTAACTATTATTAATCCTTACGATGTTTGGATAGGAGATGGGGCAGAACTGAAACATGGAGCTGTTTTAGATGCCAGCAAGGGACCAATTATCGTGGATGAAGGAGCCATCATCGGACTTAATGCAATTATCCAAGGCCCTGCTTATATCGGTAAAGCGACAGAATTACAAGCATTATCATTAATCCGAGGTGGTACTTCCATAGGACAGAAATCCACTATTGGAGGAGAAGCAGTAGCCTGCATAATCCAAGGATACTCAACAAAACCATTCAGAGGGACACTTCATAAATGCTATGTAGGCGAATGGACTAAGTTTGAAGCCGGTATTTCTATAGATTCTGATTTCTTTGATCAAAATAGAATTACCAAAATTAGGGATTATTCACTCTCCTTCTTGTTCAATAATCACTCTGGAGAGAACATCTGTCAATACCAAGAGATGAGAAAATCAAAATTAGAAGCTATGAAGTTTGACAAAAATGTTGAGTTCAGTAAATTAGAACTGAAACTTATTAAACAATATTTAAATGAGGAAATTTAATGACAAAATATATAGAAATTGAGTTTAGATCAGGAAAGATTGCTTATATAAAAGTAGATCATGAACTAAATTTAAAACCTGATGATGCTATCATCATTGAGGTTGAACGAGGTATTGACCTTTGCAATATCCTAAGTACTCACGTCCCGGAAGAACAAGTAGAAAAATTAAAAAGTGATTATAAAGAGTATAAATACGTGAGAATGGTTGATGATCACGATTATCAATCCTTGGAAATCATCCAAAATAAAGAAGAAAAAGCAAGTGCTACATTTTCGGATATTCTTATTAAATACGAATTTGATATGAAACTTATAAGCACTGTTTACCAATATGATGGGAATAAACTAACTTTTAATTTTACAGCTGACGGAAGAATAGACTTCAGACTTTTTGTCCGTGAACTAGCCAATATATTCAAAACAAGAATAGAGCTTCATCAGACAACAGGTCGTGATGAGGCTAAACTTCTTGGTGGTTATGGGATGTGTGGTAAAGTCTATTGCTGTGCCTCTTTTATGAGAAAATTCAATCAGGTAACCATTAAAATGGCTAAAGACCAAAACTTAGCCGGTAATCTGTCCAAAATATCCGGACCTTGCGGAAGATTACTCTGTTGTTTGCAATTTGAAGAAGACTATTACGAAGAGATTGCTAAAGATTTCCCTGTTATAGGCACCAAAGCTCTACTCCATAAACAGATGTGGTATGTCTTTAAAAATGATTATTATAATAAAAAAGTCTATCTGTCAGCCGAAGATCAATCTATGGAGATAGTTAGTTTAGAAGAATTTCAAAAACAAGCCAAAATAAAGTATGTGCCAGATGATGATGATATCAGCTCAATCCCCGGAAGTTATTAACTTCCTGGATTTAACTCCAGAGGAATTCCATAAAGCTATTCAGGAGTTAGGTCAAAGCAAATTTCGTGCTACGCAAATTCTAGATTGGGTCTATGATAAAAATATCTATGACTTTCAAGAAATGCTAAACCTTTCTAAAGATTTAAGAACACTACTTAAACAAAGATTTAGATTATTTCTACCTAAAGTTATTGAATCATTCAAATCTGCTGATGGCTCTGTAAAATTCTTATTAGAATTATGGGATAATTCACGCATCGAGATGATTCTTATGCCCTCAGAAAAGAGTGCTACTCTCTGTATCTCTTCTCAAGTAGGTTGTAGCAGAAAATGTAAATTCTGTGCTACAGGTAAATTAGGACTGACTCGAAACCTATTGACTTCGGAGATAATTGGTCAAATCTTGCTTGCCAGAAAATATATTAAAAATAGGAAATTAACAAATGTAGTTTTCATGGGAATGGGTGAACCGCTAGATAACTATGAAAACGTTGTTCAAGCTGTGCGAATTATGACTCATGAAAAAGCTATAAATTTAAGTTCACGTAAAATAACAATCTCCACCAGTGGAGTTATTCCTAAAATTAAGCTATTAGCCAATGAAGATATAAAAGTTAAGTTAGCAGTGTCTCTAAATGCTGTAATTGATAGCAAACGTAATGAGATAATGCCAATAAATAAGATTTTTCCTCTAGCAGATCTCAAGAAAACCCTCTTGGATTTTCGACATTCAACTGCCTATAAAGTAACTTATGAATATGTTATGATTAAAAAATTCAATATAGGTAATGATGATGTGCGAGCCCTTCTGAAATTCTTAGGAGACCAATCATGTAAGTTAAATCTTATAGCTTGGAATCCAGTCGAGGGCTTAGACTACGAAGCCCCTAACGAGAAAGAAATTGAAGAGTTCAAGGCTAAACTAGCTCAACTTCAATGTCCAATTATTCAGAGAGATAGCAGAGGTAATGATATCAACGGAGCCTGTGGACAACTAGCAGGAAAGAATATTGAAAGAAAGGAAGGAGACCATGGAAAGTATTAAAAATATTGCAATTCAAGTATTAGCTTTAACTGACCCCAAACCTTGTAAGTGTGGGGGAGACCATCAAGTTTGTCTAAATTGTAGAGTGTGCAGAGCAAATGAAGAAGATAAATTAGCTACTGATTTTAATCACCTAGCCCAATATATAGATCATACTATCCTCAAGCCTGAAGCTACCCAAGAAGCAGTGAGTTCACTCTGTCAAGAAGCAGATTATTATCTCACTAAATCGGTTTGTGTTAACCCGGCTTATGTTAAATTCGCTCATGATCATCTTTCTCAAGTGCTAACTTGCTCAGTTGTCGGTTTTCCTCTCTCAAATTCTGTTACTGAAACTATTATTTCCGAAACATCCCAAGCTATCAAAGATGGAGCAAAAGAGATAGATATGGTTATCAAAGTTAACTGGCTTAAAGATAAAGAATATGCAGATATCTTAACTGAGATTACCGAGATTTCTCAAACCTGTGAAAATAATGGAGCCATCCTTAAGGTTATATTCGAAAACTGTCTTCTTACTCAAGAAGAGATTATCATTGCAGCCCTCTTAGCAAAAAAAGCAGGTGCTGAATTTATCAAAACATCTACAGGCTTCAATAAAAGTGGAGCAAGTACTGAAGATGTTGCCTTAATGAGAAGAGTTGTTGGTCCCAAACTTGGGGTCAAAGCTGCCGGTGGAATAAGAGATCGTCAAACTGCACTAGCCATGCTAAAAGCCGGAGCTAATAGAATTGGAGCAAGTGCTACAGTAGCAATTTTGAAGGATGAATATGAAGATTAATGTCGCAGGATATAATATTGATAAGAGCCTGATTGATCAGCTGGATAGTATTCAAGCAACTCCTGAAGTTATATCAGCAGCCTATGCCAGAATAAGTAGAAGTAAAAAAGATGTAACTTCATTGCGAAAGCAAGCCTTAGGAGAAGTAGAAAAGGCCCGTAAATCAAATGATAATATTATCTTTGAAATGGGGCATAGCTCAATTGCTGAGCATGTTGTCTTTAATTTGGATATCTTAGACGTTTCTAGGTATCTAACAGAATTCATCCAGAAATCACGCTTAGCTTCCTTTACTGAGAAATCTCAACGTTATGTTACCCTTACATCAGCTTATTATATCCCAGATGAACTTACTGATAATCAAAGAAAAGAATATGTAGAGTTAATGAACTTCCTCTTTACTAGTTATGAAGAAATCTTTCAATTGGCTAAAGCACAATTAATAAAAGAGAATTTCTCAGGCTCACAACGAGATTTAGAAGGAAAAGCTAAAGAAGATGCACGCTATATTCTCCCTCTAGCTACCCAAACTCAGATGGGGGCTACTATCAATGCCAGATCTTTAGAAAGACTACTTAGAAGATTAGATGCCTGTGGTTTAAAAGAAGCTACAGATTTAAAAGAACTGATAGTGAATCAAGTTAAAGATATTGCTCCATCAGTCATTAAATACACAAATGCTGAAGTCTATGAGAGAATCAAGAATAATCTTCCTCCACTGCCATCTGTAGATAATAATTTTGAGTGGAAACTCAATCACTATTCTGAAAATCCAGACTTGAAAATATTAGCCTATTATATTTTTGAAAATACAGGAGAATCTTTACATAATATAGAAAAGTATCTAACTTCTTTATCCTATATCGAATTAAAAGCCATGTTTAAATCTATCTTCGATAATATGAAAGCCTATCATCTTCCTATCAAAGCCTTCGAAGTTGCTGAATTTGACTTCCAATTTGATATCTCTGCTAGCTGTTATGCCCAGTTAAAGAGACATAGAATGGCAACTATAATCAAATCTCAATATGAATTAAGTGATGGATTTGTTATTCCTCAACAGTTAATTCTCTTGAATCAACAAGATAGATTCCATCAAGCTTATAAGAGAATTTCTAAATTCTACTCTCAACTTGATAAAAATATTGCACCATATATCCTTACAAATGCTCATAAAGTTAGAGTTGTTATGAAAGCTAATCTGCGGGAGTTATATCATTTTAGCAGACTAAGAAGCGATCAACACGCTCAATGGGAAATTCAAGAGTTATCTGATTTCATTACTGATCAAATTCAAAAAGTAGCTCCTTTATCAGCTTCTCTCATGATGGGAAAAGATAAATTTAACCAAAGAACTTTCTCTTAAATTTTTTATTAAACCTCCAAAGGTGACTATAGACTGGGGGCAAACCTGCCTCCAGATTCTAAATAAGTTTTTCAACCCTCCCACTATCTCCACTAGGAATATATCAAAAAGATATTTTCCCATATCAAAATGATATAATTATTCTCTCCTCTCAAGCTTTGCAATAATCGGTAGTATTCCATAAATAACTGATATATAATGATATATGGTGATTATTGATTTGTGGAACAGCTAATGCAATTAAGAATGTTACATGAAAAAAAAAGATCGGAGGAAAGAATGAAAAAGTTTTTAATTATTACTGTGTTGATGATGTTCTCATTGACTATGATTTTTGCTCAAGCAGAAAAGATTGAGATTAAGATGGAAAAGTTTGAAGGAAAAATGGAAGAGTTTGCTGAAGAAATGGAAAATTTAGCAGACAGATTAGCTGATGAGGATAGCCCTGTTATCATTAGGATTAATGAAAGCTCAAAGACTGCAAAAGTTCACATGGGTGTTTTTCCAAAAGATTTAACTCTAGAAGATGTGCGTGAATTAAATTATGATTTAAATTACGGTGTCCTTATTTCTGGTATTGTTGCTGGGAGTTCAGCAAGCAGACAAAAAATATTCACTAATGACATAATTTATGAAATTGATGGTAGAAAAGTTACTAATAATAAAGCCTTTACTGAAATATTAAAGTCCTATAATCCTGGCGATATAGCCCAAATGAAGATTTTTAGTGCAGGTAAACATATAGAAAAAGACTTTACTTTTGAAGCAAAAGTTAAATCAAAAGAAGAAATATCCGTAGATTTGACTGAAAAGAAAAAAGAAGTTGATTGGAATACTATTGCTATAAACTGGGTCCCACGTTATTACCAATTTGATGATATAGATGATGTTAACGATATTTTAACCGACCAAATGCAATTTTCTGAAATAGATGATAAAGGTCTCTTTATGAACGGCTTTGGTTTTAGAATCCATGCAGGTGGCGGTTTCTATATTGGTGGAGAATGGAGTTGGTATGAAGATGATAAGAAAATTAATATTGAAGCAAAAAACCCAAGTAATTTCCCAGGAAATTCACCTATTGAACATAGTCAAAAATCCAGAGCAAATGTTACCAGAGAGATGAAGTATTCTAATGGATTTGGTGGTGTAACATTAGATAAAAGAATTTATTTCACCAAATATTTCCAACCCGGCATCGGTTTCTTATTAGGTGCTGGAACTCAAAGACTTGAATTTTCTCAAACCAATGGTGACTATGATTGGACTGACTTAAACAACGATTTCAATTCATCAGAAAACAATTACATGGTAATGAATAGAGACTACGTAATATTCCAACCTAGAGCAGATCTATATATCCCAATTCTTTCTTGGGTAGGTGTTCGAGCTGAAGCTGGTTATGTGATTGGTTATACCCCTTATAAAGGTTGGAAAGGTGGAGATTATGATTATGGTATAAATAATTCACCCGACACAAAATGTACAGGATTAACCTTCTCAGTTGGTCCTTGGATAGAATTTTAAGATAGATTAGACAAGTCGTATTAGTATATCCTTCCACGCCCAATCCAATCCTCGGATTGGGCTTCCCTTAATAAATCAATTTTTTTTCTTGTCAATTTAAAGAAAATTAGTTTAATAGTTTTAGTGAGATTGTTTGTTTGTTTATTAACCCGAATGGGGCAGTAGAACTTGGATGAATAGTGCAAAATAAGATAGTGCTGTTCGCAAAGGTCTCCTGCATTTTTGGGATTAACCTAAGTTAGAGGTAAAAAGAATGTTTGAGAGTATAGGTAACCACATTTTAAAAGGGATAATTACCTTTGGATTGCTAGTCTTTTCATCTTATGAAGGGAATGATGCTTCCTTTAGATCATTGAGAGTTAACTACTATGAAGGTTTGATTGGTATTGAACTGAATTTAGATGGTGCTTTTGAAAATGATTTTGAAGAGATTTTTAAGACAGGCAAAAGTATTGATATCTGGTTTAAAGTAGATGTTAGTAGCCAAGGTGTTGTTCTCGAAGAAGAGCTTTTTAGTCATAATGTAACTTATGATCCTCTCTTGGATAGCTATTTACTTAAACGTGGTTCAACTGATGATTCAATAATTTGTTCCAGTTATAATAACTTAAAAGAAGAACTATCTCTAATAATATGGGATTTTAGACGGTTAAGAAGTGTTGATGATTATGATTTATCAATTACTGCTTATATGGAGAAGATTTATTTCTCTGAAAATGGAGATGATTTTAACTTAATGCTTCTTTGGAAAAACAAGACACCTCGCTTTAAGCAGAAGATTCGCGTAAACTAATTAATTGATAAGGGAAGTTGGAATGAGATATCGTCCTGGAATAAGGTCTTACTTTATTATTGTTTTTATTGTTATATTTGGAATGAGTATTGTTTTCATTAATAATTACTTTTTAAATCAACAGGAAGAAATTAAGAATTCATATGAAAACATTGATGCAACAAAGTTGATAAATGAACTTAGGCTTGATACTTCTCAAGATTCACTTTTAGCTAAAGAGTTACATAATAATATCAACACTCTTAAGGCTCAGACTAAGACCACTTTAATTAAAGTTAAAAGTTATTCGTGGATGATTATTTCCCTCATTGCATTCACAGCTTTCTTCTTTTTTATCTTTTTGATTATGAAGTTCAGTAAGCCAATCATCGAATTACAAAAAGCAACAGAGCTTATTCAAAGAGGCTTCTATGATATAAACTTACCGGAAAAGGGAATATGGGAGTTGAAAGAGTTGAAAAAATCTTTTAATACTATGTCCAAAGAGCTTACCAACACCCAAGAAAAGTTAGTTGAATCTGAAAAACAAGCAATTTGGAAGGATCTCTCACGTGCTTTAGCCCACGAGATTAAGAATCCTTTAACTCCTATTCAGCTCACCTTGCAAAGATTAGAAGAAAAATATGATGATAAAGAAAAGTTTTATGCTTATTTTCCTCAAGCTACAGAGGTCATTCATAATGAAATTCAGAATCTTTTATCTATTTCTCGAAACTTCTCTACCTTCGCTAAGTTAGTTGTTCCCCAGAAAAGTGCTTTTTCCCCTAAAGAAACTTTGCTCAATATTATCGAATCTTATAGCTCTGATTTCCAAATCAATACTGCTTTTAACACTGATAAAATGACTTATTTTGATCAAGATCATTTTTATCAGATTATTACAAATTTATTGCAAAACGCAATTGATGCCAGCCAAAGAAAAACCCCTATTGATGTATCTCTCAAAGAGGAGCATAATCTGCTGATTGTATGCATTGAGGACTATGGAATTGGGATAGAAAGAGAAGATATTAGTAGAATTTATAACCCATATTTTACTAAAAAGACCAATGGAAGTGGAATTGGATTAGCTTTAGTTAAAAAGTTTATTGAAGCTAATGGCTCTACGATTTTTGTTAACAGTCAGGTAGGGATTGGCACTAAATTTAGATTCTCAATGGAGATATATAATGAAAATTCTGATAGCAGATGATGAGATAAATATTGTAAAATTGATGAAAGAGATTTTTGAAGAGGATAATCATGAGATAGAAATAGCTTATAATGGTCAACAAGCCTTAGATAAATATAAGAATTTTGTCCCTGATATCACTTTTTTAGATGTTAAAATGCCTGTTATGGATGGAGTTAGCACTTTAGAAAAGATAAAACAAGTTAATCCTGAAGCTCTTATTGTCATGATTTCCGGGCATAGCAATATTTCTATAGCAGTCAAGTCTATCAAGGGTGGAGCTTATGATTTCTTAGAAAAACCTCTCTCTCTTCCCCTTCTAAAAGTTACTCTTAATAAAGCTATTCAATATATTAGGACTAATAACAGAATTGCTAATCTGCAAAGTAATTTGGACGCAAAATATCAAATGATAGGCTCATCTCAAGCAATGAAAAAACTGAATAGTCTAATTGATAAAGTTGCTCACACTAACTCTAAAGTTCTTATTCAAGGAGAGAGTGGCACAGGTAAGGAGTTAGTAGCTTGGTCTATTCATTCTAAGAGCTGTAGGGCTGAAGGAAGTTTTATTAGATTTAATTCAGCAGCAATCCCTAATGAATTAGTTGAAAGTGAACTATTCGGATTTGAAAAAGGAGCTTTTACCGGTGCTCATAATTCTAAAAAAGGAAAGATAGAAGAAGCTGACGGAGGTACTCTTTTTCTTGATGAAATAGGGGATATGAGCTTAACTGCCCAAGCCAAAATATTAAGAGTTATTCAGGAAGGCGAGTTTGAAAGAGTCGGTTCTAATAAATCAATAAAGGTTGATGCCAGAATTATTGCCGCAACTCACAAGAACTTAGAAGAGCTAATTTCAGAAGGGAAATTTAGAGAAGACCTCTACTATCGATTAAACGTAATTCCCCTTAGAGTTCCCCCTCTAAGAGAGCGTAATGAAGATATTGAAATATTAGTTAACTACTTCTCCGAGCTTAATGCTCAAGAAATGAAGATTAAACCAAAAGAGTTCACTCCTGAAACTATTAATTATTTAACTAATCTCAACTTTGCAGGTAATGTACGTGAATTAAAAAACCTGATAGAAAGACTTTATATTGTTTCTGACAATGACCTTATTGAACTAGACTTCGTTAAGTCCTTCTATCAACCTAATATGAAAGTTGATGACTTTTGGGATGAAACTATCAACTTTGCAGATAAGAAAGCTCAATTTGAAAAAAGGTATTTGGAAAAACAACTTTGGAAGCATGCCTGCAACATTTCAAAAACATCCCAATCTCTGGGCTTACAACAAAGTAATCTTTCTCGCAAAATCAAAGAACTGGGGATTAACTTTGATTAAACCCAAGTAGTGCAGTAGAATTTTAGTGAAGAGTGCAGATTATTCTAGCAAAATAGCTTACAGAATTTAGACGCATATAATATATATATTCGGAAAAA